>JAMXLK010000118.1 GCA_024281075.1 Vulcanimicrobiia bacterium
GCGACCTTAACGAGATCGCGACGTTCGAGGCATGACGGTGAGCGAGCGGGTCGTTCCGCTCGCTTCGCCGACGATCACCTCGTCGGCAAGATTGTAGAAGAGGCCGGTTGCAACGACGCCGTGGATCTCACGCAACGCCGTGTCGAGCGCGGGCGGATCGTCGATGCGGCCGAAATGCGCGTCGAAGATCCAGTTGCCGTTGTCGGTGACGAACGGCTGCAGGCCGCTGCCTCGGCGCACGACGTCAACGTTACCGAAACGCCGCGCGATCTCGCGCCGAACGTATGGCGCCGCGAACGGAACGATTTCGATCGGCAGCGGAAAGCGGCCTAACGCCGCAACGAGCTTTGGTTCCGTAACGACGACGACGTATCGCTCGCAGGCAAGCGCCACGGCCTTCTCGCGAAAGAGTGCGCCGCCGCCGCCCTTTGTGAGCGACCAATCGGGGGCGACTTCGTCGGCGCCGTCGATTGCGACCGGCATCGGACGCTCTAAGAGCGTTGCGAGCGGTATCGCCAGCTTGCGGCACAACGCTTCGGAGTCGCTCGAGGTTGGAATCGCGCTGATGCGCTCTCCGGCCGCGATCCGGGCACCGACGCGTTCGATCGCCCAGTACGCGGTGGTACCGGTTCCGAGCCCCACGCACATGCCGTCGCGGACGTACCGGTCGACCGCGGCGTAGCCGGCGGCTCGCTTCGCGGGGTCGTCGTTTTCAAACACGCTCATGCATTTCGCACGCTGCCCCGTGTCATCCTGACACTTCGACATGGCTCAGTGCGAAGGGCGACGCGGGCGTAAAGATGAAACCGCGTGGACCGGCTCGGCCGGTCTATAAGGAGGATGCCATGGCTCGCAAATTCATCGATTGCCGGGAGTATCCGAGCGAAGTGAACTGCACGATCGCGATTTCCGCCGACAGCAACGACGAAGTCGTCGAAGCGGCGGCGCAGCACGCGATCTCCGTGCATAAGCACCCTGACTCGCCGGAGCTGCGCACGATGCTGCGTTCGGCCGTCAAGGAGGGCGCGCCGGCATAGACGACGGCCAGTTACTATCGATGAGCTCCAAGGAGCTCATCGGTCTCTACGCCTCGAGTCCGCCAGGGGCGATACCCGACGGACCGGCGCGTGGGCTCGCGCTCGTCGCGCCGGGAACCGCGTTCAACGCGCCTTTTGCAGCGTGGACGAATCTCGTCGGCTGGCAGGGCAAGACGTTTGACGCCGCGCATGCGCGGCTCGTGAATCGCGTCACGCCCTTTCGAATTGACGCGATTGCGGCGCATGTTTACCCGGGGCCGAGCCTGCTCGACGGTAAACCGTGCATCGTGCTCGACTATTCCAAGACGTCGACGATTGCGCGACTCGTACGCGATGAAATTCGAAGCATCGCACCGCAGCGGTATCTCGGCTTCGCCTACGTCGCGGGCATTCGGACTATTGCGTTCGCCCTCGACTTTTCGCGTGCTCGATAGACTCGCGCTCGTCGTCATCGCGCTTTCCGCGATCTTCGTCTGCTACGACGCCTTCCTGCCGCCGGTTCCCGATTATGGCTTGCGCGGAGCGAATCCGTCCCGTCCGTTCGCAAACGACCGCGTCATCGCCGTCGCGCCGAATTCGCCGGCGGCGCGCGGCGGAATTCGTGCCGGCGACACGGTCTCGTTCGGTGCCACGCCCTTGGAGCGGGCCGAAGCGCGCGATGCTGCGCCCGGCACTAGCGTTAAAGTCGTCGTTAACGGCGCCCGTACGGTCGGCCTCGTCGCGCCGCGCGAGCCGTTTGCGCGCGTGCTCATCATTCCACTCGTCATACGCCTCGCGTTCCTCGCGGTCGCCGGACTGCTCGCGTGGCGGCGACCGCACGACTCTGCGGCTCGCCCGCTCGTTCTCTTCCTGCTCTGCTTCGCTTTGATGATCGGCTTAGGCAATACGCTCATGCCGACGCCGCTGCTCTCGGTAATCGTGTTGCAGACCGCGAGCACGCTCTTACTGCTCGTTGGGACCGGCGCTGCGGCGACGTTCGCCGCAAACTTTCCATCGGGCGTCGCGGCGCCGCTGCCGCGGGTTCTCGCGCGCATCGCCCAAGTACTCGTCGCCGTCGCGGTGGCCGTGACGCTCGGCGGAACGTGGCTGTCGTTCTCCGGCGCCGAGATCCCAGTGGCGCTCTACGCAGTCGCATGGCTCTTCGTCGCGACCGTCGTGCTGCTGCTGGCGACGCTGGTCGTGGCTTACGTGCAAGGAGCGCCCTCGGAACGCCAGCGCCGGCGCTGGGTCTTTCTCATGCTCGGGCTTGCGCTACTCGCGGTCTTAATCGATATCGCCGTGCAACTGACGGCCGGTTACTCCGATGTCGTGGATAACGCCGCGCTGCTCTTTATCGGCGCCATTCCGTTCGGCTTGGCCTATGCGATTCTGCGCCATCGCGTGATCGACGTCGGATTCGTCATCAATCGCGCCGTCGTATACGGCGCCGTCTCGATAATCATCGTCGGTATTTTCGTCATCGTCGAAACACTGGCATCGAGTTTCGTCGAGCAGCACAGCCGTGCCGGCAGTATCGCGCTGCAGCTCAGCGTCGCGCTCGGTCTTGGTTTTTCGATTCGCTTCATTCACGCTCGCGTCGAACGGGCAGTCGACCGAGTTCTCTTTCGGCAACGTCACCTCGACGAAGCGGCGCTGGCGGACTTCACGCACGACGCCCATTACATTACCAACGCGACCGTCTTGATCGAGCGCTGTGAAGCGACCGTAATGCGTCACGCACACGCTTCGGAGGCGCGAGTCTGGCAAAAAGACGATCCCGGCGTCGACGAGAACGACCCGGCCCTCGTGGCGATGCGCGCACGACGAGCCGTCGCCGACCTGCACGCATTGCGCTCAGATTTGCCGGGCGTATATGCGTTCCCGATGATCGTACGCGGCGAGTTGATCGGCGCGCTCGTTTGCGGCAATAAGACCGAGGCCGAGGCCTACGCGCCGGACGAAATTGAAGCGCTGCGTAACCTGGCCTTGGCGGTCGGCCATGCGCTCGATGGTTTGCGCATGCGCGATTTGGAGGAGCGCGTGCGCTCGTTGGAGGCGGCGAAACTTCAGCGGGCCTAGCACGGTTGCGTAGCGCATGACGCGCCGGACGAATGCGTTGCCATGGATCGCGTTGATCGCGGTCTATTTTTTATGGGGATCGACGTATCTCGGCATCCGCGTCGCTGTGGAAACGATTCCGCCGTATTTGATGACCGGTGCGCGCTACTTCATCGCCGGCGCCGTGCTGCTCGGGCTGCAATGGGCCTTCTCAAAGGCGAAGCCCAAGCTGCCTACGCGCACTGAGTTCGTGCAGATTACGATCATCGCGGTGGCGCTCTTGACGATCGGCAACGGCCTGCTGTGCATCGCGGAGCAGCGCGTGGAGTCGGGAACGGCCGCGCTGCTGATCGCGAGCTCGCCGATCTTCATGGTGGTGCTCGACGCGCTGCGCTCGCGTAAAGCGCCCAGCATGACGGCGATGGCCGGGATCGTGGTCGGAACCATCGGCATCGTCGCGCTGGTGGGAAAGAGTCCCGCTCGCAGCGACGCCATTATGGCGGGCTTGATTCTGTTTTCGTCGTTTGCGTGGGCGGCAGGCGCCGTCTACGCGCGCGGCACGACGCACCATCCGCTCACGGCTTCGCTGGAAATGATCGTGGGCGGGGCGCTTTCGGTGCTCGTGGGCTTGGCGCTCGGCGAGGCGCCGCACGTGCACGTTGCGGGCATTTCGCACCAGTCGCTCTGGGGCATGCTCTGGCTCATCGTCGGCGGCGCGATGATCGGTTACAGCGCCTTTGCGTATGCCGTGCGAACCCTGCCGACCGCTACGCTCGCAACGTACGGTTACGTCAATCCCGTCGTCGCGGTAATTTTGGGCGCCATCGTGTTGCGCGAGCCGGTGACGTGGCGGCTGCTCGCAGGGGGCGCCTTGGTGATCGGCTCCGTCGTGCTGATTCTGCTCGGGAATCGCCAAGCGGCGGAGGAAGCCGTCGCGACCGGGTAACAGCGGTAGGTATGGAACAGCGACAGTTAGGAACGCAGGGGCTCAAGGTTTCCGCTATGGGTCTCGGCTGCATGGGAATGTCGTTCGCTTATGGCACCGGCAACGAACCCGAGTCAATTGCGACGATTCACCGGGCGCTCGATCTCGGAATAAACTTTCTCGACACCGCGGAAGTGTACGGTCCGTATACCAACGAGCAGCTGGTCGGTCGTGCTTTACAGGGGCGTCGCGAGGGCGTAATCGTCGCGACGAAGTTTGGTTTTAAGATCGGTGACGGAGCGCGCGGCGTCAACGGCACGGCGGCGAACGCCAAACGCGTTGCCGATGAATCACTTGCACGTCTTGGGATTGACGTTATCGATCTGTACTATCTCCACCGGCGCGATCGTTCGGTGCCGATCGAAGAGACGGTCGGCGCGATGAAGGAGCTCGTCGACGCCGGCAAGGTGCGCTACATCGGCCTCTCGGAAGTTTCGGTCGAGACGCTGCGGCGCGCGCACGCCGTTCACCCGATTACCGCGCTGCAGAGCGAGTATTCGCTCTGGGAGCGACGGGTTGAAAAGTCGATATTGCCGGCGGTACGCGAGCTCGGCATCGGATTCGTGCCCTATAGCCCGCTCGGCCGCGGTTTCCTGACCGGCACGATCAAGCGCGAGCATTTGGAAGAGAACGACGCGCGGCGAAATCATCCGCGCTTCTCCGAAGAGAACGCGAGGAAAAACGACCGCATCGTCGAGGCCGTTCGCGCGGTCGCGCGCGAGTGTAACGCGACGCCGGCCCAGATCGCGCTTGCGTGGGTCCTCGCACGCGGCGACGATATGGTGCCGATTCCGGGAACGAAGCGCGTGCGCTACCTCGAAGAGAACGTCGGCGCGATGAAGATTCGTCTTACACCGGAACAGCACGCGCGCCTCGAAGGCCTCGCATCACAAACCGCCGGCGAACGCTATGCGCCGGAGATGATGCAGCTGGTCGAACAGTAAGCCAGCGTTACTTGCCGAGGTTTTCGATGCCGAAGTGCTTGAATGCCGGCCACAGCTGCGGAAGCGGCGGATGCATACCGCGGCAGAGCACGATCGGGCGATTTTGCTCGTACGGCATCGCATAAGGTGACGTGCCGAAGGTCGCGACGATGCGCGCGCTATCGCAGATGCGCGACCACTGTGCGACGTCGACGTTGACGGCGAGCACGATCGAGCCGTCGAACCCGCGCGGACCCCACAGATAGTATTGATTGTTGCCGCTCAATGCGGGCGGAAGACCTTGGCCGAAAAAGTCAATCGACGCCGCCTCACCATAGTTTAAAGCGAAGATCGCCGCCTTGGCGCGATCGCCTGCAGGGAGCGCTGCATACGCATCTTCGACGTCGCGTGCAAGCTGCGGCCAGCCGAACTCGTCGGAGAGCATCTGCATGAGCGGCGCGCCGATGCCCGCGGCTTCGATTGGCCGGGGACGCGGATGCATGGTATCCATCATCACCTTGAGTCGCTCCGGCGGGAGGACCGGCAGCACCAACGGCAGCGCAAGCGCACCGTTCGCGGCTGCGAGCACGGCCCAAAGTGCGACGAGCGTTCGCGGCAGGCGCGTACACGCCGCTGCGCCGACGGCAAACATCGCCGGATACGCACCGGCAAGATAATAGCTCTTACCGTGCGTGGCCAAAATGATGACGGCCATCGTCACAAACGCGATCGAAAGAAAACGATACGCGCGCAGCCGAGCCGATACGAACGGTGCGATGATTCCGGCAATCCAGAGCGGCGCCAGAAGCATATTCACCGACAAGATTTGATCCAGGGTGAAGCTGAGCGGCGAGCCGGTAAAGTTTCCGGGGTTGTCGTTACGCACGAGTTCCAAGAACGGAAAGCCGTGAACGGCTTGCCATATCACGTTTGGCAGCGCCAGCAACACGGCGATTGCGACGCCGGCCCATAGGTTCGGCGAGCGAAAAGCGCCGCGAGGACCGCCGATCAGCAAGCCGATTGCGAGCGCCGTTACCCAAAACGCAACGCCGTACTTCGCTTCGAACGCGATTCCCGCGATGACGCCCGCCCACAAAAAGCTGCGCGGCTCCTTCAAGAGCAGCGCGCGCACGATGAAATACGCCACCGCGGTAAACGCGAGCGGCTCGAACGTGGACGTCGAGAGCGAGGCGGTCATCGCCGTGACGAGCGTTGCAGCCGCAGCGGCGATAGCGGCAAGCCACGCACCGCGAGTCGTCGCGCCGAGGAGTTGTGCGAAAACTACGGTGAGCGGCACCAGTAGTGCTGCCGCAATCACCGCGGGCAAGCGCAGCAGCGAGAGATGAATGCCGGCAGATTGCGTCATCGCCGCGAGCAGCGGCACCAGAGGCGGCTGATCGACGTAGCCGAACGCCGGATGGCGCCCGCAAATAATAAAGTAAAGCTCGTTACGAAAGAATCCGTACTGCGTAACGACCGAGAGGTGCACGAGTACTACGACGATTGCGACGCTCCATGCCGCCCACGCGGCGCCGCGCGACAACGAACCGCTTTGGCCGCGCGAGCAAACGCTCATGCGCTTGCTTACGGCTAGAGTACCCGGTAGACCTGGCCCGTCTGCGCTCCTTCGATGCTCTTTGCGTAGGCGAGTGCAGCCCGCTTCGCCGGCACGGCTTCCCACCCGCGAAAGTATGGACCGTATGATTCCATCGACTCTGCGAGCACGGTCGGACTCACGGCATTGATGCGATGATCCGTGAGCTCCACGGCAGCGGCGCGGACGAAGCTCTCAATCGCGCCGTTGACCATCGAAGCCGAAGCGCCCAAGCGAATTGGATCCTGCGCGAGCACGCCGGAGATCAGCGTGAACGAGCCGCCGCGCTCGACGAACTCCCGGCCCGCGAGAACGAGATTCACTTGCCCCATCAGTTTGTCGCGTAAGCCGAGATCGAATTGCTCGGGCGTCATTTCGACGAGCGGCCCGAAGTGAACGTTGCCGGCCGCACAGGCAACGGCGCCGAGCTTCCCGGCTCGCTCGTACATCGCGCGAATTGCGGCCAAGTCGGTAATATCGACGCGAATGTCGCCGCTCGACCGTCCCGCGGCGACGATTTCATGGCGATTCCCCAGCTCTGCAGCGACCGCTTTGCCGAGCGTACCGTTCGCGCCAACAAGTAATATCTTCATGATACTGTTTCAGAGTCGATAAAGGCGTCGAGGGTTGCGAGCGCTCCGGGCAGATCGGACCGACCGTAGCCGAAACGTATGTGCTCGTCGCCGGCGTCGAAGGCACTGCTTGGAAGCAGCAGCACGCCGGCCTCTCGCACGGCGCGCGCGCAAAACGTTTCGCTGCTGCCGGCGAGATAGCGCGGAAACCCCGTCGTGCCGGCGCGTGGCCGCCGCCACGCGAAAAACTGCGATCGCCGCGCGAAGAAGTCGTCGAGCTGGGGCAAATTCTGCGTTGTGATGGCGCGCACGCGGCCGATCAGCGCGGCGTTGTGGCGCAGTGCGAGCTCCGCGAGGAATTCGCTGGGCGCGCTGTTGCAGATGGAGAGATAATCTTTGAAGGCTGCCATCCGCTCGTACAACGCGCCGTCGCGCGTGCACGACCAGCCGATGCGCAGTCCCGCCAGCCCGTGCGCCTTCGATAATCCGGCGAGCGAAACGCCCCGCTCGTACCAATCGGCGACCGCCGGTATCGTTTCCGCCTCGCGTTCGGTGCCCCGATAGACCTCGTCACCGAGCAGCCACAGCCCGTGGCGGCGCGCAACCGCAACGATTCGTTCCATCTGTGGGCGGTCGAACGCGTAGCCGGTCGGATTGTTCGGAGTGGTCAGCACGATCGCACGCGTCTGCGGCCGGACGAGCCGTTCCAGTTCGTCAATGTCCGGCGAGCCTTCGCCCGCGAGATCCGATTGCCACCGGCTAACCTCGACGCCGATCGATTCGGCGACCGAATAGTGTGACTGATAGGCCGGGAATTGCACGATCGCGTGATCGCCGCGTCGCAGCGCCGCGTTCATGAAGACGAAGATCGCCTCTTCGGCGCCGCTGTGCGCCAAAACCGAGTCTGCACCGCAACGTTCGTACAGCGAGGCGATTGCCGATCGCAACGCGGCACCGCCGCGCGACTCGACGTATCCGAGCCGCAGCTCGGCGAGCCGTTCCGCCGCGCCGGGTTCGTAGGCGAGCAGTTCACGCACCGGCATCGTCTCGGGGTCGCTGGCGCAGAGCAAGTAGCGCGTATTGAATTCGTACCGCGCAAAATAGCGTTCCAGTGCAAAAGGACGCATGCCGAGTCTTGCGCTGCCCCGAGGCGCCGGCCCTTCGACGGCGAATCCGCCCGGCGTGCGCCGCGTCGTCGTCAGGGACAAAATGCAGCAGGGCTACGTCTATTACTGCACTGCCCTGCCGGGACGGCAGTTTGCGAAAGATTTCGCCCCCGAGCTGACGCCAAAGCAGATGCTGGCGTTGGGTGTTTTCGGCGGCAAGTATATGACCGATTGCCGCAAGGAGTTTCCCGCTTCCTGGTTTGCGCGTGCCAAGCTCTGTTCGCAACGCCACGACGCGAGCTTGAACCATTTCGGCGTTAACGCGTCGCAGCCGCTGAGCGAGTGGCGGCGCAAAGGATGGATACACGATCAAGATCCGCGCGGCTGGTTCCAATGGTACTGCCGGTACTACATGGGGCGCCGCAGCGACGACGACGCGCGGCAAATTCGACGATGGCGGGCGATCAAACGGCACGTTGTCGCGGTGCAGCGCAATTGCCCGCCGCGCGAGTTGACGTGCCGCCGCCGGCAGCGGCAAGCCCTGCTGCATTGGGCGTACGACAGCCGCAATATTTAATGCGGCGCGTCGTTACCGCCGCCCAGCCCACGGGAAAATAGCCGATTCCAACAAGTCAGAGGATGAGGCTAACCGATGTTTCTCCATAACAAACGAATGCAATATACGGTGCGCGTAGACCGGCCCGACCCGATCTTCGCAAAACTGCTGCTCGATCAATTCGGAGGTCCGAACGGCGAGCTGGCCGCGGCAATGCGCTACTTTACGCAAGGTTGGGCGGAGAGCGACGTTCCGCGCCGCGACATGCTGCTCGACATTGCGACCGAGGAGCTCTCGCATCTCGAGATGGTCGCGCAAACGTTGACGATGCTGCTCAAAGGATCGCCGAGCGCGATGGTGGACGAAGTCGAAGGAAATTATCTCGGCAATCTCCTCGACGGCAAGCACGAACGGTACGTCGAGTTATCGATGATGAGCGGCCAGATGAATACCGGCGGCGCGGGCCCGCGCCTTACCGATTCGATGGGCAGTCCATGGACCGCCGCATACATCGACACGATTGGCCAGCCGACCGCCGACCTGCGATCGGACATCGCGGCCGAAGCCCGCGCGAAGATTACCTACGAGCGGCTAATCAAGCAGACCGACGATGCCGGCTGCAAAGACACGCTCACCTTCCTGATGACGCGCGAGATCGCACATCAGAAAATGTTCGAGGCGGCGCTCGACGCGATCGAGCCCAATTTCCCGCCGGGACGCCTTCCCGGCAACGAGAAGGTCGCACACGTATACTTTAAAGACTCGATCGACGGACAAGGCGAGGCGCAGGCGCCGGGCGTCGCCTTGGTACGCGGCTTCACCGATTGGGGCTTCGACGTAATGGCGCCGTCGTCGTCAAGCGGCCGTGAGCCGGAACTGCCCGATCGCAAACCGTCGGTTGAGAGCGCTACGGGTTCCTCGGCATCGTAACGCTAATGTGGTTGCCGTAGTTTGCGATGTGTTCGATGCGAAGGTTGGCCGCGAGCTGAGCGACGATGAAGAGCCCGCGGCCGCGCTCGCTCAGCGTATCTTCCGGAAGATGCCAGTCGGTCACGGCAATGGGCGGCCCGGAGTCGATCACGTGCAAGACCAAGTTCTCTTCGTAGCAATCAACGGAGACTTCGACCGGGCCGGGTGCGTGACAGACGACGTTGCCGAGAAGCTCGCCGAAGACGAGTTCGGCGGTGTGGATAAAGCGCTCGTTGCCGCCAACGCTGCGCAGAAACTCTACGAAGTGCGAGCGTGCGTCCCATGCGGCGCGCGCGTCGTCTAACGACAGACTCCACGAACGCGCCGGCGCCACCGAGACCGCCAAGATCGCGACGTCGTCGTGCAGCGTTTCGGGCAAGCAGCTGCGCGCAACCAACTTAGCCGGCGTCGCGGATGCGGCGAAAAGGTCGCTCTGGAGCACCGTGCGCAGCATGGTTTCACCGACGTCCCACTCCCGGCGTCCCTCGATCAATCCGTCGGTGAAGAACAGAATGATATCGTGCTCGTGCAGCGCGATCTCACCGCTGGTTTCCGGCTTCGCCATGTGCCGCAGGCCAAGCGGCAATCCGATGGCGTGCAGCTCGATAAGCCGGCCCTCGCGCCGCAAGATCGGCAAGGGATGGCCGGCATTGGCAAAACGCATCGTACGGCGATCGGGCGAGATGATGGCGACGAATGCGGTGACGATTGCGTCGGGGTAGCGTTTGCCCAAGAACCAACCGGCTGCGTCGAGAATTTTCGTTGGATCCGTTTCGTGCAGCGGTGCCATGCCCATCGCGTGACGCACTTTGCTCATGATTGCCGCCGCTTGGATGCCCCGGCCCGTAACGTCGCCGACGCTGACGACCACCGAGCCGTCGTCAAGCTCGATGGCATCGTACCAATCGCCGCCGACTTCCGCTTCCTCGCCGGCCGGCGCGTAGACCGTATCGAACGCCAATCCTTCCGGTTTAGCGATGAGTGCGGGCAGCGAGGCTTGCTGAAGTGTCGTCGCGATCTTGCGCTCGCGTTCGAGTGCCTCTGCCCGCTCCA
Organism: Vulcanimicrobiia bacterium; assembly: GCA_024281075.1. Classification (GTDB taxonomy): domain Bacteria; phylum Vulcanimicrobiota; class Vulcanimicrobiia; order Vulcanimicrobiales; family Vulcanimicrobiaceae; genus Cybelea. Next base: position 10,833 of record JAMXLK010000118.1, read on the forward strand.
CCGCGACCGATGCACGCCGCGCCACTTCTTCCAGCAACGCAACGTCGCCGGCGTCGACGGAGCGTTCGGAATAGTGTGCGATCAACGCGCCATACGTCGCGCTTCCGGCATGCCACGGAACGACGATCGTCGAGCTCGCGTCGAGCGCTTCGATCGCCTGGGCGAGATACGGCCACGAGCGCTCTTTGAGGTGCGTGGAATCTTGCGTTAGGACGATGGTTTCGTGCTGCTTCAGCCGGTCCGCCAGATCGCGTTCGGGCTGCAGCCGCAGGGTGCGATGTCCGCGCAGGGGCGCGATCGCGGCGTTGACGCTCGGGTCACGGTGAACCAGGATCTCGGTGCGTACGGTATCACCGTGCAGGCGGACGATCGCGCACGCGTCGGCGACTTCTTTGGCGATCAAACGCGCGACGCGTTCCATCGCCTGCCACGGATCCGATGTTTCAAAGAGAAGCTGGTTAACTTGGCTCGTGAAGCGAAGCGTCTCGGCGGTGCGCCGCTGGCGCTCGAAAACGTGCGCGTTTTGCATCGCTAAGCCGGCGCGGCCGGCGACGGTGGCGGCTACGCTCAAATCGCTGTCGTTGTAAACCCGGCCGGATTCGCTCGATACCAAGGTGACGGCGCCGTAGACGGTTCCGTCAGGGGTCGAGAGCGGCACGATCATGACGGAGTGCATCTTGAGCGACTCGAGCAGCCGAAGGTGCTCCTCATCTTTGGCGGCGGCTTGCAGCTGCTCGGGTTGCACGCGATCGATCAATATTTTCGCGTTGTGGGCGATGACGCGCGCCAAGGTGCTCTGCGCGTCGGGTGGATACCGGTCGCGATACGCTTCGATATGCCGCCGAAGCTCAGGATTCTTGTGCTCGATCGCGGTGGTTCGAAAGCCGTTCGCGTCGGCAAGGGTCACGAAACACCAGTCGGCGACGTATTGCACGGCGACGCGCGCCAGCTCGCGGCAAATCTGCTCGATGTCGAGCGAGGCCAAGATTGAGTTTCCGGCTTCGACGATAAAGTGCAGGTGATCGCGCGCGCGCCGCTGTTCGTCGACGTCGGTTGCGGTGCCGATCCAGCGAAGAATCGCGCCGTCATCGCTGCGAATCGGGACGGCACGGCCCAGAAACCACCGGTAGCCTCCATCGCCGGCGTGGCGAATACGATACTCTTGTTCGTACGGTTCGCCGGTCTGCAGTGCGGAGCGCCAAAGCCTCCATGTTTCGTCGACCTCGTCGGGATGAATGGCGCCGACGTCTCCCGAAGCGTCGTGAAGGTCGTCAACGTCGATGCCCGTATATTCGACCCAACGGCGGTTCAGATAATCGATCGTGCCGTCCGGTTTCGCCGTCCAGACGAGCTGCGGCATCGCTTCGGCGATCATCCGAA
>JAMXLK010000119.1 GCA_024281075.1 Vulcanimicrobiia bacterium
ACGACTCCATCACCAAGAAGTTCATCCAATCGATCACCGAATGATGAACGCTCCAATCAACGCGCTTCGAAACGAGCGCACGACCGCGGCGCGCGGCATCACAACCGCGCCCCGCGGCGCCGCGCCCCCGGCCGACGCCGATTTGAGCGCCGAGCAGCAGCAACAGATCGCCGCACAACGGCAAACCTTCGATTACGACGCTGCGGAACGCGCCGAGATCCTACGCGAACACGAAGTGCTCCAAGCACTGCTCATGGCGCACCTCAAGAATGAGGACGAGATTACGAAGAAGTGGATCTCACTGATCTAACTGTGGAAGCGAAACTTCTGATGGCAGGTAGCGGTCATGGAGCCAAAGCGAACACCGTCCCGCAGTCGGCGCCACTGTGACATTTGGGATAGCGATCCTCGGCCGTGCCGTACAGCGTGCCCGCAATGTCTAATAAACCGGCAAATGGCTTTGAGCCATCGGATCCGCCCCGGAACCGGTGCAGTACTGTTTCCGTGCCCGACGTCGTCACGCTAAACACCGTTCCGCATCCGGATCGACATTTTGAGCCTCCGCCATACGCCGTTGTCCCGTATAGGGTGCCCGATACGTCAATCAAACTCGCCGCGGGGTATCCTCCGTCAGGACTGCCGCCGAAGCGATACAGCGTCTTCTTCTTGCCACGCGTCGTTATTGTAAAGACCGTTCCGCAACCGATCTGGCATCCCGCAACACCGCCGCCTGCCGTCGTGCCGTACAGCGTGCCTTTTACGTTGATCAAGCCCGCATCTGGAAATGCTCCGTCGGAGCCGCCGCTGAAGCGGTACAGGACCGTTTCGCGGCCCTTAGTTGTAGCGCTGAAGACCGTTCCGTAAACCGAGGCGCCGCCGCCGTAGCCAGTTGTTCCGTACAGCGTGCCGTTAACGTTAATGAGGCTCGCATCTGGGTTCGCGCCGTCGCGGGATCCTCCAGCAAACGCATACAACACTTTCTCGTCGCCGCCCGTCGTCACGCTAAAGACTGTGCCGCAGCCGTAGCTGCTGCATCCGCCGCCGCCGCCGAATGTCGTGCCATAGAGCGTACCATTGACGTCGATCAAGCTTGCCCGCGGATACGCTCCATCAGGGCTGCCGCTAAAACTGTATAATACTTTCTCCTTGCCGGTCGTCGTAACGCTAAAGACGGTTCCGTAATTCTTGCGACCGCCCATATATGTTGTGCCGTAAAGCGTGCCGTTTACATCGATCAAACCGGCACCAGGAATCGCTCCATCGGAACCACCCGCGAAGCTGTAAAGGACTTTCTCCGTGCCGGTGGTCGTAATGCTAAAGACGGTCCCGGCGTTGCTTGTACCGCCGTCAACGGTCGTGCCGTACAGCGTGTTCTTCATGTGGATCAACCTCGAACGGGGGTGCGCTCCGTCAGGGCTGCCGCCAAAACGGTGTAGCACGTGGTAAGGCGTGTCCGCTCTGCTCCTATCTTGCATCGCACCGGACACGCTGAGCGGCGGCTCCGGGCCGCGGCATCCCGATAGCAGCGCAAGGAGTGCGCAAAAACTTAAAGCGGAGCGACGATACTCGGAAGCGCTAATCTACTGCCTCCTCGATGCGCCGGCACATCGACATCAACGCCGTTCGAAGAGAGGCCTTCGTGGTCCCCTGAGCCGGCAGCTTCACAAAAACATGCTCGTACGCTGCGGTACGCCGCCTGGGCTAGGATGGTGTCATCATACTCACTTCACTAAAGGAGAAGATTCGTGTCCACGTCCACCTTGCCGCACCGCCAGTCGTCTAATCTTTGCCTGGTCGTCGACTTCGCAGGTCCATTGGGGCAGAGCAGCATCGGCCGGGAGCGGCTCGCCGCCTGTAGGCGGATTTTCAACGGCTGGGGCCCGCGCATCTAGCTCTCAAGAAAGGCATCACGAAATGTTTACATTTAGCTTCGGCCGGCACTCGGCACCGTCCAACGTTCGAGTTTTTACGCTGCGGCGATCGCGACGGTTACCGGACGCGACATGAAACCGCGCTTCATGCCTATGCTAGCACTCGCGCTAACGATAGCGACCGCGGCGTGCTCGCACGGAGCCGTTTCGTCAGCTACGGTAGCGAGCGCTGCGACTGCGGCTCCCGTTTATCCGGGTTCTAAGGCTGAGGCCGATAGCATGAGCGGCATGGTCGCTCCGGATTCACCTTCCGGCAAAGCGTTCTCTACGCGCGACTCGTTTGCGACGGTCTACAACTTCTACAAGAAGAATCTGCCCGCCGACTCGGAGCAATCCCACGTGACCTCTCCCGAGCAAGCTGCGGTTTTTCTCTTCGGTCCTACGGGCGACCGGCTCAGCGTCACGGTCACGAGCTCACCGCTCTGCTGCAAGACGTTTATCGTGATCGCGCGCGCAAAAATCTAAGCGGCTACCGCTTTCAGGTACGGCAGGCACGGAGGGCAACCGGCGAGTATAGATGCTCCTCGCGTTCGGGCCGTTAGCTCAGCTGGTTAGAGCGCATGCTTGATAAGCATGAGGTCCCTGGTTCGATCCCAGGACGGCCCACCAACCATTCACTCCTCATCATCGTCGTCATCACCGAGATCCTCATCGTAGTCGGGGACTTCTTGATGCTCTGCGGGATTCGGGCGCGGCAGATTGTCGTCAGGGTACTGAGTCGTCATAGCGCCCTTTACCCACAATCATGTCGCCTCGGGCTTTTAGTCCTCGTCGAGCGCCCACGGCCCGAGCACCAGCAGTTCGTCCCGTTCTTTTTGCTCTTGAACGGTCAAGGCTTTGCGTTTTTTATTCTCGTGAGCGCCGGCCGTCCGCAAATTGCTCGGCGGACCTCGGCGTGGAACGATTTTGGTTTTCTTCTTCTTTTTTGGCATCTCTCGGACTCTATGCGCAAGCGGGAGCGGCGCCTTCTTCGTAAGAACTACGCCTTCGCTGCTGCTCTTTGGAGGTACGGAATTCATGACTTTTCGGAGACTGCCTTCTTATCTCGCGATTGCGCCGTTGGCGGTGCTGTGGTCGTGCAGCTCGGGCGCGACCGGTTCTATAAACCCACAAGGCGTGCAAGCCGCGCCGCAGTCGTGGATGGCGCCGGATGCCAAGAAGAGCGCCCTACTCTACGTCTCCGATCTTGGAAACGAGACCGTTAGCATTTATTCGTATCCGCAAGGCAAGCTGAAGGGCACGCTCTCCGGATTCTACGCAGTTCATAGCGGTTGCGTTGACCAGCACGGCCACGTTTTTATCACGAGCAGAGAACAGGTCTTCGAGTTCAATCATGGCGGAAGCCAACCCATTGCGACGTTAAAGGACCCGTATTACGGTCCCACGGGGTGTTCCGTCGATCCTATGACGGGGAATCTCGCCGTCGCGAACATCGGCCCCATTTATTCCAGCAACCCGGGCAACATCGCGATCTACAAGCATGGAAAAGTATCGCCGAAGCTCTACACCGATCAAAATATCTTCCTTTACTACGACTGCGCGTACGACAACAAAGGAAATCTCTACATCGTCGGCGGCGACTTCCACGGCCGTTTTAAGTTTGCCGAAATTCCGGCCGGCAGCCATTCGTTTGTTGACCTGTCGCTCGACCAGTACATCCAGATCCCGGGCGGCGTGCAATGGGACGGCAAACACGTCGCGGTCGAGGACCAAGGCGCCGGCTATCACGGCTCGACGATCTATCAAGTAGACGTGAGCGGCAGCACCGCCAAAGCCGTGGGTACGACGACGCTCACCGGCTCAACCGACATTATTCAGTTCTGGCTTTACGGCAAAAAGATCATCGGGCCGAACATCGGAAGCAGCCCCAACGTCATGTTTTGGAAGTACCCCGCAGGCGGCGCGGCACTCAAAACGATCACGGGCTTAATCCAGCCAGTCGGCGTTACGGTCAGCCCTCCGCAGTAAATCTGCCGGCGCGCTACGCGCCGTAGTCGCCGATCACGGCTTCATCGTCGTCGCCGTCGCTTTCGATTCCGTGCCGCTCATCGTCGGTGTCGCGGTCCGGAATCGGGCTCTCCTCGGTCTTATCGGGATCGATGCCCGGCTCGTCGGGATAGGTACTCGTCACGTTTCACCCTCCTCGCCGACGTCTTACCCATCGAGGGCTCGACGCCAACTCGTCGAGCAGCTCGGCTTCGCGCTTTGAGGTCATTCCGGTTTGAACCGCGCCGGCATCGTTTTCAAGCCAATCGAGTACGGCACGCACCGTTTGCGCGGCGGGCCGCGTTTGCAAACCTGCGGCGAGCGCCTTCGCGTTATTCATTTGCAGGATGCCCGCATATTGCGGTTCGACGAGCCAAAGCGGCATCTCCGTCCATTGCGCGACGTCGCGTTCCAGCAAAAATGCGTCGTCCGCCCAAAGTATTTCTGCCGGCGGAGCGCTCCGCTCGACCGCGACCGATGCGCAAACATCGAGCACCTGCGCCATCGTTATCGGGGCGGCCGGACCAACGACCGTAAACGTCCCCGCCGTTTCATTGCAAAGTGCGTGCGCCACGAAATCGGCGATATCTGCAGCGTCCACGAACTGAACCGGACGGTCCGGATCGCCCGGCGCCAAAACGCGACCGCCGCGAACGAACCGAGTGCACCAGTACGTAAAGCGACCGGTTGGATCCCATTTACCCACGATCAGACCAGGGCGCAAGATCATGCTCTCGCGCGGATATCGCTGCAGCAATAGTCGCTCGCACGCAGCCTTATTGCCGCCGTAACTTGCGGCTTCATCGCCGGGGTCGAACGTTTCTATCGTCGGCGCACTCTCGGTGACAGCGGGACTGCTTAGATCCGCATAGACGTTAACCGTCGAGATGAAGACGTACCGATCCGTCTTCAGCTCGCGCGATTGCAGCATCTGCTCCGGGCGCTGGCAGGACGTATCCACAATTGCATCCCAGTGCTCCATGGCTACCGCGCTGAGATCCGCATTGCGGTCGCCGTAGCGTTCCTCAACGCCCGAGGGAAGCGGGCTGCGCGTTTGGCCGCGATGGAAGCAAACGACGCGGTCGCCGTTGCTCGCGAGACGCTCGACGATATGGCGCCCGAGGAACCGCGTGCCTCCGAGTACGAGCACCTTCATCGCGCGTCGTGGAAGACGATGCCGAGCGTGAACCGCTCACCCCAGGTAACGGTTGAGACGCCGTGCCGAAACGTGGCGCGATAATAGCCGTGAGCGCCGGCGATCGGCGCGGCGCTGGTCGGCAGAATCAGCAAATCGCCTTGATTCGGTGCTACGACGTGTACGCGCGTCTGCGCTCGCGGTTTTTGCTCCGCTAAAACGACCTCGCCGCCGCCAAACTCCTCGCCGGGCCGGCTCAGATAGATCGTCGCCTGCAACGGAAACGCTACGGGCCCGTAGAGATCCTGATGGAGCCTATTGTAGTCACCCGCACCGTAACGCAACAGCAGCACCGTCGCGCGACTTTGCTCGCCCTCGAGACATTCATGCAAAAACTCCTGATGCACCGCCGGGAACTTCAGCGCGCGACCGAGCCGGCCCATCCATTCGTTGGCAACCGGTGCCAGTTCGGCATACAACTCTTCGCGAAGATGCTGTAGCCGCGGCGGCAACGGATGCGCGAAGTATTGATATTCGCCCCTGCCGAACGAGTGCCGCTCCATCACGATGCGGCTTCTAAAAAGCCGCTCGTCGGCATAGAGTTCACGCAATGACGCAGCCTCGGCTGTACCGATGAAGCCTGGAACAAGCGTGAAACCGCGATCGAGGAGCTCTTGATTCTCGCGCACCGCTTCATGATAACGCGGCGGCGCAGTGAAAACTATCCGACTATTGCGCGAGATAATGGTTGAACCATGCCATGGTCTGAGTTAAGAGATCGATCTGATCGGAGATTTTCCGTATCGCATGACCTTCGTCCGCGTAGACGATGAGCTTTGCGGGGACGCCGAGCGTTTCCATGGCGTGCCAGAACTCGAAGGACTGCGGCGCCGGAACCTCTTCGTCGCGCTCGCCTTGAAGAATGAGGACCGGCGTCCTCGACTGGGTGATGAACGTGATCGGCGAACTGCGCGCATACACCGCGGGGTCCTGATAGACGGAGGCGCCGAAGAACGGAATCATCCATTCGTCGATCTTGTTGAGCCCGTAATACGATTGCCAGTTTGAGACACCGGCGCCGGCAACGATTGCCTTAAACCGCGCGGTCTGCGTTTCGGCCCACATCGCCATGTAGCCGCCGTAACTCCATCCCATGAGCCCTAACCGGTTGGGATCGATCGGTGCCGCGCGCAGCGTCGCATCGACGCCGGCGAGAACGTCCCGCCAGTCGCCATAACCGAAATCTTTGATATTTGCGCGCGTGAACGCTTCGCCGCGGCCGTAGCTGCCGCGCGGATTGGGCATGAACACGAAGTAGCCTTTCGATGAAAGCGCGCTGATATTGCGGTTGCCGAACGACGGCACCGATTCGGCGGAGGGCCCGCCATGTACGATCGTAACCATCGGATACGTCGCGCGCGGATCGTAGTGGAGCGGATAAATCAGCCACCCTTGGGCGGTGAACTGATCGCTCGGCCATTCCAACGAAACCGCTTTGCCGTTGAGCAGCTTCGCGTGCGCGTTGCTCGCCGTGAGCTTGTGCAGCGCGGCCGGCGGACCGGCCCAGACCTCGGGCGGCTCGGTAAACGACGCACGAACGAGCGCCACGACGGCGCCGGCCCGCACGCTCGACCAGCTCCACGGCGATTCTTCGCGATTCGTGAGCTGAGTTAGCGAGGCGGTGCCCGCGTTCGCAGCATCGAGGCGCATCAGCGACATCGAACCGGAGCGGTGTGCAACGATATCGAGGCTCGAGTCGTCGTTCCAGCGCAGCGACTGCGCTGAGATCGCAGCTCCGTCGGTAAGATTCCGGGATTCGCCGGTTTGCGCGTCAACGACGTAGACGTCGCCGCCGGTCGAAATAAAATCGCTCATGATACCGCCGATGAGCGCGATGCGATTGCCGTCGGGTGACCACCGGGGATCGGCTATTTGAAACGACGGTTTGAGCAAATCGCGCATCGTCCCGGTGGCGACATCGACGCGAGCAAGACGCGCGATCCACCAGTTATTGTCGCCGTTTCCCTTGGCATACGTGACGGCGATCGAGCGTCCGTCGGGTGACCAGTCATATTGATAGATATACGTGTCTACCGGCGTTACGAACCGGATTGTGCCGGTCGGAAGGTTGATAACGGCGAGCCGCTGCTCCTCGACCGTCGAACCGATCACGCCGACGTCGCGCGATCCCGGCGCAAGCGCACCTGCGTCTCGGAGCGCGCCCGGAATATACAACACCGCGACTGTCGTCCCGTTGGGCGACCACGTCAGGCTTTGAACGTCGCCGTGGAAGCGGCCGATTTGCCGCACCCCGCGGCTCGTCTGATCCCACGCAAAAAGCTGTAACTGCCCAGACGACCGCGCGTCGGACAGGAACGCGAGCCGGCGTCCATCGGGCGACCAGACCGGATTCTCTTCGTCGTAGTAGCGCGACGGATTGCCGGCGGTCACTTGCACTCGTCCACCGCCGGTAACGCCTTGCACGAAAACCGCGCTGTAGTGCGGCGAACGTAACAGGTCACGTGGGTCGCGGAAGCCTTCGGTCCATGCGACCTGCGTGCCGTCCGGCGATAGGTTCAACCCGCCCAAATCGCGGATTGCAAACGTGTTCGTCAAAATCTCGCGCATCGACGGGGCGCCTTGCGCCTCGGCGATGGCTGCCAATGCCGCCATAAGTGCAAACGTGATTACTGCGGCGAAGGTTCGTTTCATAGCGTTAGCCGCCGGCCATCGCGCCGACGACGAGAAACGGCTCGATGCCGGCAACCACGGCATCGGGCAGCGGCGCATCGGGCCGCTCGTGGGACAGATCGCACTCGCAGGCAAAGAATCGCACGTAAGCGCGGCGCTTCTGCGTGACGTGATCGCGCATCGTCCCGCGTAGCGCGGGATACCGATGCTCGAGTGCATCAAGGAGCTTACGCTGCGTTGCCGCGCCGTTCAGATCCACTTCGACCTCGCCCTCAACGCGCGCCAGCGCGCGCAGATGCGCCGGAAGCACGACTCGAATCACGGCAGCGTTTGAACTTCTACGGAGAGCACGGGCGGCAGATCGTGGACGATGCTCGTCCAGGTGTCGCCGGAGTCGGACGACACGTAGATTTGGCCGCCGGTCGTGCCGAAATAGATTCCGCACGCGTCCAGCGAGTCGACGGCCATCGCATCGCGCAGCACGTTGACGTAACAGTTGCCCTGCGGCAATCCCTTGGTGAGCGGCTCCCACTCGTCTCCGCCCGTTCGGCTGCGATAGACCTGCAACCGGCCGTCGATTGGGTAATGCTCCGAGTCGCTCTTGATGGGAACGACGTAAATGGTTTCGGGTTCGTGCGCGTGCACGTCGATGGGAAATCCGAAGTCCGTCGGGAGATTGCCGCTGACTTCACGCCAGGAATCACCCGCGTCGTCGCTGCGCATGACGTCCCAGTGCTTTTGCATGAAGAGCACGTTGGGCCGCGAGCGATGCATCGCGATGCGGTGCACGCAATGGCCGACCTCGGCTTCCTGTTGCGGAATGCTGTTGGATTTCAACCCGCGATTGATCGGGCTCCACGTCGCGCCCGAATCGTCGCTGCGAAACGCGCCGGCGGCCGAGATCGCAACGAACATACGCCGCGGAGCGGCAGGATCGAGAATAATTGTGTGAAGGCACATTCCGCCTGCTCCCGGCTGCCACGACTCGGCGGAGCGATGCGTGCGCAGTCCGGCCAGCTCTTCCCAGTTCGCACCGCCGTCGGTCGAACGAAAGAGCGCGGCGTCTTCGACGCCCGCGTAGATCACATCGGGATCGTCGTACGATGGTTCGAAATGCCAGACACGCGCAAACTCCCAGGGATGCGGCGTCCCGTCGTACGACTGATGCGTCCCCGGCGTGCCGTCGTAGACGAATTGATTGCCCACCGGCGTCCACGTGCGACCGCCGTCGTCGGAACGTTGCACGATCTGCCCGAACCAGCTCGACGTCTGAGAAGCGTAGATTCGATTAGGATCGGCCGGTGATGCCTTAACATGGTAGATCTCCCAGCCGCCGAAATGCGGACCGTCCACTTTCCAATCGCGGCGTTTCCCATCCGACTCCAAAACAAACGCGCCTTTGCGCGTTCCGGCCAAAACTCGTATTGCGCTCATCGCTTGCTCCCTTTCGGAATCTCAATGGCGAAACGCTTCCGGCGGCTGCGTGAGCCCGCGAGAAGCTCCACGGCACTCTCGGGCACGTCGTACAACCGCGCAAGTGCACGGCGGCATGCTGCATTGGCCGCGCCTTCGACGGCGCGCTCGCGCACGCGCAACGTTATCACTCCTGCGACTTCCAAAAACCCGGGCTGCTTCGACCCGGGCTTAACCATGACGTCAAGAAGTAACCGCATTCCCGGGGTCCGATGTAAGCTCGGCAGTGGAGCTAGTAAGAGCTAGAAAAAGAAGCGCGCCGTTAGTGTGAATAGGAGGCACTGCCCCCCCCCGAGCGAATTAGTTGCGATACAAGGAGGGCTAAGGACATGGTTGACCTTAGCAGGACGGAGACTGAGACGGATTTGGACGTCTTTGAGATTCGGCTTGAGGGTGAGTTCGATTTATCAGAACGTGAGCGGCTTACGGACGCCTTCTCTGTCGCCAATAGCGCCGCGCTCGTCATACTCGATCTCTCTAAGACGACATATATGGATAGCTCCGCGTTGCAGTGCATCGTCGCCCTGGAGCTGGCGACGCGCCGGCGCGGCGCGCATCTCGTCGTGACGGGCGTAAGCGGCACGGTGAAACGCCTTTTCGAAGTCAGCACGTTGGGCGACTACTTCGACGTTCAGCCCAAGTTTGCCGCCGCACTCGCACCCGATTCCCGCGCCCGAAAACTAACGCTCGTATCCGCGATTGAAACGCCGATAGTCTAAAACGCGATTTGCTAAAACGGCCGTTCGCCGATGACGTTTCCCGGCGGGCCGTAGCGGCAAACGAAGCGATAGTATCCGTCAGCGCCGGTTACGCCGGCGCACCCAACGCTTGTCGTCGTCCTCCACACCATTTGCGAATAGTGGCCGACATCGAACCAATTCCGGGTCGTGCTCACTTCGGGAAACGTACCGTTGTGAAAATACTGCCGCTCTTGACCCCATGCATCGATCATCTCCGTCAGCGAGAACATTCCGGCGGTCCCCATCCATAGGTTTTCGCCTTGACTGTGATTCTTAGGGTCGTGCGCGAACTGCAAGTTTGAATTGAGCGCGTTAGCCCATCGTTGCGCTGCACCGGCCAAAGCATTCGACCACAAGAGCGGCGGAACGTGCACCGCCGATCGATATCGGTTATGCGCCTCGAGAATCTCTTGAGAAAAAGAAAGCTCGGGCGTTTGTGCAAAAACCTGCGCGATCTTCGGGGTCGGCATAGCCGACGCAGCGGCGGCCACTAGGATCGACAGCATCATCACCCTCTACGTTTTGGAGATGAGGGGGCTCGAACCCCTGACCCCCTGCTTGCAAAGCAGGTGCTCTACCAGCTGAGCTACATCCCCGCGCGCGAGCCATTTTGTCGAGCCGGCCCTTCGTCCTTCGACTTCGCTGGCTGCGGTCGCTTTGCTCGGGATGACATATGAAGCGGAGGCGGCGGTGCCTATGGTAATGAATAGGGCGGTCCGGCTTCGGGGGCATAGCTCAGCTG
>JAMXLK010000120.1 GCA_024281075.1 Vulcanimicrobiia bacterium
GCCACGGAGGGCCGCTTCAAAGCTTGCTCTCCCGAAAAAGTGGTCGAGCAGGAGCGCAGCATGGATGCGGAGCGACGAGCGGTTTCGCGGGAGAGTGCGCCGCATTCTGCGCCGAGCGTCTTTCCGGGAGCGCTCCCTGAGGTTGAGCTTGACGTCGCGCCGCATAACACCGAACGTGCTCTGCACCGCGCAATCGGCTGGCTCTTGCAGCAGCAATCGACGGAAGGCTGGTGGTCCGGCGAACTCGAGACCAACGTCACGATGACCGCCGAGCACGTGTTGCTGTTTCGCTTCTTGGGTCTGCCGCACGACGAGTTCCGCACCGGCGCGATCGCGCATATTCTGCATCACCAGCGCAGCGACGGATCGTGGGCGCTCTATTACGACGGTCCGGCCGATCTGAGCACGACGATCGAAGCCTACGTCGCACTCAAGGTGCTCGGTGTCGATCCGCAGCGGCCTGAAATGCGTAAAGCGCTCGATGTAATTGTGAAGCAAGGCGGCGTCGTGAACGCGCGGGTCTTCACCAAGATTTGGCTGGCGCTCTTCGGCGTCTATCCGTGGTCGGGCGTACCGTCGGTCCCGCCGGAGATCGTCTTCTTTCCGCTCTGGATGCCGTTCAACTTATACGACTTTGCATGCTGGGCGCGCGGGACCGTTGCTCCGCTGACGATCGTGCTCGCGAAAAAGCCGGTGCGCGAGCTCGGCGTAGATGTAAGCGAGATCGTCGCGCCCGGAACACACCGCGAGATGCGCAAGGTCAAAGGGCGCCGGCACTGGCTCCTCTACGCCGAGAAACTGCTCAAACTCTACGAGCGGCTGCCGCGGCAGCCCCGGCGCGACGAAGCGCAACGGCGAGTGGCGCAGTGGGTCATCGAGCGTCAAGAAGCCGACGGAAGCTGGGGCGGAATTCAGCCGCCGTGGGTCTATTCGCTGATCGCGCTCGATCTCATGGGTTACGGGCTCGATCACCCGGTGATGCGCAAAGGTATTGAAGGCATGAAGCGCTTCACCATCGACGACGCACAAGGCTGGCGCTTCTTGGCATGCATGTCGCCGGTCTGGGACACGGCTTGGGCCGTGCGCGTGCTGGCGCTTGCGGGCTTCGACGCATCGCATCCGGCAATGCGCCGTGCCGTGGATTGGATTCTGCGCGAGCAAATTCCCGACGACGCGCCGGGCGACTGGCGGATGAAGTGCGACGAGAAGCGCGGTAACGGCTGGGCATTTGAGTTCGACAACGATGCCTATCCGGACATCGACGACACCACGATCGTCGTGCTGGCGCTGCTCGAAGGCGGCGACCGCACCGCGGTGGCATCGGCCGCCGAACGCGCTCGGCGCTGGACGCTCGCGATGGATTCGCGCAACGGCGCCTGGGCGGCGTTCGATCGTGACAACACGCGCGATCTGCTCTATAAGATGCCGTTCTCGGATTTTGGCGCGATGATCGATCCGCCGACTGAAGACGTCACGGCGCACGTGCTCGAAATGTTGGCGGCGTTCGGCTACGATACGAACAACCGCTACGTGCGCCGCGGTTTGGAGTATTTGCGCGCGACGCAAAAGCCGTGGGGCTCGTGGTACGGCCGCTGGGGCGTCAATCACATCTACGGCACGTGGTGCGTGATCTCGGCGCTTACCGCGCTGCGTACGGGCGCCGACATGACGGAACGCGCAGCCGCATGGCTTGTTTCCGTGCAGAATCCGGACGGCGGCTGGGGTGAGACCTGTCATTCGTACGCGGACGAGTCCTTCGCCGGCGTTGGTGCGAGCACGGCGTCTCAAACAGCCTGGGCCGTGCTTGCGCTCCAACTTGCGGGCCAGGCGCAACACCATGCGGTCAAACGGGGTCTTGCCTATCTATGCGAGCGTCAGCGTGCCGACGGAACGTGGGACGAGCCCGAATGCACGGGAACCGGATTCCCTGGCGACTTTTACATCAATTACCATCTGTACCGTCATCTTTTTCCGGCAATGGCCCTGGCTATGGACGCTAGACTGGGCAAAGCACCGGCGTCGGTATCGAAGGACGCACCCGCCGAAACCCCAAAGGAACCAATCACTCCATGACTATGCCCCTCCAGCAGAAAATCGCCGTTGCCAAGTATATCGCCGGCAAGCGGCTCCGAGGCGAGAAAAAATATCCGCTCGTGCTCGAGCTCGAGCCGTTGCTGCAATGCAATTTGGCGTGCGCCGGCTGTGGAAAGATTCAGCATCCCGACGATATCCTGCGCCGGCGCTTGAGCGTCGAAGAGTGCATTGCCGCCGTTGAAGAGTGCGGCGCACCCATGGTTTCGATCGCCGGCGGCGAGCCGCTCGTGCACGACCAGATGCCGCAAATCGTCGAGGAGCTCGTCAAGCGAAAGAAGTTCGTCTTTCTGTGCACGAACGCGCTGCTGCTGAAGAAGAAGATCCATCTCTTCAAACCCTCGATTTATTTCGTCTGGATGATCCATCTGGACGGCATGCGGGAGCGCCACGACCAGTCGGTCTGCCGTGAGGGCGTCTTCGACAAAGCGATCGACGCGATCAAGGAAGCGAAGGCACGCGGTTTCCGCGTCTTCACGAACACGACGTTCTTCGATCAAGACGGTCCTGAGGCGGTGCGCGACGTGCTGGACTACCTCAACGACGACCTGAAGGTCGACATGATGCAGATCTCACCGGCGTACGCGTACGAGAAGGCTCCCGATCAGGAGCACTTCCTCGGCGTCAAGCGCACGCGCGAGATCTTCAGCACCGTCTTCGCCGGCGGCAAGCGCAAGAAGTGGCGCTTGAACCACAGCCCGCTCTATCTCGACTTCCTCGAAGGCAAGGTTGACTTCGAGTGCACGCCGTGGGGCATTCCCTGCTACACGGTTTTCGGTTGGCAGCGCCCCTGCTACCTTATGAGCAAAGAGGGCTACGCGCGGACGTATAAGGAGCTGCTCGACGAAACGGATTGGTCGAAATACGGCCGCGGCAAGCATGAGTCGTGTGAAAATTGCATGGCGCACTGCGGATACGAGCCAACCGCCGTAATTAAAACCACCGCCTCGTTCAAAGAGTCATTGCGCGCCGCCTTCGGCAACTAGCAGACAGCGGCGTTATCGGCAAGCGGAGTCGAGTCATCCCGAGCGGAGTCGAGGGGCGGCGCTGAGAAACCGCGCCGAATGCTCAAACTCCAAAGCATACTGCTTCTCGTAGCAGTACTACTAAGCGCGTGCCAGCGCGGTTCAACCGACCAGAGCGCGTATATGAAGAACCTTTCGGTGGCGACGCCGGAGCGGCCGCCGGCCCATGCATGGCCGAGTTATGGTGCGCAAGGGTATCGCTCGTTCCATAAGCAACCGCTGACGCCGAGCCAAGCGTCGTTGATTCAGAAAACGTTGAGCGTGGTCAAGCCATGCCAACGGCAGTTTCTGCGATTTGCCTTTCCGTCGAATGCCGGACTCGTCTTATTCTTTGATCTGTCCAACGTTAGCTGGCCGCACGTTCTGTGGACGCCGAATACCTACTACAAAAAAGTAGAGGGCAGCGTCTTTACGCTGCCGGGTGCGACCGGCGGCCGCAACGCCGGCATTGAGTCGGATATCAAGAGCGCCGGATGCAACGGCCAGCTCATCATACACAAGTGAGCGTCGTGTAAGGAGCTGTCACAGGACCGAGTCGGCGGCGTTCAAAAATTATCCGGTGCTGCTCTCTCGGAGGTTGTGTTGAGAAGTTCGATAGCTGTACGAGCCATCTGCACGCTGCTAACCTGTGCCTCGCTGATCTGCTCCGCAAGCGGAACGAATGCCGCAACGACCGGAACGATTAGCGGCGTCGTCGTCGACGCGGCGACGAAGGCGCCTATTGCCGGCGCGCGAGTGAACGCGGTAAGTCCCTCGCAGGTCGCACGCGTAACGGCCGATTCGGCCGGGCGCTTTACGTTTCTGTCGTTGGCGCCCGATACGTACACCATCTCCGCCGAGCATGCGGGTTACGAGCCGGTTTCGATCGCCGGCATAGCCGTTTTCGCCGATCAGTCCCAAATCGTGTCGATCTCGTTGCCGAAGAGCCTCAAGGAAATCGCGCGCGTCACGACGCGCTCGGCGCTGAGTCCGGTTCGTCCCGGCACGGGCACCGACGTCTACTCGGTCAACCCCGGTCTGACGAGCGCCGCGGCAACCTTGGGCGGCGGCGGCGGCTTGAATAATGCTTACTCCGCGATTGCGGCGATGCCGGGCGCGTATGTTCCGCCGAATCAAGTCGGCGTGAACCAGACCGTCTATATTCGCGGCGGCTACTACGATCAGATCGGCTACGAATACGACGGCGTGCCGGTCAATCGCTCGTTTGACAACTATCCCGGCAACTCCGGAACGACGCTGGGTCAGCAAGAGCTTCAAATCTATACGGGCGGCGGTGAGTCAGACTCGAACGCGACCGGCCTGGCCGGCTTCATCAATCAGGTCATCAAGACCGGCACGTTCCCCGGCTATGCGACCGGCGGCCTCGCGGCCGGCACGCCCGTCTTTTACCACGACGCGCGCATTGAAGCCGGCGGTGCAACGCCCGATCGGATGTTCTCGTACTACGTCGGCATCAGCGGAACGAATCAGGCCTTTCGGTACTTCGACCAGTTCAACGGCGCAAGCTTACTCGACACGATTCCCTATGGTTACTGGCCGTCATACGTCACGACGTTCCTTCCGTTTTGGCCGGCCGTCTATCCGACGTGCCGCTTCAACACGACGTATTCCAATCCGGCTGCGCAGAATGGAACGCTCACCAATGATCCCGGTTGTTTCGGATCCTATCCACCGAATTACGGGCAGCCTTCGGCGTTTAACTCGCGCGACGTGGTAGGAAACATTCATGCCGGCGTCCCGCATCGGTTCGACGCAGGCCGCGACGACGTGCAGCTGCTCTATATGAACTCGACGAACTACACGCAATTCTACTCGAGCCTCGACGATGCCGGTCCGCTCGGACAAGGCATCGAGAACGACGGTCTGTTGTATAAACCGCACGACTTTTACGGCGGCAACATCAATCAGTGGCCCGACTTCTACACGTATCCGGGCAACACGAAATGGCTTGCCCCGGCCTCGACGCCACCCATTGCGTACTTTTACCCCGGCTCGCCGACGGGGCGCTGCGCCAACGTCACCGGCGTGCCCGGAGCCTGCCCCGTCAATCGCTACGGTAATCAGATCGCGCAGCTCGTTCCCGCGAACTTTCGCGACGCCCGCTGGGACATCGGCAGCATCGTCAAGCTGCAGTATCAAAAGAACATCGGCTCGACGGCATACGTCCGGCTCTTCGGCTACACGTTTTATTCCAACACCAATCGCGCCAGTCCGAACGGCTGGGGTAACAACGTCACGTTGGGCGTCTCGAACTACCAGTATGTCGTCGACGCGCACACCGGCGGCCTCGAGATGCAGTTTGCCGACCAGCTTTCGCCCGAACACCTCCTCGAAGGCATGGTCTCATACATGACGTCGAACACACTGCGTTACTTCAATCACCAGTACGACAACACGCCTGGGCAGCAGGTTAGCAACTTCACCAACGGCACCGACTGCTATGCCACGTACACCAGCTCACGCTATCAGGTGGGCGACCTGGCGCCCTGCAACCGGTACGTCACACAAGGCCGATTCGGTGCGCCCTACGGCGGCTTCGGCACGCAGAATCCGTGCGAGAGCGGCGAGCTCCCGGCGAACTCGCCGGCCTGTAAGGCCGGAGCGTCGATGCTCTTGACGTTCCTGGGCAACACCGCAGATATCAACGCCGTGGTCCCGAAGATTACCGCTGCGTCGCTGAGCGATCAGTGGCGGCCCAGCGAGAGGTGGTATATCAACCCCGCGGTTCGCTTCGAGAGCGACACGTACGGCTTGGCCGACACGAATAATCCGGGAACGAACTTCTGGTTCAACGCGGCGCAGCGTGAGTTTTGCGTCAATCCGGTCACGCGTCAGCCAATCTTCATTCCGCAGCCGCCGCAGAGCATCTACGTGTACACGCCGTTCACCGGCTTCAAGTGCCCGATCGATCGTTCAACGGGTACACCGGTGCGCACGGTGCATCCCAACGGCACCGACGGCATTCTCTTGACCAACGACTACCCGTCGAGCTACACGGTCTCATACATCCTTCCCCGCGTCTCGGCGACGTATACTGTGAGCCCGGACGTCGTGTTGCGCGCCTCCGCCGGCCGATACGCACAGCAGCCGCAGAACTACGAGATTCAGTACAACACGGCGCAGCCCAATCTCGCGTCTACGCTGTTGGGCTTCATTCCCTTCGGCTATAGCTCGCCGCTGCACGAAGCCCAACCGCAGTTCTCCGACAACTACGACATCTCGTACGAGCAGCATTTCCGAGGTACCGATGTCGCCATGAAGGTGACGCCGTACTATCGCTACGGCACCCAACAACTTTACGAGACGCCGAATCTTCCGAGCCTGAACGTCTCGCCGTCTTTCAACGCGGGCACCCTGCGCGTCGACGGAGTCGAGCTCTTGCTGACAAAGGGCGACTTTAGCAAAAACGGCTTTGCCGGGACGTTCTCTTACACGTACACCAATGCGGCCGAAAAGTGGAGCAACTATCTGAACAGCACCGTTGGGCCGGTGGATCAATACAATCAGGACATTGAGGAGTTCAACGCGCTCACCAAGTCGGGCGGCGGCGCGCCATGCTACAAGCCTAACGGCAAAGGAAAGCCCGCGCCGACCTGCCCGGCCAACTCAATTCTCAATCCGTATTACGGCATGGCGCCCCAACCATTGCTCGATCGCAACGGATGGTATGCGCCGGGTCTTGATTTTCCGTACATCGCGCCGAACACGTTCGCGGTTGTCCTGAGCTACCGCCACAATAAGTTCGCGGTCACGCCCGCCTTTTCGCTGCTCGAAGGTACGACCTATGGAACGCCGTCCGACGTTCAGGGGCTCGATCCGCGTTCGTGCACCGCGAATCAAGGCAGCCTCGGGATCGCCGGCGTCAACCCGCACACTGCGGATTATACGTCCTGCGGCAAAGCGCTGACCAACGACGGCACGAATCCGGGCTATCTCTACATTCCCAACCCGCAGACTGGGACGTTCGATACTTTTGGCGAGTTCCGGCAGCCGTGGCAGTTCAACCTCGGGATGCAGATGTCGTACGATTTCACGCCGAGGGTTACCGGTCGCGTCGTTGTGACGAACCTCATCAACCAGTGCTTCGGCGGGTCGAACGAAGCCTGGACGCAAGGCTCCTTCGCACCGAACAACTCGATCTGCGGATACGTCTCGAACACGTTCTACAACGGCGGCCATTTTTACAACGGAAAGAGCCCGAACGATATCAAAGCCAACGGCGTCCCGGAGAATCCATACTTCGCGCAAAGTTTCGTCCCGTCGTTCGGTGACCCGTTCTCGAGCAACTTTCCGCTCGCGCTGAACTTTTATTTCTCGGTGCAAGTCAAGCTTTGAGCATCGCGGGATGGCGCTGATCGCGGCGGCCGCGGCGACCTGCGCCTTCACAATCTTCCCGCGCTACGGGACATACGCGCGAACCGCGAACCTCCACGGGCCGGGACTTTTGCTCGACGGCGCAGGCATCTCCGGCTCACCCGACGCAACGCTCGCCTGGCTCCATCGCCGGCTGCTCGGTATCAAGGCGTCGCGTGGCGGCAACGTCGTGATTCTCCGCGCTTCGTATGCCAACATCGACGATAAACACTTCTACGATGCTGGAAACTTCGCGTCGGTGCAAACGGTTCGCATTCCGCCTTGTGCGACCGCCGCGCAAGTCGATTCGGTCGCGTCAATCATCGATGGCGCCGACGCGGTTTATTTCGCGGGCGGCGATCAAGCGAATTACGTGCGGTGGAAGGGGTCCGGCCTGATTGCCGCGGTCAAACGCCTCTACTCGCGCGGCGGCGTCGTCGGCGGCGGCAGCGCGGGATTGGCGATTCAAGGCGCGGTCGTCTACGACTCGGTTGCGGGCGATCGACTCGATCAAGAGACGCATACCGCCGATGCCGTGCGCGATCCGTTCGAGCCGCGGATTAGCTTCACCACCGAACTTTTTTCATGGCCGGCGCTGGGCGATACGATCACCGACTCACATTTCGCGGTACGGGATCGCTTTGGCCGAACGGCCGTGTTTCTGGCGCGAATCTTACACGACGGTCTGCTGCCGGGCGCGCGGACCGCTTACGCGTTAGGTATCGATGAAGGCAGTGCCGTGGTGGTCGATTCGGACGGCGGCGCGACGCTGATCACGAAAAGCGGCGCGCACGGAGCATACCTGGTTCGCGCCGATTCCGCGCCCGAAATGGCGCCGGGCAAGCCATTGAGCTATACGGTGTCGGTCACCCACATCGCCCGCGACGGCGAACACTTCGACTTACGCAGTAAGCGTTCGCCGCAGCCGTGGTACTCCGTCACGGTCCACGGCGAACGCTCACCACTCTACAGCATCAGCCCCTACTAGAGTGCCTTGATGCCGTTTGGCGTTCCCCAACCGGCCGGACCAGAGTAGGTTTTGTAGTTCTTTCCTTTCGGCGCACCGGCCTCGCATAAGTAATCACCGCATGAGCCGTTACTGCCGCTTGTGATCACGTGGAGCAGCTTCTTGTGTTTCTTTTTCGACAGTTGCCAGATGGCCTGGCCGCCATTGATGCTGGTCGAATTGCCTGCCAGTCCGACGATGCCGGCAACGAGGGGTGAAGCGGCGCTCGTACCGCACACGTCAAACCACCCGTTGTAGAGTGAGTTGTACTCGGCGACACCTGGCGAGCAACCCGCCTCCGCCGATATGTCGGAGATCGTGCGCCCGGTAGAACAAAGCGGATCGTGTTGCCACGACGGCTTCGTGGTGCTGCCGCATCCCGACCCGGCGCCATCCCACACCGTTTCGGAGTAATTCGAGCCGCTCTTTGCGAGCTGCGTTCCGCCGACTGCGAGCACGTTATCCAACGCCGCCGGCCATTCTATCTCGGGGTATCCCGAGTCTCCGGAAGAGGCGAGATATGCGATGTTGGGAGTGCTGAAATAGTTGGGGAAGTTCGGATCACCACAGTTCGGGCCGTAGACGCCCGTATGGCATCCCCAGCTGTTGCTGATAATCGTGGCACCAAGATTTACTGCCGTCACCTCGGCATTTTCCAAGCCGCAGATATCGGCACCACAGTTGCCGCCTTCGATCATGTAGATCGTGCATTTCGGGCACGCGGCGGCGACCATTTCGCTGTCGAGGTCGGTCTCGACGCACCAACCGAAGTTTTGACAGCTCGGCGGATAGTTGTACTGTTGGCCCGACTCGTTGAACTTTTCAAACGGCGCCGTGCCGAGCCCGTATTGGCTGCGGTACGCCGCGAGATCGGACGCCGCGGAAGACAAGTCGCCTAACTCGATGATGGCGACGATCTGTCCGGATCCCTGGCCAAGGTACGGAGTCAGATTGTACCGCGTCTGAAGATCGGCCGGCGTGAAACCGCAAGTGCTCGAAGGAGAGCACGGCGGACCGGCGTGGTTCACGATCAGCACGTGACAGCTGATGCCGCCCGCGAGCTCCTTGCAGGCTCGATGGGCTTGATGCTTGGCCTGCCACGTGGGCACGAAATGCGAGGATGGCGTTACCCCCGCGGAACCGCCGGATACCGCCGGCATGTTGGAAGAGTTGCCTGCGTTACACGCAGCAATTGCAAGCACCGCGGCGAGCGGCGCCACGAGTTTCATTAATGGGTTCACAAGTGCTCCTTTGCGCGCGAAGACTAACGGGGGAAGGCGATACTTTAGGAGCCGACCGGCTCGTCGCCTCTACGTTCGCGTCGGGCCCGGCGAAGTCGAGGGGCGGGGCGCCCAAAATAGAACTCCCACGTGGAGATGAAAAGCGTCGCTTCTAGCCGATACGCGCTAAGCTTCGGCGTCGCCGCCGCAGCGCTCGCTGGTTGCGGCGGTTCGCAAGCGCCGCTCGGCGTGCCCGTCGCAACGCCGCAAGGCCATGCAGCCGCAGCGCGCGCCCCGCGCCACGGGACCGGCTCGACGCCGATCCAGCACATCGTGGTGATGATTCAGGAGAATCGAACGTTCAATAACCTCTTCGCGGGCTTTCCCGGCGCGTCCAGTTCCACAACCGGTCTGGAACTCGTGCCCAATTCGAACGGCACCGGTTACATCCAAAAGACGATCAACCTCACGAAGGTCCCGCTGACGAGCCATCACGACCCGTCGCATGTATATTCGGCCTTTCTGACGGCGTGGGATAACGGAGCGATGGACTCCTTCAATCGCATCAAGTCTCGGAAGAACGGTCTGCCGGAAGGCAAGCTTCCGTACCAATACGTCGATCCAACGACGATCGCGCCGTATTGGACGATTGCCAGCCAATGGGGTTTAGCAGATGAGATGTTTCAGACTCAGGGCAGCGACAGCTTCACCGCGCATCAAGACCTCATCCGCGGTGGAACCTGTATTTCGTCGATTTACACCTGCCAGAACCCCTCGATTTACACCATCAGCCTGATCGACTCGCCTACGAACAAGCCATGGGGTTGTGACGCTCCTCCGGGCACGAAAACGGCGATCATCAACGGCGCGTTACAGGTGATGCAAGCCCAGGGGCCCTTTCCGTGCTCGAACGATTTTGCGAATTATGGATCCGGCGGCTACGCGACGTTGCGCGATCTCCTCGACGCCAAATCGGTCGCCTGGAAATATTACACTCCCGCTCTGAAGCACGGTGGGCCCGGCAGTTCGCTTTGGAACGCGTTCGACGTCATCGCCCCGGTCCGTTACGGGCCCGAATGGACGGACGGCCACATCTCTTCACCGGAGACGAACATATTCACGGATATCCAAAATGGGACGCTCCCCGCAATGTCGTGGGTAATACCGAAGGGGCCGAACTCCGACCATCCGGGCTACCCGTCGAAAGATACGGGCCCGTCATGGATCGCAAGCGTCGTGAACGCGGTCGGCAATAGCCAATACTGGGATTCGACCGCCGTGATCGTCGTCTGGGATGATTGGGGTGGATTCTACGACCCCATTGCGCCGCCGACGCCGCGCGACGATCAAGGCGGCCCGGGATTTCGGGTACCAATGCTCGTGGTTTCTCCCTACGTCAAGATCGGATCGAACAGTCAAGGCGGATACGTGTCGCATACGGTCTACGAATTCGGCAGCATCCTGCGCTTTGTTGAGGATACGTTCAACTTAGGCCGGCTCGGAACCACTGACGGCTCGAGCACGAGCATGGTCGATATGTTCGATTTTCACCAATCGCCGCGCCAGTTCGTCACCATCCCGTCGATGTATAAACGAGCGTACTTCGCGCACCAAAAATCGTCGGATTTGCCGGTCGACAGCGAGTAATGCGGCCGCGCGACTTAAACAAAAGCGGCCAACCGAAAGATGCCTGACCAGGAATAACGGCTGCACCGCCGCAATAGTATGAACGCCGCGGGCTTTCCACGCGGAGCTCGCTATTTTTCATGACGATAAACGCTACCGATATTGCGCGGCTTCGTACGGAAGCCGAATACATGCGTTTCTTAGTAGCTGCCGGCGAGCTCCTGAGCTCGTCGTTGAATTACCGTACGACGCTCGGCAACGTATGCAAAGCAGCGGTCGAAAGCATCGCCGACATCTGCGTGCTCGATCTGGGGACGATCGGCGACGTCCATGCGTACGGCGCCGCACATCGCGACGCTAGGCTGACGCCGCGGCTCGATGCCATGACGTCGCTGCTGCATTCCGAACCGGGACGGCCGGCGCATCCGGTCTGCCGAGTGCTCGACTCCGGCACGACGTTCTTCGCGCCGGTCATCGACGACGCGTGGATCGAAAGGCACGCGGCAAATCAGCGCCATGCGGAGTTCATGCGCGTCATGGAGTATCGCTCGATGATCGTCGTGCCGGTACGTTCGCAGATCTGGGGCCTGAGCGGAGCGCTGACGCTGGTGCGCACGAGCGCGTCGGGCGCGACCTACGATGCAAGCGCGATTGCGTTCGCTGAAGACCTCGGACGCCGATGCGGAATCGCGATCGGCAAGGCGCGCCTGCATTCACAAACGATCGACGTGGCCGAGCGATTTCAGCGTGCGGCACTCCCCGCATCGCTGCCGGCCCATCCGAAGTTTAGGCTAAACCGATTTTACGAAGCCGCCGACGCGGCGCTGCTGGTCGGCGGAGATTGGTACGACGCATTCTTGCTGCGAGACGGCAGAATGGGTCTATCCGTCGGCGATGTCGCCGGACACGGCGTCGAGGCTGCGGCACTGATGTCTTCGGTGCGCGATGCGATTCGTATGGCGCTGGTTTTGGAGCCGGACCTCGGCAAGCTTTTGGAGAGCGTGGATTATTTGTTCCGCAGCGAGGCCGTAGAACGGTTTTGTACCACCGCGATTGCCGTTATCGATCCGGCGTCGTGCACGATTCAGGTCGCTTCGGCCGGACATCCCAGTCCGCTCTTATGGGAGGACGGAGACGTGCGTGAATTGGCACCGCAAGGCGTACCGCCGCTGGGATACGTTCAACTCGCCGCGCAGCGGGCCACCGTCGAAGCGCATCGCCTGCGGCCCGGATCGATGATCGTTTTTTATACCGACGGGCTCATCGAATGGCAACGTGATCCGGCGAAAGGTCTGGATGCGCTGCACCGGGCGTTGTGCGATCCGCGAGTTCGCAGGGCCGACGATCCCGCGCTCGCGATCCGCAACGCCTGCATCAAAGGAGCGCACTCCGATGACGTGGCGATTTTAACCGTTCACGTAATTTAAGGCGTTCCGCGAAGCTTTTCGTCGAGCGCACGAATGCCGGCCGGAGAACCTGCCGCAACGATTTCGTCGCCAGGACGCATCGCCGTGGTGGGGTCAGGCCGGAAGACCATCGATCCGCCGCGCTTGAGTGCGAGGGTGATCACCTCGCCGGCATCGGGCACCAGCGCTTCGAGTGGTCTTCCGATCCACGGCGACGTCTCGGCCACGGCGAAGTCTTCTAAGATCAGTTGACTGTTCTGCGCGAAGAGGACCTGATCGACAAACTCGACGGCGGTCGGGCGCATCGCAAGGCCGGCCATTCGCCGTCCGCCGGTTTGATATGGCGAGATGATGCGCGTGGCGCCGGCTAAGCGAAGCTTCGACTCTGCACCGTCGCGATTCGCACGCGCGACGATATACAGTTCGGGATTCAGCACGCGCGCGGAGAGCGTCACATAGATATTGATTTCGTCGCTGTCAACGGCGGCGACCAAGCCCCGTGCGCGTTCGACGCCGGCTGCGCGCAGCGTCACGGCATCGGCTGCATCCCCGCTGATCGTCTTAAAGCCGGCCGCCGAAGCGCGTTCGAGTGATTCGGGCTTGATGTCGATAACCACGAAATCCATGCGCTCGTCGGTAAAGATCCGCGCGATTTCGGCGCCGACGCGGCCGAATCCGCAAAGAATGTAGTGCTCCGTCATGCCTTCAACCCGCCGACGCATTCGGCGCTGAACGACGAGGCTCCCCAGTGTGCCTTCAAGCGTGTAACTGAAGAGGCGAAGCAGTGTATAGGTGAGTACGCCAAAGCCAATCGCCACGACGCCGACGGTCCACCATTTCCCTGCGACGTCCATCGGGTGGGGCTCGCCGCCGCCGATGGTCGTGATCGTGGTGATCGTTACGTAGAACGCGTCGAACCACGACCAGTGCTCGAGCTCGGCGTACCCGGCCGTGCCTGCAAGAATCACGGCCGCGAGGAGCGCCATCGCGAGGCTCAAGCTATGCGAAAGCGGCGTCGATTCGCGCAAAGACGCCAGGTTCGCGCAGGAATGAACGGCGCCCTGTGCGCAGCCATGCAGCGTGACTGCAGCAATTTATTTAGGCTGGCTCATTGCAATCGTATTGGTCGCCGTGGGACTCTACGCGTGGCTCGCGCCTCACGCGCTGGCGCGCCATTACGGCGTTTCAGTCGAAGGCGATCGCGAAACGGCATACGTGCGCGCTACCGGAATACGCGACATCGCGATCGGTATCGTGCTGGCCGCAACGGCATACTTCCACCTGTTGCCGCTGCTGATCGTTGTGGCGGCCGTCGGAATTATGGTGTCGATTGCAGACCTTTCGGTCGTTGCGCGTCACGGCGGCCACCACCGGCCCCATGCCGCCCACGCCATTCACGCTTCGGGAATCGTTGCGTTCATTCTCGTGATCGCGATGGCGCTCTTCGCGATCGGCAGGTAGCTATAGAATTGGTACGCCGGGAGCGGCGTCGGAGCGCGTCAGTCCGAGATAGCGCGGATCGTCGAACACTTCGACTTTGCGCGCATACGGCGTGAAGCCCGTCCGGCGGTAGAACGCAAGCGCGCTCGGATGGTCGAGCGTGCACGTGTGCAGCCAAAACCGCGCGATTGGACGCGACCATGCGATCTCGAGCGCACGATTCATCAACCAGCGGGCGGCACCGGTCCCCTGCAGCGGCGCGGCGACGCCGAAGAGCGCGATTTCGCACTCCTTTTCGACGGAGAAATCCAATTCCAAAATGCCCTGGTCGCCGTCCGGCGTGACGAGAAGATAGAGTTCGACGCCCGGATCGGTGAGATATGCGGTGAGCTGTTCATCCGTCATGAGCAGCCGCAACGCCCATAAGTACTCGTCGCCGACGCGATGGAAGACGCTACGGTATCGAACGAGATCGCACGAAGCCGGCCGCTCGAGCTGCCAAGCGGGATTGCTCGGAGCGGATCGAAGCGGCGGCTTCGCGCGCATCTCCAAGAACGTCTGCACCGCAGCGAGCTTACCGCACGGCAGCGGATGGTAGCCGTCAGATAGAGCCGGGATACTTATAGCGCATTACCTTGGTTAAGTCGATGCCCCGTATGATGCCCGCAGTGTGGTACGCCAAGCCCCAGGAATCAATCGACGACATGTCCGGGAAGATACACGCTTCGAGCGTTTGATCGATGGCGTTCTTCTTGTACCATCCACCGCCGGCACCGGTCGTTCCGCCGAACTGGTCGGAGCCGCCCAGATACGAGCAGTAGCACGACGCGGGATTGCCGTTGCACGAGCTGGACGGCGGCGGCTTTAAAATGTATGCAAGGGCCGCGAGCGTCGGTTTGGTCGTGTATAGGGTGCTGAGCAGAATGTGAATGCGCGAGCCGTCTTTCTTGCGCGTATATTGGCAGAACGTCTTGACGCCGGCGAGGAAGAGCAGCTGCGAACCGTTGGTGCCGTAGACCGCCCGCCGGACTTCGACGTCGCCGTGCGTCTGACGGCAATACGCGGCGGCACCGCTATTTTGGCCTGCGGCGTCGTCGGATAGCGCGCCGCCGTCGGGGCTGGTGAAGAGCGGCGATCCGGAATAACTTGGGGTCGACGCGGTGCCCATACCAGATCCGCAGCCCGTTACGGCGATCGCGACGATCGTGCAAAGCATGACGATGGAAATTTTCATATGCAACACTCCTGCCGCCGTACTACGGCTCGGCGGCGAGGAGCCCCTCGAAGGCCAAGAGTATCACGTGAGGTGGCCCACGACGAGCACGTCTTCCTCACCGGCGCGAGCGGTTTTGTCGGCTCGCACATCCTTCGCGAGCTGCTTGACGCCGGCTATTCTGTGAAAGCCCTGGCGCGCTCCCCGCTTCCGGCTCGCACTAATATCACGTGGATCCCTGGCGACCTGCGCAACGTCGGAGCGTTCGCGCGCGCGCTCGGCGGATGCCGCTACTTAATCCACTGTGCGGCCCTCTATTCGTTCGCGCCGCGCGATCGGACGCAAATTGCGCGCGTGAACGTGCATGGCACCGCGAGTCTGCTTGCCGCCGCACATCTTGCCGGCGTGGAGCGCACGGTGCTCACGTCGAGCTCCGCGACGCAAGGGCACGCCGAAAGCGGCTATCACCGCTCCAAGCTCGAGCAGGAGCGCGTCGCATTTGCTTCGCGCGTGCCGGTCGTCGCGCTCTTGCCGACGGCGCCGGTCGGTCCCGGCGACCGAAAGCCGACGCCGACCGGCAAGCTCGTTCTCGATTTCATGCGTGGACAGATCGTCGCAAAAGCGCCGGGGCACGGCGGCATGAACCTCGTCGCCGTCGAGGACGTCGCACGCGCGCACGTGGCCGCGTTGGCGCGCGGACGCACCGGCGAACGCTACATCATCGGCGGCGAGAACCTGACCATGGACGCGATCTGGCAGATGCTTGCCGAAATCACCGGGCGCCCCATGCCTCGCTGGCGCGCGCCATACGCGCTGGCGCTCGCCGCCGCCTATGCCGACGAACTCCGCTGTCTCGTCACCGCCGCCACCCCGGCGGTTCCACTCGAAGGCGTGAAGCTTTCGCGCGAGCGCATGTACGCCGACTCATCAAAGGCGCATGAAGATCTGGGCTACGCCCCGACGCCGGTGCGCGCAGCGCTCGAACGCGCCGTCGATTGGTTCCGCTCGCGTCACCGCGAGCGGTAGCCTGTCCTGAGCGAGCGGAGCGAGTCGAAGGGCTACGAATTAAGAAACGGCTTACCTTCGTGCGCGACGAGCAGATCGTGCATGTCGTTGGCGTGCTCTTCCTCTTGCGCGAGAATTCCTTCGAGCATGACGCGCGTCGTGGGATCCTTATCGCCGAAGTAGCGAATGAGCTCGCGGTAATGCTCCACCGCAATCCGTTCGGCGACCAGGTTCTCTTTGATCATATCGATCAGCGTTTGCGCGTGGCCGTACTCCGTTGCCGACCGCATGGTGAGGCCTTCGGGATCGAAGTTCGGAGTGCCGCCGAGCTGATTGATGCGTTCGGCGATCTTCTCCATGTGTTCGCGCTCGTCGTTGGCGTGCTCTGCGAACTCCCCTTTAACGCTTTCGCTGTCGATGCCGACCGCCGCAACGTTATGCATCGTGTAGCGTAGGACGCATACGATCTCGGTCGCAAGCGCCGTTTGGAGCAGGTCGATGGTCTGTTGGACGTTGCCGCCGTAATTCTGCGTTACCGCACCGCGTTCGATCTGTTCTCGCGCCCGCCGGCGCAGCTCGGTCACGTCGGAAACGAAGGGTTGGCTCGTCGCGGTCATGGTTGGCTCCTCGTGTTGGCGGATGGGGCATGAGCCTACGACCGCACGCGAAAGAAACCCTCGGTGGACTCTCCGAAGGTTACGTTCGTCGCGGCGACCGCGCTCGAATGCAAGGCACTGCGTCGAGAATTGCCCAACGCGCGCATCGTTCAAACGGGTATTGCGCTGGAGAGAAACCGCGAGCCTTTGGGCCAAATCGTCGTCAGCTGCGGCCTCGCAGGCGGTTTACGCGCGGATTTGCCGGCTGGAACGGTGCTCATTCCGCGTGAGGTGCGCCGGCCGTCGGGAGAAACGCTGCATTGCGACCCCGAGCTCGTCGACCTTTTGACCAGAAGAGCACGAACGCTCGGTGTCGAGCCGGTCTCCGAGCCGCTGCTCACCTCGTCGGAGATCGTCAATGGACGCGCGCGCGTGCAATGGGCGACGCGCGGGTATGCCGGTGTCGACATGGAGACGGGTCTGCTCGGCGCGCCGCGCATTGCAGCCGTGCGCGTCGTACTCGATACGCCGCAGCGCGAACTTTCCGCCGACTGGCGCATGCCGGTCGTCGCGATTCTAAAACCATGGAACTGGTCGCAGGCTTTGTGGATGGTGCGAGAAGCGCCGCGATCTGCGGCGCTTGCGGCGCGCGTCGCCGTTGCCGCGCAGGGCATCGCCTAGCGGTTGCGTATAAACCAGAGAATGGTTATCGAGCGTATCGACTCTCCGGCCGACGTTAAAAAGCTCAAACGCGATGAAATAGACGTCCTGGCAAGTGAGATTCGAGATTTGCTCGTCCGAACGTGCGCGGTCAACGGCGGCCATTTGGCGCCGAACCTCGGCGTCGTCGAGCTGACCCTCGCCCTGCATCGCGTGCTCGACCTCCCCAAAGACAAGCTGGTCTGGGACGTCAGCCATCAAACGTACGTGCATAAGATTCTGACCGGGCGCCGCGACCGTTTTGAAACGATTCGCAAAGGCGGTGGTCTCTCGGGCTTCGCGATGCGCAGCGAGTCGCCGTACGACCCGTTCGGCGCCGGTCACGCCAGCACCGGCGTTGCCGCGGCCCTCGGCATGGCGACGGCGCGCGATCTGCTCGGCGGTAAGGAGCGCGTCGTCGCGGTACTCGGTGACGGGGCGCTCACTGGCGGCCTTGCGTACGAAGCGCTCAACAATGCCGGGGACCGCCGCAGCCAGTTCATGGTAATCCTCAACGACAACGAGATGTCCATTGCGCCCAACGTCGGGTCGATTTCGTCTTACTTGTCTGTTTTGCGCAGCAAGCCGTTTGCGAACTTCGTCCGGCGCACGGGAAAAGAGATGCTCAAGCGCATTCCGCTCGGCGGCGCCGCTAAAAAGGCGATCGAAGGCGCCGAGATCGGCGCGATGCATTTTATCGGGCCGTCGGAAAAAACCGCGGTCATCTTTGAAGAGCTCGGCTTTCGCTACATCGGCCCCATCGACGGCCACAATTACGATGCCGTGCTCGATGCGCTGCAAACCGCGATCGATCTGGAGCGCCCGGTGCTGCTGCACGTCCGTACCGTCAAAGGGAAAGGCTACGAGCCGGCCGAGCGCGATTCTCGAACGTTTCACGGTGTTGGGGCAAACGCGTTCGAACCGACGAACGGTGCGAAGAAGAGCAGTCCCGGCGCGCGGCCGAAGTTCCAAGACGTTTTCGGCGACGCGATGATTGCGGTCGCGGAGAAGGACCCGCGCGTCGTCGGCATCACCGCCGCAATGCCCGACGGCACCGGCCTGGCGAAGTTCGGTAAGCGTTTTCCGGAACGGTACTTCGACGTCGGCATCGCCGAAGCACATGCCGTATGCTTTGCGGCCGGTCTCGCGACGCACGGACTCAAACCGGTTTGCGCCATTTACTCTACGTTTCTCCAGCGCGCGTACGACCAAATTATTCACGACGTCGTCGTGCAAGATTTGCCGGTCGTCTTTTGCATGGATCGCGCCGGTTTCGTAGGCGACGACGGCCCGACGCACATGGGACTCTACGACATCGCGTATTTGCGCACGCTGCCGAATGTCACGCTCATGGCGCCTCGCAACGAAGCCGAGTTGCTGCCGATGCTCGAACACGCGCTTTCACTCAACTTACCCGCAGGCATCCGGTATCCGCGTGGCTCGAGCAGCGGCCGCCATGACGAACCGCTCGCACCGCTGGTGCACGGAAAGGCGGAAGTGCTGCGCTGGGGAAGCGGCGTAGCCGTCCTTGCATATGGGACGACGGTCGATATCGCCCTCGATGCCTATGTCACCCTGAGCCTGTCGAAGGGCGACATAGGCATTACCGTCGTCAACGCGCGGTTCGCAAAACCGCTGGACGAAGCGTTGTTACTCGAGCTGGAGCGCGGTCACACGCACGTCATCACGCTGGAGGAACACTCCCTCGCCGGCGGTTTCGGCACGGCGGTGGCCGAGTTCGTTTCAGATCATGGGCTGAAGCTGCGGGTCGAAAGAATCGGCGTGCCCAACGTGCTCGTGCAGCACGATTCGCAGGATAAGCAGCGCGCGCTCTTTGGGCTCACGGGTGAGGCGCTCGCGGCCCGCATCCAACGGCTGCTTAGTACGGCGCACCCTGCGGCGCGGGAGGACTCACCGCAACCCCCGCATATCCGCCGTTCGGCACGCTGAGCGACTCTTTCGCGCGTTTGTCGGGTCCGGGATAGTGGTAGCGCTGGAGTTGCCCGGCGCTAAGCGAGCCATTTTCCACCCACGCGTTGTGCTCGTGCTTATCGAGGGCCACACCGAACGCACCCGGGGTTTGCGTCGCGAAGAGATTCGTCATCGTCGTTGAGCCGGACGCAAAGTCGCCGCACGCGACCGCCTGATCGCAGACGAGCAGCGCACCCGTCTTGGTCGTTTGTATGCCGCCTGGGGCCTCGAGGGTGATCCCCAGATCGTTCGCCGTTCCGCTGCCGCCAAACCATTCGTCAATGCGGCCACTGCCGGTGGGGCCGTTGAGCTTCAGGTACGTTACGTACAGGTTGCCCTGATTATCAACCGCGTCGTTGAACGCATAGTTCATATTGGCGTCGCTCAGCGAGCCGGTCGGATACGTGCTGCCGCCGGCATAGACTTCCACGACGCCGTTGTTGCCGCTGATGCAGCCCTTGGTGTAACCGAAAAAGTTGGTGACGTAGACCGTTCCTAACTTATTGTCGACCGCGACGTCGGTGGCCGGACCGGTCGGATCCTGCAGGGTTTTGATCGGCGTCGAGCCTCCGGGCGCGAACTCGACGACGCTCGAAAATTGATTCTTGCAGTCGCCGGCGACGGCAACCCACACGTTACGCCGTTGGTCGACGAAGAGGCCCTGTGGATTCACGACGCCCGTGATCTGCCCGCATGGCGTCGTCCCTTTGCGGTCGTAGATGTAGACGGAATTGTCGTAGGAGGTGACATAGACCACCGACTTGCCGCAACCCGAAGCGTTCATGTGCGGTTTACGAGCGCCGGGCGGCAGGCTCCGGACGCTATGCGCGAGGGGTGGCGTAGTAGGTCCGGCAGGGGGACCGCTGCAAGCGGAAACGAGGACGGACGCAACAACGCATCCCGCGAGAGAAAAGCGGAGCCGGCGTCTGCTCGACATTGGACCGACCTTCGCTAGCAGACGCCGTGGACGCTCCTTCGAGGACGTCGATGAAGCCGATCGGTGGCTTCCAGAGTCAGCCGTACCAGCTCGCCGGCGAGATTCTCGATCGCGTCGTCGCCGGGGCGCTGGGCGTATTCGCCGCATAGGTAAACGACGATCCGCCGAGCGTCCGCCATGCTAACGAGCACGCCGGAATGAGCGTGGAGCACGGCGCGGTCCCGCAGTCGTTCCCATACTGGATCGAGGTCGTACATGGCGCCGCTCCTACTATTGTGAAGAAGGGCGTCCAGAGTACCACCGGGCTGGGGCTTGTGTCCAGGCCGGCACCGCAAGCCGTCAAGGGGCAGGAGCAAGCAGCAGGGTTCCTTGACGCCTCTGGCGACGGGTGTTAAACTCTGTTAGCCTATGCCCCGGGGCGCATGAAAGCCGCCGCAAAGAGAAGGGCGAGACACCTCCATCTACGGAGCCCGTGTTTCG
>JAMXLK010000121.1 GCA_024281075.1 Vulcanimicrobiia bacterium
GCTACGCGTATTACGCGCTCGCCTCGGGTGACGGCAGCCTCAACGTCTACGATCTGCCGATGCAATCGAACGAGCACGCAAAGGTCTCGCTGCCCTGTCTAGCCGGCCCGAGCAACTGCAGTCAGAAGCTCGAGCATATATTCTTGGCGCCCTAAGCCACGCTAGCGTACCAGAAACAGGGCGCCCGCAACGCCGGCAACCGCCAGCACCGCTAGCATGAGCGCCGGCGTGCGCGCCGTTGCGCGCGAGAATGCGATCGCGTAGATCGCTTTGAGAAGGTTGTTCGACGAGGCTGCAATGACGATTGCGCCGGCTGCCGTTGCCAGGCCGACTCCGGCGGCACCTCCTTGGGCGAGGCTCAACACGAACGGATCGACGTCGCCGATGCCGACGATCCCGGCGAGAACGAAGAGGCCGGAGCGTCCGAAGTGCATGTGCGCCAGCGTGGCAAGCATCGAAACGATGATGAAGAGCAGCGCGAAGAGCAGAGCGGTCGGAATCTGCAAGGGATTCGGAAACTCCCGCGTCCGAGTCGATGGAGTTGCGGCGCGCGCCTGCGCCAACGCCATCACGACGCTGAGTGCCGCGAGTGCAAGCAGCGGAATCACGAGCGCGCGCGCCAGCGCCAGATTGAAGATCGCGCACACGACCAGAATGCGGACGAACATCATCGCGGTCGCGGCGATGATCGCAGCTCCGAGCTCGGCGTTCATTCCTTCATCCGCGGCACGGCGCGCCAGCACGACGGTTACCGCCGTCGACGAGTAAAGCCCGCCCAGGACTGCGCTGAGCAACGTGCCGCCGCGAGGAAATGCGTAGCGCTGCAACAGGTAACTCGCGTAAGAGATCGTCGATACGGCCACGACCGCAAGCCACACGCCGAACGGCGTAACGCCGGTGTATGGAATCGCGGGCCGTCCGGCCAAGAGCGGCAACACGACGCCCACGAGAATCAGGAACTGCCCCGCGGTGATGGTCTCCGCCGCAGGGACGCGTAAGGCCCAATCGTGCAGCGTACGCCGGCCGCCCAACAGCAGAACGGCGGCGACGGCAACCGCGACGCAGAGCCACAGCGGTTGCGTCAGCGCCAACCCCCCGATAACGTACGCCAGCAAATTGCAGGCCGGCACGATGAACGCGCCCTCGAGGCCTGCGTCGTCGACTTTGCTCTGACGGCGAACGTAGACGTAGATCCACGAACCGACGACGATCAGCCCGGCAATGAAGGCCGTGGCGAAACGCGGATCGAGCAGATAGAGCGTTCCACCGGCGAGCGCGAGCAGCGGAAAGGTGCGTACGCCGCCGGGCCGTCGCGGCAGCTCGTCAGCGTAAAAACCTTCGAACGCGAAACCAAAGAAGAGCGATAAGCCCAAAAGCAGCGCGAAACGCTCGGCGGTTGAGTCCGCGAACGACAGCGTCATTCACCAGTGGGATAAGCTTCCGGAGGCTCGCCTTCCTCCACAACGCGCCGCAGTAAACGCGCAACTTCGTCGCGTACGAGCGCTTTCGTGCGCGCTATCGTCGTCGAGCGGCCGGCTCCCATCGAAACCGGCCCCCTTCACTTGATTGAAAAGGCAGCACCCGTTCCGGTCGACGGCGAGCTTCTCGTGCGCGTCGTTGCGTGCGGCGTCTGCCGGACCGATCTGCACCTTGCCGAAGGTGACCTTGCGCCGAAGCACTCGAGGATGGTCCCCGGGCACGAAATCGTGGGCGTCGTCGAGCGGCTCGGCGCGCAAAGCGGACGCTTTCGCGTGGGAGATCGCGTCGGGATCGCGTGGCTTCGCGAAACCGACGCAACGTGTAAGTACTGCCGGAGCGGTCGCGAAAATCTTTGCCCGAACGCTCGTTTTACTGGCTGGGATGCCGACGGCGGCTACGCCGAGTATGCCGTCGTGCGTGATGACTTTGCTTACGCATTGCCGGCGGCCATCGATGACGAACACGCGGCGCCGCTGCTCTGCGCGGGAATAATCGGCTATCGCGCAATCAAGCGCGCCGGAATCGCTCCCGGCGCGACCGTCGGCCTGTATGGCTTCGGCGGCTCCGCGCATTTGGCGATTCAAGTGCTCAAACACTGGAATTGCCGCGTCTTCGTCATGAGCCGCGGTGGAATTCATCGCGAGTTGGCCGAGACGCTCGGCGCCGACTGGATCGGCGATGCGACGCAATCGCCGCCCGCACCGCTCGATGCCGCGATTCTGTTTGCACCGGCCGGAGAGCTCGTGCCGCCGGTGCTCCGCGCCCTCGATCGCGGCGGCATCGCTGCCGTTGCGGGGATCTATCTCTCGGCGATTCCGCCGCTCGATTACGCGCGCGAGCTCTTCTACGAGCGAGAGCTGCGCAGCGTTACCGCCAATACGCGTGCGGACGGTGAAGAGTTCTTAAAGATCGCCGGTGAGATTCCAATAACGACGTCGACGGTCGCCATGCCGCTCGAAGAAGCGAATCGGGCACTGACGATGCTCAAGCACGACGAGTTGCGGGGCACGGCGGTCTTGCACGTCGAATAACGCGGCGATGGATTCCTCGATCCGCGCACTGGGTACGGCGCTCATGGTTCCGCTGCTGCTGCAAGCTTGCAGCGGTGCGTTCGCGGAACGCATGCACGAAACCGTGCGCCGGACGATTGCCGCCGGGGCTGCACCAGTCGTACGGGTCGATAACGTCGCGGGAACGGTTCGCATCGAAGGCTGGAACAAGCCGCTCGTCGACGTGGAAGCGACGAAGTACGGCCACGACGAGAACGAGCTGCGCAGCATTGCAGTCGACGTCAGCCGTCAAGCCGATGAAATCGCGGTTGCCACTCGATACGGCGGCGGCGTGCACGGCGGCGGCGTTCGCTATCGGATATCGGTTCCGTCGGGCTCCTCGCTGCGCGTCAGCAATATTGCGGGAGCCGCCGACTTGGCCGGCGTGCTGGGCGATCTCGACGTCGAAACGCAAGCCGGCGAAATCACCGCCGACGCGGGAATCGTGCGCGCGAATCGCTCGATTGATTTACGCGCGACGACCGGCGCGATAAAGCTCACCATCGCGCCCGGCAGCAGCGCGCGGGTTGAAGCGGAGAGCACGGTCGGCAATTTTTCCAGCGACGTTCCGGGCATCTCGCAACAACGGCAAAATATCGTCGGTTCGAGCGGGCGCGGTACCATCGGATCGGGCAGCGCGCGGATTCGTTTGACGACGACAACCGGCGCGATCACGCTTCGCCAGCGTTAACATCTTCATAAAGCTGGAGTCCACGAGCCGGCGCAGAAGGGGCCGATATGGAGTTCCGCATCGTTAGTCATGCTTGTCTCGATATTGCCGCGGCAGGCAAGCGGCTGGTCATCGATCCCTGGCTCAACGAGCCGACGTACTGGTCGGCATGGTGGCACGCACCGCCGCCGGTCTTCGATTCGGAAATCTTCGCCGCGGACTACGTCTACATAACGCATTGGCACTTCGATCACTTCGATCCGAAGACGCTGCGGAAGTTCCATAAGCAGACGACGGCGATTGTACCGAAGTTTCCGATTTCGGGGCTGAAGCAGCAGCTGCAGCAGATCGGATTCGAACGTATCGTCGAGCTGCGTCACGGTGAAAAGATCGCGCTTGGCGACGGGTTTTCCCTCACGAGCTACCAGATCAGTTTTCAAGACGATAGCGTCGCCGTGGTCGAAGCGGACGGCGTCGTCCTCGTCGACCTCAACGACGCCAAACCGTTGCCATCGACGTGGAAGACGTTCCGTGCGAAATACCCGAATCCGGATTTCATGCTCCGGAGCCACTCGCCGGCGTGGTCGTATCCAACGCGTTACACGTTCGACGATCCGGCGGATCGGCTCCCCGTCGATGCACGCACGTACATGGAGGCCTTCGTGGCCGCCGCGCAACAGCTGCGGCCGCGTTACGCCGTTCCGTTTGCAAGCGGCATTTGCCACTTGCATCGCGAGGTCCGCGACGAAAACCGCTTCTTGGTCGCCGCTCCGGAGATGAAGACCTATTTTGAGGCAAACTCGGCTCGCACGCCGCAAACCACGCTCGCCGTCATGCCGGTCGGCAGCCGCTGGTCGTCGGAACGCGGTTTCGAGCTGACCGATAACGTCGTCGACGACATGATCGCTTATGCGGAAAAGCGGGCGAAAACCGAGAGCGAGCGGCTCGAGAAGACGTATCGTTCGGAAGCAGCGAAGGAAATTTCGTTCGACGACTTTGCCAAATATTTCAATAAGTTCTTCCGAGCGACGCGGCTGCTCCGCCCACTCATCCGCAAGACGCGCTGGGTCTTCCCCATTGAAAGCGTGCACAACGAATATTGGTGCGTCGATTTCGGAAAAGCGGCGATCGAGCGCAGCGACCGGATGCCGGCGACGTACGACAGCGTCGTAACGGTGAGCCCGGCAGTGCTATCCGGATCGCTGCGAAACGACGTGTTCACCAACGTCGATATCTCCAAGCGCTGGCGGGTGCACATCAAGCGGGGCGCCGCGATGCGTCACTTCGTGCTTACCAACCTGCTGCTGCTGTACGAAGCGGAGTATCTTTCTCCGAAGCGACTCTTTTCGTGGCGATTCTTGAGCGGTTACGCGCGGCGCTTTCCGGAGGTGCTCGACTACGCGCGGTTGGCGGTGCGGACACTCAGTAAGGGTAAGGACTCGCTCGTCACCGCCGTGACGAGCATCGCCGAAGGATAGCAACGTTCGTGCGGCGACTTGTCTGCGCGCTCTCCGCGGCATTCTTCTTGGCGGGCTGCATGAACAGCAGCACGCCGCAAACGCTTCCAGGCTACGTTTCGCAGGACGGTGTCCTGGCGCGAACACCAATCAAGCACGTGATTCTCATCGTTCAAGAGAATCGCACCTTCAACGATTTTTTCGCGACCTATCCCGGAGCGGACGGATCGACCACCGGCAAAGCGTTGCCGAACTCCGCGTGCGGAATCACCGGTGAAGAAACCGTCGATCTCAAGGAGAGCGGACTCGTCACACGCTTACGCGGTAAGCTGCAGGACCTTCCACACTCGTACAAAGCGTACAATACCGCGCGCGACGAAGGTGCGATGGACGGATTCGACAAGCTGATGTTCGGCAACGGTTTGCCCGAATGCATTTTCCCGTACCAGTACACCAATCCGTCCGAAATCAAGCCGTATTGGGACATGGCGCGGCAGTACGCGCTTGCCGAGCATATGTTCACGACGCAAGGCAGCAGCAGCTTCACCGCCCATCAAGATCTGATCGCCGGGGACGCGGTCATCGGTCCGAACGAGTCGTTCGTCGATCTGCCGTCGTGCTCGGGAAGCCGCTGCATCTGGGGCTGCGACGCGCCCAAAGGCACGCACACGTCGCTCATCACCAAAGACGACGTGTTCCAAGCCGGGAAGGGACCGTTTCCCTGCGTGAACTATCCGACGCTTCGCAATCGCCTCGACGCAAAGGGAGTATCGTGGCGCTACTACGTTCCGCCGATGTGTTGCAAGATCTACGGCAAGCTCCTCAGTGCCTTC
Organism: Vulcanimicrobiia bacterium; assembly: GCA_024281075.1. Lineage (GTDB taxonomy): Bacteria > Vulcanimicrobiota > Vulcanimicrobiia > Vulcanimicrobiales > Vulcanimicrobiaceae > Cybelea. The sequence continues at coordinate 5,489 of JAMXLK010000121.1, forward strand.
GATGCCATCAAGGCAGTGCGCAACGGTCCCGAGTGGACCGACGGGCATATCTCGAGTCCTCAAACCAACATCTTTGAGGACGTTACGAACGGCACGCTTCCCAACGTCTCGTGGGTAATCCCCGACGAGAACGATTCGGATCATCCGGGTACTTCGTCCGATAGCGGCCCGTCGTGGGTGGCCAGCATCGTCAACGCGGTTGGGGAAAGCTCGTATTGGAAGTCGAGCGCAATCATCATCGTCTGGGACGATTGGGGCGGTCTGTACGACAATCTCGCACCGCCGCAACTCGGTTATGGAGGACTGGGGTTTCGCGTTCCCGCGATCATCGTATCCCCGTACGCGAAGCCGGAATACATTTCAACGACGCAGTATGAGTTCGGAAGCATTCTCAAATACATCGAGAATAATTGGAATCTCGCATCGCTGAACCGCAGCGACGGCCGGGCCGCGAGCATCGCCGACTGCTTCGATTACTCGCAGAATCCAATCAAGTTTAAGAAGATTCCCTTAAAGTATCCGCGCTCGTTTTTCATGCAACGCGCGCCGTCGCATCTGCCGCCCGATACCGATTGGTAACGAGCGTCTGCTTACTTTACCTAAGCAGGCTGAGGGGTATACTTGTTTAGCTAGGACTAGCCTGCCGGCCACTGTGCCGTGCCTCCACGTCCCAGCCTGCTCACACGTTCATGAAGCGAAAAGGAGCGTTAGCATAATGAAACTCTCAAGGTGGGCCACCTATGCCGTCGGCGTTGTGGCGGCCACCGCATTGATCGCGGGCTGCAGCAGTAATGGCGGCGGAAGCGCCATGCAGCCACCGTCAGGCGTCACATCGAACTCGGTCTCGCCCAGCGCTCACGGCAGCGGCAGCGGCTTGATGATGCCTCTCCATCATGGCCATAGCCTGCAAGATGCGTTCATCGGCTCGGGCCCGATGGGCAAGGTACATCCCAATCATCACAAGTCGTGGGTCTCGCCCGCCGCAGCGGGTGCCCCGCGCCTCTTCTTTGCGTCGGACTCGGGCACGAACAGCGTTTACATCTACCGGTTGCCCGGCTTCGCGCTCGTCGGTACGCTGACGGGTTTCAGCGAGCCGCAAGGTGAGTGCTCCGATAATAAGGGCAACATCTTCATCACCAACACCGGCACGTCGCAGGTCTACCAATATTCGCGTACCGGCACGCTGTTAGCGACGTACAGCGACTCGTTAGGTTATCCGGTCGGCTGCGCCTGGGATCGGACGACGGGCAATCTTGCCGTTACCGACATCTTCGACTTCGCGTATCCGTACAGCGGCGACGTGCTCATCTATACGAGCCCGTCTTCGACGCCGACGCAGCTCCGAAATCCGGCCCAATACTACTATTACTTCGCCGGATACGACACCAGCGGAAATCTCTGGGTCGACGGACGTGATGCGAGCGGAGTCTTCATCCTGTCGGGTTGCGGCGCTTCGAGCTGCAGCACGATTAACCTGAGCGGCGGAACGATATACTTCCCAGGTGCGGTGCAATGGGATAATGTGCGAAGCACGTGGGTGGTCTTCGACCAGCTTTGCAACAATAGCAACAACGCATGCAGCTATCCCGTCTCGGGAAGCGGTGTACTCGGCACTCCGACGATGTACAACAACTATAACGGCGGCGGAGACTGCGACCTGATCCAGGCGGTCATCGCAGCGAACCAACGCAGGTACGTTGCCGGCGGCGATTACGAGTATTGCGGCGCCGCGAGCAGCACGTTCGACCGGTGGGCGTACCCGGCGGGCGGCACCCCGACCAACGACACCGCGCTGACTTCGTACTCGTTACCGGTCGGTGCAGCGATCAGCACCAAGTAAGAAGATACCTAGGTCACGGGTAGAGAAGGGAGGCGGGTCCGCATGGCGGGCCCGCCTTTCTTTATGAAGCTTCGCAGATTTATCGCAATTGCATCGGTTTGTGTGACGTTGGCGTCGTGCAGCACCGTCGTGCCGCCAAATGTCGCGCGCACCGACACTTCGTCGTGGATAGATGCGACCGCCAAGAGTGCGTCGCAACTTTTGTACGTCTCCGATCTCGGGACGTTCGACGTTTACGTTTACCACTTTCCGTCGCTAAAGCTTGCCGGTAAACTCCACGGATTCGACAACCCGCAGGGCGAGTGCGCCGACGCTTCAGGCGACGTCTGGATCACCGACACGCAATCCTATCACGTTGTCGAATACGCGCATGGCGGAGCGAAACCGATCGCCCGGCTGGCGGATCCGGTCGGTTATCCCGGCGGCTGCGCGGTCGATTCAGCAACTGGAAACCTCGCGGTTATGAATCTCTACGATTTCAGCGGCGCCGGTTCGGTGCTCGTCTACAAAAGCGCGCGCGGAACTCCCAAAGTCTACGCGAATTCAAACTTCTACTATTATTATTTTGGCGCTTACGACCGCAAGGGAAATCTCTACGTAAGCGGCGCGACCGCCAGCGGCGGATATCTGCTTGGGACTCTTCCGGCCGGCGGCAGATCGATGAGCGTAGTGAACGTCACCGGCGGCACGCTCTACTTCCCCGGCACCGTCGCGTGGCTCGGATCGACGCTCGTTTTGGGCGATCAGCGCTGCAATGGACGTACCGGTTCCTGCTTCTACGAGCTGCGGGTCTCGGGAGGCAGCGCGCGCATCACCGGCATGACGCCGCTGCGCGGCTCCTGCGACGTCGTCCAAGCGTCGGTCGGCGCAACGCACGTCGTGGGCGGCGACGACGCCGCCTACTGCCGAAAGCGCCGCAGCACCATCGACGTTTGGCCTTATCCCAAGGGCGGAAATCCGACTTCGAGCATCGCCGGCCCGCGCGTCCCGATCGGCGCGGCGTTGAGCGTCGGCGCGGGCCGCTAGCCCCGTTCTAGAAGGAAAGCGTCCGCGCAGAGCCGCATAATCCAGCAGGCAAGTCCTCTATATCAGGTACTACAATATGCTAAGGAGACTCGACTCATGCGTTCTTTCGCGAGCGCGCTTTCACTAGCGCTCGGTTCGCTCATGTTCGCCGGCTGCGGCGCCGGCATCGTCGCACAAACTCCATCGTTGTCCCAAGCACCCGCGGTCAGCGTCATCCCCGATTGGATGCACGTCGCGATGCGTGCGGTTCCACCGCAGCCAATCGTCTATGGTGCGGCAACGCCCAAGACCGGAATGTATGCCGCGCAGTTTTGGGGCACCGACGTTCTCGGCTATCACACTCCCAACAAAAACAACGGCGCGCCGCTCTGCCACGTTGCGGCGAACTATGTCAACGGTATCGGCGTCGACGGAACGGGCAACCTCGTCGTGCCCAACGGCTACCCCGTTCAAGTCAACGTGTACAAAGGACCGTCGCTCTGTGGTAAGCTTGCGGGATCGTTCAGCGATCCATACGGGCAAGCCAGCGATGCATCGACTCAAGACGCGCTCAACGGAACGATCGTGATTGCGAACATCGAAGTCAGCCACAGCGATCCAAAAGGGAACGGTGCGGTGTGCACGCTGGCAAAAGGCTGCTTTCGCGAGCTCAAGAATAAGAAGATCACCTACGAGGTCGGCGGCGTGGCGCTCGCCAAGGACGGCGATTGTTGGTTGGTTTCCGAGAACAACGCGTCATTTACCGGCGCGAAGCTTACGTATTTTCACAAATGCACGGGATACGGAGCAACCGCTAGCGGCTGGAAGAACGGCAACTGGGGCGGTCTCGTGATCGATAAGGCGGGGAATTTGGTTTCGATCGATTTCACGCCGCAAAAACCGGCGCTCTGGGTCTATCATGGTTGCAATCCTCGCTGCAAGCTCGTAGGCGGTCCCTTCGCGTTAGAGGGAGATTCCTTTTACGGCAGCTTGAGCAAGAATGGAAGCGAGCTCGCCCTCGGCGATTCACAGTTTGGCCAGGTCGACGTTTATGCATACACGCCTACGAAGCTAACGTATGCTTACAGCTTTAATAATGGTCTGAGTTTGAGCGAAGACGTCGAAGCTGCGGCGATTTCTCCATCGATATAACAAAAAATGACCATGACAATTTTGTAGCAGGAAACGGTAACGTTCGGGCGCATTGGATGCGGGCAGCCCCGCCCGTGGGGCGGGTCAGCTTCACACCCAAGCTATGAAGGAGCTCCAAACGTGCGTTTAACCCTTCTTCTAGCGAGCTCGGTGCTCGCAGCAAGCTTGGCACTCGGCGGATGTTCGACGAGCGGCGGTTCTCAAGCGCTGCCCGGCGGTTCGTCCGTTACGCCGATGGGCCAACATCATGTTCAGATCGTCGCCGAGGGCGGACAACGTCCCGCGTCGTGCCCCTCGCAGTACTTCACTTGCGTAACCCTCTACAAGGGCAGCAACCAGATCGGAATTTGCATCTCGTCTTCGGGTAACTGCACCTCCGGTCTCGTCGGGAACTGGACCTGGTCCGGAACCGTCGTCAAAGCCAAGAGCGGTAAGAAGTACAAGAAGATCAAAGTCTCGTGGTCGCCTAACCCGGGCAACCCGACGACCAACACGCTGAAAGTCAAGAAGATCAAGAACAGCCACGGTAAAGTCGTTTACGCCGAAAATATCACGGCTTGCGGATATCCCTCCGGAAGCTGCATTTACGGCGCAATCGGTCTCATCGGCGGCTAGTTCAAACCGCACGGAGAAAATCAGAGAGGCCCGGCGCATGCCGGGCCTCTCAATCGTCTCCGAGGATAATCCCCGGCCGCGCCCGCCGCGCCTGCGCGCGCTGAAGCGGCAACCAATACGAACCCGATAATGCGCCGGGAATCTTTTTGAATTTACGCGGCCGTTGTTGGTAGTCGAACGCCGCGGGGTCGGCCGCCGGATCGTTCGCGCGCGCGTCGCTCTTAGCGAGCGGCGGCAAACCGAAGTTATCCTCGATGAATCGCAGCACGCTGGCCGTTTCGTACTGCGCGTGCGTCACGGAGCCTCGCTTTGCATATGGGGAGACGATCAAGAGCGGCACGCGAAAGCCGAGGCCGTCGTAATCTTTGAATACCGGCTTGACCGGATCGAAGAAACCGCCCCAATCGTCCCACATGATGAAAATCGCCGTCGAGTTCCAGAATTTGCTCGTGCCGACGGCATTGACGACGCTTGCAACCCACGCGGGCCCATCGGTTCCGTCGACCGAGGGATGATCCGACGTACTCCACGTGGGCGCGATCCACGTGATGCTCGCGAGTTCGCCGTTGCCGACGTCCTTCAAAAACTGCGCCGGCGGATCGATCACGTCGGCACTCCAATCCTTGCCGTCGAAAATGGCTCGATCTGCTTGGTACGACGACCATAGCCCACCGTCGCCGGAGATGTTGCCCGCGTAGAAGCGCCAGCTCACGCCCGCTGCGTCGGCTTCGCTTGCAATGGTGGGATTGTCGAAACACGCGCGAATCGGATTGCCCAACGTGCGATCCTGATGAAGCGTCGGAACGGTGTCGCTCTTGCCGCCTTCGCACCCCCACGCACCGTAGGGATAATCGACGGCGCGGCTGGCGTACGCCGCAACGATGTATTGGTGAGCGATGAAGCTCCCGTCCAGATTCGATGCGAAGATTCGGTCCGCGAGCACGTATTGCGACGCGATATTCCAGTAGGGTTCGACCTCGCTGCGGCGGACGTACGAATACGGCGCGTTCTTCGGAGCGTTCGGCGTATTGTTTTCGCCGTTCCAACCGTCCATCTTACACTTCGTGCCCGGTAGTTGACCCGTCCCGTCGCAGGCGGCAAAGAAGGATGCGGCGGAGTGTCCGAGATCCCAGCTGATCGCAAGATCGTAGGGACGCAGCCGTATCTTGTGGCCGTGGTTGTCGAAGCCATAGCTTGCGGTCGTCGCCCCCGGGTATCCCATAAAGAGATTGTTGAACGAGCGGTTCTCTTGGACGACGAAGACGACGTGCTTAATCGGCGAACGGACGGTGCTCGCTGCTGTCGCGGGTATAGCGTCATGCGGAGAGGCGGGAGCGTCGCGAAGAGCGCAGCCAACCACCGCCACCGATGCGGCGATCGCCGCGAGCGGCCTAATCACCGAAGTTCCGATGCGTCGCAGGCTGCGAGCCGGTGCGCCGTTCGAGCGACGTCCAATACGCGTACGGCCGCCAGCCGCGAATCGTTTGAAATCGGCGCGGCGGCGCCGTGAAATCGAAGACGTTCGGATCGAGCGCCGGATCGTTTGCTCGCGCATCGCTTTTCGCCAGCGGCGCAAGACCGAAGTCGTCCTCGATGAAGCGCAGCACGCTCGACGTTTCGTACTGCACGTGCGTTACGGTGCCTCGCGGCGTATACGGTGAGAGTACGATCAACGGAACGCGAAATCCAAGGCCATCGTAATCCACATAGACCAGTTTGACCGGATCGTAGAGACCGCCCCAATCGTCCCATGTGACGAAGATCGCCGTCGAGTTCCAAAACTTGCTCGTTCCGATGGCGTCCACCACGCTGGCTACCCACGCCGGTCCTTGGCCGCCGCCGAATCCTGGATGATCCGACGTCGTCCACGTGGGCGTGATCCACGTAACGTCGGCAAGCGTGCCGTTCGCAACGTCGGTCAAGAACTGCGCCGGTGGATTGATCACGTTCGTCTGCCATTGGCGGCTGCGGAAGATCGGGCGGTCCGCTTGATACGACGACCAAAACCCGCCCGTACCGTCGAGCGCATCGGCATAGAAACGCCAGCTGACGCCCGCCGCCTCGGCTTCCGATGCGAGTGTTGGATTATCAAAGCATGCAGGAATTCTTGGGCCGTACTTGCGGTCGTGCAGCAAGGTCGGGATGGTGTCGCGCTTTCCGCCCTCGCAGCCCCATTGCGCGATCGGAAAATCGACGGCGGCACTCGAGTACGCTGCAACGATGTATTGGTGTGCGACGAAACTGCCGTCGAGATTCGAGGCAAAAGCGCGGTCCGCGAGCGCGTACTCTCGGGCCATCTGCCAATACGGCGCGACGTCGCTGCGGCGCACGTAGGTGTATGCCGCATTTTTGGGTGCGTTGAAGCCCGCTTGTTCCGCGCTCCAGCCGTCCATCTTGCAGCGGGTTCCGCGCGGCTGCCCACTGCCGTCGCATGCGACGAAGAACGCTTTTGACGAGTGATCGATATCCCAAACGACGGCGAGCGGCTCGGAGCGCAATCGTATCTTGCGTCCCTTATCGTCGTAACCGTAAGCCTGCGTTTCCGCACCGGGATACCCCAAGAAGAAGTTGTTGAACGAGCGATTTTCCTGAACGATGAAAACGACGTGCCGAATTTGGTTCGCCGAACCGTGCGGTGTCTGCGGTATCGCTGCCGGATTCATGCCGCCGGAACAGGCGACGGCCATTGCTGTTGCAATGGCCGTCACGAGTCTAACGCTACGAATCATCGTAGGAAGTTTTGCTAAAGCAAAACCTTTCTAGAAGGCGCCGATGCCGTTGGGCGATCCCCAACCCGCTGGACCGGAGTACGTCTTGAATTGACCGGTATCGCCGTCGCAGAGATACGTTCCCGTATATTGCGACGGGCAGTGGGCCAGCGTACCGCTGATCGTCGTGTGCATGTTCTTCTTGATCGTTTTGGCGGACGCGCCCCAGAAGTGCGAGCCGTTGAGGCCTTTCGCAGCGGCCAGCCCGAAGACTCCCGCGAGAAGCGGTGAGGAAACGCTCGTTCCGCCGACCTCGCCCCAGCCGTGGTTGCCGTACGTGTCGTAGAGTGCGACCGCGTACGCGACCGCGGCGATGTCGTTGCCGGTCCGTTCCGAACACTTCGGGTCTTTTTGCCACGACGGCTTGGCAACCACCGAACATCCGCCGCCGCTATCCGTCCAAACCGACTCGGTGTACGTCGAACCGTTGAGATGCAGGAGCGTTCCGCCGATGGAGAAGACGTTCTGGTAATCGGCCGGATCCTGCATGCCGTAGCCGCCGTCGCCGGCGCTGGCGAGATACGTAATCCCTTTATGATCGAAAGCTCCGCCGGACGCGCTGCCGCCGCCGCCGCCCCAGCTATTGCTGATAATCGTGGCGCCGAGTTTGACCGCTTCCTTTTCGGCGGCGTAAAGGTTGTTGCCATAGTTGTCGTCGGCTTCGATCAGATAGATCGTGCACTTCGGACAGCTCGCCGAGACCATCTCTACGTCGAGGTCGATCTCGACGCCCCAGCCGGTATTGCCTTGCGGGTAGTTCTTTTTCTGCCCCCGCTGATTGTACTTCGTAAACTTCGCCTTGCCGAGGTTGAACTGGGTGCGGTACGCCGCGAGATCGCTCGCAACGTTGGGATTATCGAATGCGTCGACGATCGCGACGACTTGTCCGGCGCCTTTGCTCGACGACGGGAGATTGTATGCGGCTTGGAAATCGCTCGGTGCCCAGCCATTGACCATCGGGCCGAATCCGCGGTTCAAGATGAGCGCGTCGCACTGCATCTGGCCGCCGGTGCGCGGTCCGTTGCATGCGCGCGATGCGTCATGCGTCATTTGCCATTGGGGCATCGTGGCGCCCGTGGCGGCCGATTGGCCGCCCGCCATCGGCAGGCTCGTCGAGCCGCCGCCGGCGCTACACGCCGAAACCGCAACCGCCAAAACGAGCGGCGCGGCAAGCTTTAAAGTTCCGTTCACAGGTGCTCCTTTTCCTAACTCTCGGGGGAGAACTGGGGTTCCCGATGCGCGGGTCAATAACCTCGATAAAGAAACGATAGAGGCGGGCGCTTCGTGCGCCCGCCTCCTTAGTTTCTCCAAGCGGAGTACGGCCTAGAAGGCGGTGTCCTTGTTCGGAGATCCCCAACCGCCCGGGCCGGAGTACGTCTTGAACTGATGGGTTCCGGCGGTGCAGAGGTAGCTGCCGCCGCAGTTGCCGTCGTTGCCGCTCGAGATGTAGTGGATTTCCTTCTTGAGCTTTTTCTTCTTAAGCTTCCAGAACTGTTCGCCGCCGTTGAAGCTGGAGGCGTTGCCTCGCAGCCCGATGATGCCGGCCAACAAGGGCGAGGCGACGCTCGTGCCGCAGACGCCGGTCCAGCCGCCGTAACTGCTGATATAGACCGCTACGCCAGGCGAGCAGCCTGATTCGGCAGATACGTCGGCATCGGTACGGTTGCTGCAGCTCGGATCGCTCTGCCACGAAGGCTTCGGAACGCCGGGGCTGCCGACGATGCTCGAGCTCGCGCAACCGGCGCCGGCGCCGTTCCACACGGACTCGGTGTAGTTCGAACCGCTCTTCGCAAGCTGCGTGCCGCCGACGGCAACGACGGTGCTCAGCACCGACGGACCGCCGATGTTGTCGTAGCTGGCGTCGCCGGACGATGCGAGATATGCGATGCCCGGTGTGTTGAAGTAGTTCGGGAAGTTCGAATCGCCGCAGTCCCAGCTGCCATAGCAGATCCAGCTGTTGCTGGCAACCGTCGCGCCGAGCGTAACGGCTTCGGCTTCAGCTTTTTCGAAATCGGCGATGCTGTCTTTGGCTTCCATCAGGTAGATGGTGCAGTTCGGACAGGACGCGGAGA
>JAMXLK010000122.1 GCA_024281075.1 Vulcanimicrobiia bacterium
AACAGGTGCATTAGATCAGCGCCCGCAGCGCTCCGCCGTGCCGGTCGAGCAACCCCTGCGCGCCGGCGGCATCGACGCCCTTGCGCGCCATCACGATTGCAAGCTTGACGCGCCCCCCAGCCTGTTCGAGCAAGTCGCGCGCCGTCGCATCGTCGACGCCGGCGATCTCTTGCACCAGGCGCAACGCGCGCGCGCGCAATTTTCGATTGCTCGCAACGACGTCGACCATCAAGTTATCGTAGACTTTTCCGAGCCGCACCATGACCGCCGTCGAGATCGCGTTCAGAGCGACCTTCTGCGCGGTGCCGGCCTTCAGACGCGTCGATCCGGTGAGCAGCTCGGAGCCCGTTGCGATGACGATTGGATTCTCCGCCGCGCGCGCGAGCGGCGACCCCGCAACGCTGGTCAACGCGACGGTATACGCGCCGAGCTCGCGCGCGCGTTCAATCGCGGCGGCGACGAATGCCGCGCCGCCGCTCGCGGAGATGCCGATCACCGCATCGCCGGGCTGCACGTTCGCCCGCATCGTTGCGTCGCCCGCTTGCGCATCGTCTTCGGCGCCTTCAATCGCACGCTCGAACGCCGCCATTCCGCCGGCGACGTGCGCACGTACGAGTTCGCGCGGCGTGCCGAAGGTCGGCGGCATTTCGGCGGCATCGAGCACTGCAATCCGTCCGCTGCTGCCGGCGCCGACGTAATGCAGCGTGCCGCCGCGCGCAAGGCGTTCGGCGATCCTTTCAACGGCGCGCGCGATGCCTTCGGTCGCGCCGAGCACGGCCTCAACGGCGCCGCGTTGTTCTGCCACGAGCAGTTCGACGAGCGCCGGCGTTTCCAGCAGATCCAAACCTGTGCCGCGCGCGTTGCGCGCTTCGGTCGGTGGAATCGTCATCGTGCGGCGCACTCGCGCCGAACCGCGTCGAGCAGCGCAGGCAGCTCGAACGGCGCAATCGCGCCGAGCACGGCGGGATGTTGGGCACCGGTTGCCGCCGGAACGTTACTTGCGCGGCCGCGCAGCGTTTCGTACCCGAGCACGGCAAACGCCATGGCCTCTTTTGCATCGACCGGAATGCCCATCGCATCGGACGTTTCGACGCGCGCTGCGTCCAGCCGTGCTGCCAAGCGCGCGAGCAACGTGCGATTGCGCGCTCCGCCGCCGCTGACGATCACGCGTGCGGCCGAAAAACCCGCTTGCACGATGCTCTGCGCGATCGACGCCGCGGTCAACTCGGTCAGCGTCGCCGCGCCGTCCTGCGTGCTCAAGCGCGCGAGCTCGGCGCCGTAGTGCGCGAGAAATTGTGCGCCGAAACGCTCGCGCCCGGTCGTTTTGGGCGGCGAGGCGGCGAAGTACTCGTCACGCAGCATCGCGGCGAGCAATGCCTCGTCGACGCAACCCGCCGCTGCAAGCGCACCGTCGCGATCGAAGGCCGCGTCGCCGCGCGTGCGCTCGCTGATGAAGCGGTCGACGAGCATGTTTGCGGGACCGGTATCAAATGCAACGGCTTCTTCCGCCGGCGCAGCCGCGCGAAGCAGCGTGACGTTCGCAATTCCGCCGAGGTTCAGGACGACGCGGTCTTCGCGTTCGTCGCGCAACAGCAGTGCATCCACGCGCGCCACGAGCGGCGCACCGTGGCCGCCCACGGCCGTATCGGCGCTGCGAAAATCGTAACAGACCGTAGCCTGCAGCGCCTCGCGGATCGCGAAGGCATTGCCGATTTGTAACGTGATGCCGGCAGCACCGTCGTGCCAGACCGTCTGCCCGTGCGACGCAACGAAGGCAGGCTTTTTTGAAGCCGCTACCGCTCGCGCGGCGCGTGCGTAGGCTTCGCCGAGATCTTTATGCAGGCGTGCGAGCCGCGCGACGCTGCCTTCGTTCGGCGGTAAAGCGGCCAGCAGTTCGTCGCGCAGATCGCGTTCGAACGGCACGCTTTCGAAGCGCTCCAGCTGGATTGCGTAGCCGTCGCCGCGCGGCCGAACCTCGACGAGCGCCGCATCAATGCCGTCGAGCGAGGTCCCGCTCATCAGCCCGATCGCTAACATTCGCTCATCATTGCTTCGTAGAACTCGGCGCGGAAATCGCGAATGTCGCCGCGGCCGAAGTAGACGGCGTTGGTCAGCAGGACGCCTTGCACGTCGCGCACCGGGTCGGCCCACACGCACGTGCCGACGAAGCCGGTGTGGCCGAAGGACGAGCGATTCATAAAGCGGCCGCACGAGTTTTCGTCGCTCGTCTTGAGCGCCCAGCCGAGGCCGCGGCGCAACACCGGATCGTCGGCTTGCTCGGTAACCGCTTCGCGCACGAGCGATTCCGGAAGCGGCGCACAGGCGCGGCCGTGAAACGTTCCGAGGTAACATTCGGTGAGCCGCGCAACGTCGGCGGCGGTTCCGAATAGACCGGCGTGCCCCGCCATGCCGCCCATCAAATAGGCTTTTTCATCGTGCACGAAGCCTTGCACGCGCCCACGCCAGCCGTCATGTTCCGTCGCGGGAATCGTCGGCCGCACCGCGGCGCGCGGCCGAAAGCGCACCGAGGGCAAAAAGCATTGGGCCGCGAGCGCGGCGAGTGAGGCGCCGGTGACGCGCTGTGCGATCGCACCGAGCGCGATGAAGCCGAGATCGCTGTAGATCACGCGCTCGCCGGGCGCGGCTAGCAACGAAGAGTTCAACGCGAACGTTTCGACGTTCTCATCGAGGATTGCGCGATAATCCGCACCCGAATTCATGCCGGAGGTGTGCGCGAGCAGCATCCGCAGCGTGATCGCACGGTGTCCGTCGCGACGCCACTCGGGCAGGATGACGCTCAGCGGCTCGTCGAGCTTTAGCTTTCCATCGGCGACCAGACGCAGCGCCAGCGTCGCTACAAAAAGTTTCGTCAGCGATGCGAGATCGAAGAGCGTATCGACGTAGACCGGACGCGCGAGCGCGTCGTCGCGCGTCAGGCCGTACGCGCGCTCGAAGACAACTCGTCCGCGATGTTCGATGCGCGCCACCGCGGCGGTGTACTCCTTGCCGAGGTACGCCTGCAGTAGTTTATGTATCAAAAGGAAACAGGCAGCCTTCCGGACGCGAGGCTGGAGCCGAAGATCACGTCGGCAAGGCCGCCAATTGCCGCTTGATCGTCGCCGTAGGCGGCGAGCAGATGGCGCGCTTGCGGAAAGAGCGCTACGTCGAACGGCTCGCGTAACGAAACGACGAGCGCGTCGGGATCGCGATCGAGAATCTTTGCGATTGCGCCGGCTTGCGCAGGGTGCAGATGCGCGCGACGCGCCAGCAGCAACGGACGACGCCCGTGGCGAGCGAGGGTTTCGAGCAGAACTGCGACGTCGGAATCGGCCGGGTCGAGCGGCGCCATGAGTTCTTCCATTGCGGCGGCCTCGCGCGCAAGTTCGCGTTCTGTGCCGCCGAACGAGACCGCCACCGACGCGAGCGGATCGGCGTGCGGCACGCCGCGTATCACCGTGATCGCGCGCCGCGCGATCTCGCGGCCGACGCCGGGATGCGGTGGAAAGGCATCGAGCGGCAGGGGAGCCGTGGCCGAGGCTCGCAGATCGGCGACGCGCCGGTGCGCCTCTTGCAAGCGCGCGAACGGAATGCGGCCGGCGTCGACGGCCGCTTCGATTGCCTCTGCCGCGGCGAGCGCCAGAGCGGCATCGTGACTGAAGAGCAACAGGTCCGCACCGGCAGCAAACGCGTCGACCGCACCTGCAATTGAATCGCGCACCGCAATCGCTTGCATCTGAAGGCAGTCGGTAACGAGCACGCCGCGAAAGCCGAGCTCGTCGCGGAGCAAACCGCAGAGAATGCGCGTGGAGGTCGTTGCGGGATGCTCGGGATCGAGCGCACGCACGACGACGTGCGCGGTCATTACGGCGGCAGCGTTGCGCGCAACGTGCGCGAACGGCACGAGGTCCCGAGCGCGCAGCGTCGATTCATCAGCGGAAACAAACGGCAGCGCTTCGTGCGAGTCGGTCGCGGTCGAGCCGTGCCCGGGAAAATGTTTGTAGCACGGAAAAACGCCGCCGCGCGCCAGACCGTCGCCAAAGGCCGCCCCGAGGGAAGCCACGTGCTGCGGATCGCTGCCGAAGGATCGCGTGCCGATGACGGAGTTCTCGGGCTCGAGCGCAAGATCGAGGACCGGTGCAAAATCGAGCGCGCATCCGGCGCGGCGCAGATCGAAGGCGGTCTGCTCGCCGGCGCGCCGCGTCAGGTCGAGGTCGCCCGCAGCACCAAGCGCCATCATCGAAGGCATCGGCTCGGCGCCTCGGCGTACTCGCACAACCGTGCCGCCTTCTTGATCGATTGCGATGAGCGGCGGCAGATCGACCGCGCGTTCGCGTAGCGCATCGGTAAGCGTGCGTGTTGCCTCCACCGTCGCGTCGTCGCTCCCGAAGAGCAGATATCCCCCAAAGAGCGGCAGCGCATCGTCAAACGCCGTTCCCTTGATGCCGGCCATCACGATGCCCCGCGCCAGGTCGCCGACGCCGTTCACGTTACTGCCAAACCGGTCGTGCGATCGAAGCGCCGCATTGCAGCGAGCGGCAAATCGAGCGCGACGTCGTCGCCGGCGTGCAACGCACTTGCTGCCGGCACCCGAACCGTCAGACACCCGCGCTCCGTCTCGACCTCCAGATACGCATCCGCGCCGGCGCTTTCTCGGCGCACTACGCGCCCGGTGAGGCCGCCGTTTTGCGATACGGTAACCCGCTCCGGGCGAATGCCGACGATTGCGCCGTCGTGCTCGAAGAGATTCATCGGACGCTCGCCCAAAAAGCGCGCCACCGCGAGCGTTCGCGGTGCGTCGAAAACGCGCTGCGGCTCGCCGTCGTCTTCGACCCGTCCGTCAACGAGCACGGCGAGACGATCGGCGACGCTCATTGCTTCGGTGTGATCGTGCGTCACGTAGAGAATGGGACCGGCGAAGTTTTGCCGCAGGCCGATTACGGCATCGCGCACCGAACGCCGCAGCGACGGATCGACGTGCGCGAGCGGCTCGTCGAGCAGCAGCGCCGCAGGATCCGAAAGCAGCGCGCGGCCGATCGACGCGCGTTGACGTTCGCCGCCGGAGAGTTGCCGCGGCCGGCGATCGAGCTTCGATTGCACCTGCAGCGTTTCAGAGACGGTGCGAATCCGTGCGTCGCCGCCGGCGCGCCGGCGCAAGCCGAAGCGAAGATTCTCGCGCACGCTCATATGCGCAAAAAGCGCGTCGTCTTGCGCGACCAGCGCAATCCGGCGGCCTTGCGGCGGCCGGTCGATGATTGAGTCGCCGTCGAGCCGCACGTCGCCGCCTTGCGGCCGCAGCAATCCCGCGACAATCCGCAAGAGCGTCGTCTTTCCAGCGCCGGATGGGCCGACGACCGCGAGCGTCGTAGCATTGGGAACGTCGAGCGAAACCCGATCGAGCGCGGGCCGCGCGGCGCCCGCGTAGCGAAAGCAGAGATCGACGGTCGCGAGCATTTAGGGGGCCTTGTCGATGGCGCGGTACTCGTCGCGTGCGGCGGCGTCGCCCGCGCGCGCACGCGCAACGACGTCGCGCAGCCCTGCGACGGCTTCGTCGTCGGCTTTTCTCCCGGCAAGCACCAATCGAAGGGCGATGAGCGCGAGGTCGGGCGTACGCGAGCCCAGCCGCGACATCCCCTCGTAAAATGGCGCGGCGCCTTCGCCCGGCGGCCGAATTTCGAGCAGCTTTCGGACGACTTCCGACTTGGGCGGCGTTCCGTCGAGAAGATAGCCGTCGAGTAACTCGAAATCCATCGGCCATGGGGTTCGCCGCGCGTACCGCTTTGCTCTTCGCGCTTGCTTTGAGCACCCTGGGAGCGAACGGCAGCGAAAACCCCGTCACCGGATTGCTGCAGCGGATGAGCGTCGCGGCGGGACCGGTTTGGCGAACGCGCTTCATTTCGGTCTCGCGCTTGACGCTCGGGCACGCGCAAAACGTCGTTTCGACCGACAGCGAAGGTCTTCGCATCACGGTGCGTCACTGCACCGGTGAGCTCTGCAGCGGCACCTATTTCGACGGCACGCATCTTTACAACGTCAACATCAACGACACGGCCGTGCCGCAAACGCTGCAGCCCGAGCCTTTCCTGCGCTCCCTTCGCTTGGTCGCGTCGCTTCAATTTCTCTCGCCGTCTTTTGTTGCCCAAGGCGGACGCATCGCGGCTGCCGGCGACGCGAGTTTCGGCGGAAGGCGGTATCACACGTTCGTCGTCGGTGCCGTGAATGCGGTTCCGCTGCGCCTCTACGTCGATCCGGCAAGCGCGCTGGTGCGCCTCGCGCGCGAAGTCGGCGGTACCGAAACGTTCGAGTATCGCGATTACCGCCGTGTCGGACGCTTCAGTCTGCCGTTCGAGGTTTTGCACGACGGCCAGCTCTTCGAACGGTACGACGATCGGGCGCCCGTCTCGACGGCATTTCAACCCCCGCGCGGGCTGGCTCCCGCGCTGCGCGGAACACCCCAGACCGTAACGACCGACCCACAAGCGATCACGCCGATCGTCAATTGCAGCGTCGGAGGAATCGCCGTGCGCTGCCTGGTCGACACCGGCAACTCCGGAATTTCGATGAGCTCGGAACTCGCCAGCCAGTTAGGCGCTCCGGTCGTCGGAAACTATCAGGTGCGCGGTTTGGGCGGCTATCAAACGCAAGTCGTGCGCACCGGCCCGCTTCGCGTCGGGACCGCGGCGTATCCCGAAGCCTATTATCTGGTGCTCAACGATCTGCGGCGTTACGGCTACGACGTCGTGCTCGGCGCCGACGTGCTTGCGGGAACCAACGTTGAGTTCGATGCCGGCGCGCACGTCATACGTTTCGGCGCGCCGGTCGCGAGAAACCGGCTCACCGTGCCCGTTTCGTTTGAGAATTTTATTCCCGTGATCGACGTCGGTTTGGGAACCGTGCAAGCGTCGTTAGCAGTAGATACCGGGGACGAGTCGAATATTAACCTCGCCTACGAATTCTATGCGAAGCATCCAGGCCTGTTTAGCGTGACGCAGCGGCGATCCGTGAGCGGAATCGGCGGCAGCAGCGTCGAGTTGATCGGCGAGATTCCGCAAGTTCGGATCGGCGATTACCGCACCGGACCGCAGCGTATCGGAACGACGCAGAGCCTCGCGGCGACCGCGTACGGACATCTCGGCGCCGCATTTTTACAGCAGTATATCGTACAGCTCGATTATGCGGCGGCGCAGTTGCGCCTCACGCCGCGGTCGTGATCTCGGCCGCGCTGCTGCGCACGATCGCGCTCGCCCTCATTGCATCATTCGCCGGCGCGCACGCTCCCGTCACGCCGTCGCTCGACCCGTGCACGGTCGTTGCCGCGGAGATGATGGAGGGCGTCGATTCGTCCGACGCGCGTCCAGGCGACTTCTTCCGCTTTCAAACCGTCAACGCGGTAACGTCCGGTGCGAGCGTCATCATTCCGGCGCGCACCTTGGGTTACGGCGTCGTGACGGTTGCGTCGCCCGCAGGTCGCGATGCGCATCCCGGCGTGCTGGTGCTGGAACCGCGTTACCTGACGTTGCCGGACGGCAAGCGTCTCGGCGTCGTGCTCAACCACAACGTCAGCGGCGATACACTCGAACGCTCCGGTTCGAGCAACGGCATTCCGGGATATTTGGGCGCGATACCGGTGCTCGGCGTCGGCGCCGCCATCGGCATCT
>JAMXLK010000123.1 GCA_024281075.1 Vulcanimicrobiia bacterium
TCGATGCCCATTTGCTGGAGCATGTAGAGCACGTCTTCCGTGCCGACGTTGCCGGTCGCGCCGGGAGCGTACGGACAGCCACCCAGGCCACCCGAGGAGGCGTCGAATTTCGCGACGCCGAGCTTCAGCGCGGCGTAAACGTTTGCAAGCGCCGTGCCGCGCGTGTCGTGAAAATGCATTGCAATTAAGTCGAGCGGTATTTGCGCCGCGAGCATCGGTACGAGCGCTTCGACTTGGCTCGGCACGCCGACGCCGATCGTGTCGCCGATTGAAAGCTCGTCGCAGCCCATCTCCATCAGTTTGAGGCTCACGTCGACGACCATCTCGGGCGCAACCGCATCGCCGAACGGCGAGCCGAACGCCGTCGAGATGTAGCCGCGTATCCAGCATCCGTCGCCCTTCGCGGCCTTCACGACGTCGCGAAAGGCGTCGAGCGATTCGTCGATCGTCATGTTGATGTTGCGCTTCGTAAAGCGCTCCGAGGCCGCGGTAAAGACCGCGATCGCGTCCGCACCGGCCGCGCGCGCGCGCGCGTAGCCTTTGAGGTTCGGCACGAGCACCGGATAGCGAACGCCGGGCGCCTTGCGGATTCGTGCGAAGACGTCGTTCGCATCGGCCAACTGCGGAATCGCCTTGGGGCTGACGAACGACGTTGCTTCGATCCACTTTAAGCCGGTTTGCGAAAGCAGATCGATGTAGCGTACCTTGTCGTCGGTTGAAATAAGGGCGTGCTCGTTCTGAAGCCCATCGCGGGCGCCCATTTCGAAAATTGTCACTGCCTTCGGTAACGCCACCGTCATCTAAGACCCGAGTTCCACCAGCGGGGTGCCGCCGGCGACGATCTGCCCCTCTTTCACGAGCACGGCCTTCACGGTTGCGGCGGCGGGCGCTTCGATGCGGTGCTCCATCTTCATCGCTTCGAGCACGACGAGCAGCGCGTGCTCCTCGACCGCATCGCCGTCGGCGATTGCGATTTTTACGATGCGTCCCGGCATCGGAGCCGTCACGTGCGCGGCGTCCGCCGCGCCGTGCCCGCCGGCCGCCGCGCCGACAGACGGCGGCGTTGCAAACGTGAAATTCCAAACGGAGCCGTCGCGATGAACGTCGATCGTCGCGCCATCGTAGGTCACCGCACCCGAAACGGAATCGCTGTCGAGCGTCGCATGAACGACGTCGCCGCGGCGATGCGCGCGAAGTTGGCCTGCACGGTCGCCGCTCAGCTGCCAGCGCTGCGCCTCCGCGGCAGCATCGGCGATGAACGCGCGCGTTTCGGAACCCTGCTGCAGACGTATCGGAATGCCCGCGCCGGCGATGCGCCACGGAGCGCGCCCGTCGGTCAACAGCGCGGCCGCAGCGAGCAGCGTTACGTCGGGCGGCGGCGCGCGATGCGCAAGGATAGATTCGTCCAGCCGTTCCTCGAGAAAATGGGTCGTCGTTTCGCCGCGCGCGAACGCGTCGTCGCGTGCGATCCAGAGCAGCAGCGGCACGTTGGTGCGCACGCCGTCAATCGTGAAGCCTTGCAGCGCGAGCTGCAGGCGGGCTATTGCCGATGCGCGGTCGCTACCCGAGGCGATGAGTTTCGCCAGCATTGGGTCGTAGTAGTGCGTGACAACGCTCCCGGCAGTAACGCCGGAATCGACGCGAATGCCGGGACCCTCCGGCGCCAGCCAGTGTGCGATCGTTCCGGTCGACGGCAGCATGTCGTTGGCGGGATCTTCGGCATATACGCGCGCTTCGATCGCCCAGCCGCGCGGCTGCACGGCATCTTGCGTGACGGTGAGCGGCTCGCCGGAGGCAATACGCAACTGCCACTGCACCAAATCGATGCCGTACACGAGCTCGGTTACCGGATGCTCCACCTGCAGGCGCGCGTTCATTTCGAGAAAGTAGTACGATCCGTCGCGATCGAGCATGAACTCACACGTGCCCGCGTTCGTATAACGGACGGATTGCGCCGCGCGAACGGCGGCCGCGCCCATCTCCGCGCGCAGTTCTGGTGAGAGTGCGACCGAAGGCGCCTCTTCGACGATTTTTTGGTGGCGTCGCTGGATCGAACATTCGCGCTCGCCAAGATGAATTGTCGCGCCGTGGGCGTCGGCGAGAATTTGAAACTCGATGTGGCGCGGTTCGCGTAAATAGCGCTCCAAAAGCACGGTGTCGTCGCCGAATGCGGCCCGCGCCTCGCGCTTGGCGCTCTCGAGCGCTTCGCGGAAATCGTCGGAAGAATCCACCACGCGCATGCCGCGGCCGCCGCCCCCCGCGCTCGCCTTGATCATGAGCGGAAACCCAATCCGCTTTGCTTGCTCGTTCAGCGCCGCATCGGATTGGTCCTCACCGTCGTAGCCGGGAACCGTCGGCACGCCGGCGTCGCGCACGCGCCGCTTTGCTTCGATCTTGCTGCCCATCGCAGCCATTGCGTCCGGCGAAGGTCCGACGAAAACAATTCCCGCATCGCCGACGGCCCGCGCAAAGTGCGCGCGCTCCGAGAGAAATCCGTAGCCGGGATGCAACGCGTCGGCGTTCATCGCGAGCGCGGCCGCGACGATCGCACCGGCGTCGAGATAGGATTTCGCCGCTTCCCCCGGTCCAACGCAGCGGGCGTCGTCCATGAAGGCGAGGTGGTATGCATCTGCGTCGGCTTCCGAATAAATGCCCAGCGGAACGATGCCCATCTCGCGCGCGGCTCGGGCAACGCGCACCGCAATCTCACCGCGATTCGCGATCAGTAGGCGTTTGATCACGAACTGAACTTCGGCGGGCGACGCTCGAGGAATGCGCGCAGTCCTTCTTGGCCTTCGGCGCTTACGCGTTGCTGGGCGATCGCGTCTGCGGTGATGCTGCGCGATTCGTCGTACGGATTGTCGAGCACGCGCCGTAAAAGCAGTTTGGCGGCGGAGATGGCCGAAGGCCCCGCGCTGCGCAGCTCGGCGAGGCGCCCCTCCACGGCTTCGTCGAGATCGCCGGCCGGCACGACGTCGTGTATCAAACCGATCGCTTGCGCGCGCAACGCGTCGAACCGTTCGCCGGTAAGAAAGAGCGCGCGCGCGTTGGACGGCCCGATCTTTGCGAGCACGAACGGCGAGATAACCGCCGGAATGATGCCGAGCTTGACTTCCGTGAAGCCGAAGATCGTCTCATCGGAGGCGATCGCGATATCGCAGACGGCCGCCAGCCCGGCACCTCCCCCGAGTGCTGCCCCGTGGATTCGTCCGATGACCGCCTTGGAACAGTTGTCGATCGCCCGATACATATCGCTCATCCGTTCCGCATCGGCGACGTTTGCTTCAAACGACAAATCGAGCGAAGAGCGCATCCAACTGATGTCGGCGCCGCCGCAAAAGACTTTGCCTTCGCCGGCGAGGACGACGGCGTGGATATCGTCGGCCGCAGTGATACGGCTGAAGACGGCGCGAAGCTGCTCGATAACCTCGGCGTTGAAAGCGTTGCGGACCTCCGGACGCGCGAGGGTGACCCGGGCGACGCCCGCATCAACGGTCAACCGGACGCTTTCAGCCATGCGGGCCCGTTCGCGCCCCCATCCGAGCGGGCCTCGCACGCGTTATACTGACACAGAATGAAAGAGCTCGAGACCGCGGTCGTCTATCGCTACGGATTGCTCACGCGCCTCAGTCACTGGGTATGGTTCGTCGCTTTCCTCGTCTTGGTAGGCAGCGGTTTGCAGATTTTTAACGCGTCGCCGAATCTGGACGCCTCCGACAAGAGCGATCCGGCGCGCCGCGTGCTTGCAATCGGGTCGCCCGCAGCCGGCGTCGGCACGACGACGATTTTCGGCCATACGTTCGTGACGACGAATTGGCTGGGATGGACGGGCGATGGAATGGGCTCGCGTGGTCCGCGCGCGTTCGGCGCCTCGATCATCATTCCGGGATACCAGGACCTGTCGGGCGGCCGGCGCTGGCATCTCTTCTTCGCGTGGATCGCCGCGTTGTGCTGGCTCGCGTGGCTGGTTTCGAGCGCAGTCAAAGGGAACTTGCAGCAGATGATCCTGCGGCGCAGCGATCTGAGCAAGCTTTGGCCGATGCAGGCGTACTATCTCAAGCTGCGTAAGGCGCCGCCGCCGTACGACGTTTACAATCCGTTGCAGAAAGCGGCCTACACCACCGTGCTGTTCGTGATCGCGCCGCTCGTGGTGCTGACCGGCTTAGCGCTTTCGCCGGGCATCGACGCGATTGCCAGCCCGTTGACGGTTGCCTTCGGCGGACGGCAGTTCGCGCGGCTCTGGCATTTCGCCGGAATGCTCGTGTTGATCGCATTCTTTGCAATCCATACGTTCCAAGTGCTCACGCAAGGCTTCGCCAATCAGATGCGTTCGATGATCACCGGCTGGTATCGTCCATGAAACGCAGATTGTTCATCGCATCGGGGCTGTCGACGCTCGCGGGATGCGGTTCGGTCACTGCTGCGATGAACCAGAACGCAAGCGTGCAGCGCGTGCTCGCGTCGGTGGAGCGGTTGAATCACGCGCTCATTGGAACGCGCGGACTGGCGCGCGAGTACGACGATCGTGATGTGGATGCAAATTTCCGCGTGAACGGGTTTGCCGCGCCGTCCGACGCTCGCTATGGGGAGCTCCTGGCCGAAAAGTTCGCGGGATACCGGCTCGTCGTCGACGGCGCAGTGGAACGGCCCAATGCATTCAGCCTCGCGCAGCTCTCTACGATGCCGCAACGAACCCAAATAACGCGCCACGATTGCGTCGAAGGCTGGAGTGCGATTGGAAAGTGGAGCGGCGTGGCGTTGTCCCATCTGCTCGATCGCGTTGGCGTGCGGCCCGGCGCGCGTTACGTGCTCTTCCGCTGCATGGACAATGACGGTTCCGGCAATCTGTATTACGAGAGCCTCGATTTGCACCAAGCGCGTCATCCACAGGCGCTGCTGGCGCTGCGTTTGAACGACGCGCCGCTCGATCCCGATCACGGCGCCCCGCTGCGACTGAAAGTACCGACGCAGCTCGGCTACAAGAGCGCAAAATGGATCGGTCGCATCGAGCTGGTCGGAAGTTTCGCGAACATCTATGGCGGGCGCGGCGGATACTGGGAGGATCAAGGCTACGAATGGTATGCCGGCATCTGAATGAGGCGGTTGTCACGAACCGTCGCGCGCGAACGTTAACGTAGGGTCATGACCAGGGGCGCGCTGGTCACCACCGTTACTCTGGTTCTCCTCATGGGGAGTGCGGCGGCTGACCTGCGCGCTTTCCTGCGCGCTACGGCGGCCGCATATCTCAACGGCATCGCTGCAATCGCCCCCGTCGCAGGTCGCGACACGACCTACGATTATTACGCGCGCTTGCGTGAGGATGACGACGCGCTCGGCGATCCGGAGATTCCGGCGGGTTACTCGCCGGCGCAGTGGTCGCAGACCGTCAGCAACGTTGCAACGCTCGACTTGAGCCTCGCGCAGCAGTTGCTCTCGAAGCGCTACGCGAGCATGGACTCGATTCGGGGACTCGGCGAAGCGCTCGTCCGCTCGTCCAAGGACGGCACGCTGCAACCCGTCGCCGTTTACGTCCCCGCAAACTACGTGCCCGGCCGGCCGGCGCCGCTGATCGTCTTTCTTCATGGCCGGCCGCAGAGCGAGTCGCAGCTCCTTGCTCCGCCGTATGTCGCGCACATCGCCGAAGCAACCGGCGCGATCGTCGTCGCGCCGTGGGGACGCGGCTACTACGATTTTCGCGAGTCGGCGCAGGACGTTTACGACGCGTTGGCGGCCGCGCGCGGCGCCTTTACGATCGATCGCCGCAAAGAATTCTTAGCGGGCTATTCGATGGGCGGTTTCGCGGTGTATGAGGTCGCCGCGGCGCACCCGGATGAATGGTCGGCCGTGATGTCCATTGCGGGCGCGCTCTTGGGATCGAACGCGCAGCGCGTGGTTGCGGCGATGCCGCGCACGCCGGTCTACGTGCTCACCGGCACGCAAGACGACAGCATCCCGACGCAATATCCGACGGCGACCGCAGCCTTTCTGCACTCGTCCGGTATCGAGGTTTCGTTCTACTCGCTGCCCGGCGGAACGCACCGGCTCATCACGCTGCTGCCGATTCTCACGCAAGCGTGGAGCGATATGCTGCACGGCGTCGTTCGAGCGCCGCCCGAATCGTTCGCGGGCATGGCGCTGCCCGGCGCGATTCCGACGATGTCGTTGAAACC
>JAMXLK010000124.1 GCA_024281075.1 Vulcanimicrobiia bacterium
CAAACGACACGATGGGCGCTTTGAAGACCCGGATCTGCTGCGGGCTTCCCAAGGCGACGTTGCCGTACTGATCGGCGGCAATCACCGGCGCAACGCCCAGCCCCGGCCACTCGGTGAGCGTCAGCACGGGCTTGGAGTCTGCTGACAGCGGAAGCTTGTATTCGTAAAACGTGCCGTTGTGGTCGACGTAGAGCAGCTTAGCCGCCGGCGTAGCCGTGGGCGGCGGCGGATTGGAAACGGTAATCGGCAACGGGCCGGTCGAGCCGCAACCCGACGACACCGCGGCGATTGCCGCGGCGACGAGGATGGAAAAGAGCAGCGCCGGCGACTTCATCGGTCCAAGCTCCCGAAGAGCGGCCCCGGGCAGCTTCCGCTGGCGCACTTGGTATCGAACAGAAAGAGCGACAGACGCGCGATGTTGTGATACGGCAGCGCGTTATGCCGGTCGAAGACGTCGATCTGCGACGGCGTCACGGTACCGATCGGCGAACCGGCGCTTCCGGCGTAGCCGCCGACGTCGGTCACGCTCTTTCCTAGCGAGACCGTCGTCACGTTACCGAAACGCGCGCTTCCGCGCTGCCGAAAGCCGGAATGCGTGGATGCGCGAAAGGTGCCGAAGGTGACTTGCGGCGTCGAGGGCGATGCGTTATACATCGACAGCGCCGCGCCGGAGCTCGCCGGTTCTTCAAAAGTGAGCACTTGGTATTTTGGATAGCTGCCGACGACCACGAGCGTGTACGTCTTACCTCCCGTGAGATTCGTGGTTTTGAGCGGGCCGACGGCGTAGCCCAGCGGATCGCGGGCGACCAGCGAATGGGCCCCCGCGCTCATGCTCAGAAACGACGTGAACGTGCCGTAGCTGAAGGTCGTGACGACCGTCTGCGAATCGACTTGCAGATACGCGTTGCTGCCGATATCTTGCGGATATCCGTTGATCAGCGTCTCGAGATGCGGGGCGCCGTCAACGAAGCGTACGCGCGCCGTTGCGTTTTGTGCCGGCATCGTGCTCGAGGACGAACTCGAACCGTTGCAACCGGCAGCGAGCAACGCCAAGGCGCCAACGACGAGGAGTGACCGGAGCGGCCCGAATGAGCCGCTCCGGCCGAGTATGGTTACTGCAGGCACGCGGTGTGCGAACCGCTGCCGTTGAGTGCGGTGAGGACTGCCGAGTGCACGCTCTTCGCGAGCGGTGTGTACTCGAGCGGACCGAGGAGCTGATTGCCTTGCGTCGATGCGATGAACTGGATCAGCTTCTTCTTATCGGAAACGTGAACGCCGTTATTTTGGCCGTAGAAGAGCCAGTAGCTGAGGCCCACGATCGGGTACGCGCCCTTCGGCGGGTTCACGAACTCGGTGGGCGAGATGTAGAGTTGGCACCACGGCGTTGTCGATCCGAGCGGATTGCCATCGCTGCCTTCGCCGTAGGCAATCTTCGTCGCCTTTTTCAGCGCGATCGCGACGGCTTTTGCGTTCGTCGGGCTGACGAATTTCCGTCCAGACGTATCGAGTAACGATGCTTGCGCGATGCCGGCAGCAGCCGCCCACGCGCCTTCGGCGTAACCGGTTCCAAACGGATCGGCCTGGATCGCACCGATCACGCCCGGGTTACCGCTTTCGCCGTGGAAGCGAGAGTTCGGAAAGTTCGTGGATCCGGGACCCGGCCACGTCGAGTTCACGCCGTACGTCCACGAAGCGTCGCGACCCTTCGAGAGATCCTGGTAAGGATCTTTTGCGTACTTGCCCTTCCAGCTCTTATTGCACGCGTGGTTGAGCTTATTGGTAAAGAGATAGCTCGTGCCGCTGCTGTCGGAACGGAAGTAGTAGTTGAGCGTTTCGCTGACGCCGCCGGTCACCGATCCGCCGTTGTCGGCCGTGATCGCCGCGTCGTTCCAGTCGCTGATGAGACCGTTCGAGATGGCGCAGTACGTCCAGGTCGAGAGCTTCAGCGGACCGCTGATGCCCGTGAACGACGCCTGGTTATACGGGAAGACGATCGGGCCGCCGAACGTCGGCAGCTCGAACGGCTGACCCCACGTTACCGAACCGACGAGACGACCGTTGTAGTACGTCGTGCCGGAAGCGCAGCATTCGGTCGACGTCATTGCAACGTCGCTGCCGACGAAGTCGAGCGGATCTTGACGCGCGCCGAAGCCGACCGGCGTTTGGCCAAGGGCCGCGCACTGCTGCGTCGCCGTTCCGTTATTGGCTTCGAACTCTTTACGGCCGAAACCGCTGCCCGTCAAGCAATAGTAGGGAATGCCGGTTCCGCCGTATCCTGCGAGAATCGAACCGGGACCCGGCGTTGGTTGCGGCGGTCCGTACGTCGCGACGCCGACGGGCTGATCGCCGAGATTGTATCCGTAGGCGGGAAACGTCGCGCCGCCGGCGTGCAGATCTTGCGTGCCGGTGTCGAGATGATGAACGCGGTGGCCCGAGGCACCGGCCGCGTTCGGCAACGGCGCGACTCCGGAACTGCTTCCGGACGTTCCGTTACACGCACTGAGCATCAGCGCCGTAACGGCTGCCAAGGCCAGTGCCACGAGGTGCTTGTTCATGTAGTCTTCCTTGTCATAGCGTGGGAGTGCGTTAGAGTTTTGCCGGACCGGCCTTGGCCGATCCGGAAATCGAAGAGACGACCAGCGCGATCGGCGCGTCCAATTGCGTCGCCGACCCGGCGATGCGCAACGTCGGCTTCACGTTGCCTTTGCCGCCTGCGGCGAATGCAACGATTGCATTATTGAAATCGTCTCCGGTAAAGAGGGACGTGCCGTAGACCTGGATCGTCGGGAAGTACGGCAGCAGCGGATTGCGCGAGGAGTAACATGCGTTGCCTTGCGTTTCAACGGTTCCGAGGGTCAGCACGCGCAGGGGCGGCGTATCGGTGATGCCGCCGCTCGCGCCGGCACCGTACACATTGACGGCTCCTTGACAGATCTTGCTGCTGCCGGAACCCTGCGCAACCCAGACGCCGATGAAGATCTCACCGGAGGAGTCCAGGCTCACGTTTGAGGTGAAGCCCGGCTGGAGCTGCGTCGTCGAGTCCCATGGGATCGTGCGCGCCGGCGACGCTTTTGGATTGTCGATGTCGTTTGCCGATACGACGTAGAGCCCGGGCGAGTTGCCGAGGATCGAGTGCAGCGATCCGTTGACGTAGAAGTTGTTCGACGAGTCAATCGTCAGCCCGGTCGGGCCCGGATAGAAAAGGCTCGGCGACGCAAAGTTGAAAGCATCAATCGGATCGACCGACCCGGAAGCTCCCCCTGCATAGGTCAGCACGGCATCGCCGGTGCTGTTGATGGTCGTCGCGCCGTACGTTACAAGACGTCCCGACGGATCCACGTTCAAGTAAACTGGGAAGAGCTGACTGTTCGCGGTGGACGTGATGAGGGCGGTCGGGTGCTGGCTGCCGCTTGCATCGGGCGCATAAATCGCGACCTCGTTGCCCGCGTCGGGCTGACCGTTCGCCGGATTGTAGCCCAGCGTATTGTCGATGTAACCGACGTAGAGATTGCCGGATGAATCGACGGCGATGCTGCGCGCATACAGCTTCGAATCGAGCGCCAAAGTGCGTATGGGCGCAGCGTTACCCGATGCTTTACCGTCGTATTCCGTCACCGTGGCGGATTGGCCGCCGTTGGAACCGAGGTTCAAGACATAGATAGTGCCGACCGGCGGAGGCGGCTGCTTACCGTGCAGTTTGAAGTTGGCGTTCGCGCCGATCGAGCCGTAACCATCGAGGTTCGCCGCAAGGGTAATCGGCGACGCATTCTTGTTGCCGTTATATCTCAATGTGATGCCGGAGGCCGGCTTGCGAATGGTGAGGGACGATCCGGATTGCGTGCCGAGGTGCAAACGAAACGCGTGCACGCCGTCGCCCTGAATCGCAAGCGCTATCGGCTGATCGTAATCGCTCGGTCCGACGATCTGAGCCCCCGTTGCATCGTACGCGTTCAGCGTTACCTGCGAGGTCACGGGGTGGCCGCGCTTTCCGCTTTTCGGCAAGAGTGAGAGCCGCAGCGACGCGATTACACCGTAAAGCGTGAGCGAAAGCTGATTGACCTGCACGCCGCCGTTGCTGCCGTGGATTTTCGCTTCGACAGAACCGGTCGATAAAATTGGACCTGTTGCGTTCGTATTGGCGTACGTGGTGACAGAGAAGGCGTCGGCGCCGGGAGATCCGAGCGCCGTGCCGGTACAAACCGTCTCGCTCGGCTGGGTTTTGCAGCCGCGCGCATGCGCGACCGTATTGATCGTCTTCGGATTCACCCCGCCGACCGGCTGGCCGTCGACCGAATAGAGCTGGATAACGATCGATTGGGTGTTCGGCGAAACGTAGTTCCGTCCGAACGCATGCCGTTTGTGCGCGGGAATCGTAATCGTTACTTTGACGTCGACGAGATTGGGCGGCGGGTGTGGCGTGCCGCCGCCGCCGGGCGAGTTCACGACCGAACCCGCCGGAAACGTTCCAGCTCCACCACATCCTGCAGCGGTCAATGCTGCTAACGCCACTGTCATCCTGAGCGAAGGCGCGAAGCGCCGGAGTCGAAGGGTCATGGATAGGCCGCCGTGAGCGCGTCGGAGGTTGAAACGTCGGCCTGCCCGGTCGCTCCGCGAATGGTGGGTAGTTGCGAAAGGTTGTTGGGATAGGATGCTTCGTAGGCCGGATAGTCGGCGGCCACCGCATAGACCAGATACGTCCCTTTGGCACAGATGCTCGGCGTGGGTTTGCCCGATTGCGTGAGCGGGCCGA
>JAMXLK010000125.1 GCA_024281075.1 Vulcanimicrobiia bacterium
ACGGTCGTCGACGATGATTAGTTCATCAAATGGCGCGCGCGCCGCGCGCGCGAGCGAATCGAGCAGCTGCGCCAACGACGATCGGCCGATCGTCGGTACAACGATTGCGACCTCCATCAGGCGCTCAATCCGTCCCGCGTCACCACGTACGGCCCAATCGCCAGCATGTCGATCGGCGCCGAGCCGAAACATTCGAGTGCGTCCCGAGGGCTGTCGACCATCGGACGGCCTGCCGTGTTGAGGCTGGTGTTGATCACCACCGGCACGCCGGTCAGCCGCTCGACTTCGTCGAGAACCCGCGCTACGAGTGGCTCCTGGCGCCCATCGACCGTTTGGATGCGCGCGCTTCCGTCAACGTGGACCGCGGCCGCGATGCGGTTGCGCCATTGCGGCCGCACGCGGTGCGTGAAAAGCATGTACGGGCTCGGCAGAACGCCCTCGAAAATTTCGCTTGCGCGTTGTTCGGTAACCATTGGCGCAACCGGGCGAAACGCTTCGCGTCCTTTGATTGCGTTCAGCCGGTCGAGATTCTCCGGCGGCCCCGGATTTGCAAGTATGCTTCGATGGCCTAGTGCGCGCGGGCCGAATTCGCTTCGTCCCTGGAACCATGCAACGATGCCGTTACCGGCGATCGTTCGCGCCACGTCGCCTGCAATATCATCGCTGCGGCGGAAACGGATGCGTGCGTCTGCGAGTGCGTCTTCGATCGCACCGTCGCACCACGAGCGCCCGAGCGCGGCACTCGGCATTCTTGCAGGCACGTCGCCGAGCTCGCGTGCGATGTAGAGGGCGGCACCAAGCGACGTTCCGGCATCCCCGGCGGCGGGCTGCACCCACACGTTTTTGAACGGCCCTTCGTCCGCGAGCCGCGCGTTTGCAACGCAGTTCAATGCGACGCCGCCCGCCATTACCAGATTGGGGACGTTGACACCCGCATGCAGCCATCGGGCGAGTTCCAGTAACACTTCTTCAAGACGCGCTTGAACGCTGGCTGCCAAGTCCGCATGCGACTGCTCGAAGGGCTCGTCGCCGCTGCGCCGCGGCGCGAACGCCTCGAAGTCGACCGGCAACGTCGCAAACGCGGGCGCATCGACGGGAACGAGCGAACGAAACGCGCCGAGAAAGCGCGGTTTGCCGTGCGCCGCGAGGCCCATCACTTTATACTCGTCGGAGGATCGCAAGAATCCGAGATGTGCCGTCAGATCTTCGTAAAGCAGCCCCAATGAGTGCGGCAAGGGCTGACGATGGACGATCTCCAACTCGCCGTTTCGCGCGATTCCCAACAGCCCCGATCCGCATTCGCCCCGCCCGTCGAGAACGATGACGGCGGTCTCGTCAAAGGGTGCGGCCAGGTACGCCGACGCTGCGTGCGCGACGTGATGCGGAACGTAGTGGATGCGCGCGCGCTCGATGCCGGGAAGCGCGGTCTGCAAGAAGTTCGGGAAGCGCCGAGCGTAGAGAGTCCGCAAACCTTCCCAATCGTCGGCTGTAATTTCGTCAGGCTCAGGCGCTAACGAAGGATCGTACGAATAGGCCACCGCATCGACGTCCGAAGCCTTCAGCCCGGCATGATCGAGTGTCCAGCGTGCGGCATGTTCCGGCAGCTCCCACGCGCTGAATGGCACGCAGTTCTTGGCGTGCTTGCGTCGTGAAATACGCTCTTCCTCGAGGGCGCCGGCAATGATTCCGTCGTGAACCAGCGCCGCCGAGCTATCATGGAATACCGCGTTAATCCCCAGAACGACCGCCATGTCGCGTTGTTGCCCGTTCCCGCGTTCGTTGTGACCGAAGTGTTCGCAGGAAGACAGGACCGTTCGCTTGCGGTCATCGGCGGTGCGGCGCTCACCCTATTGGGGATAGTTCGCGCATGGCCATTGCGCTCGTTACCGGCGCTGCGGGCTTCTTGGGGGCCCGGCTCAGCAGCGAGCTAACGCGACGCGGGCATTCCGTGCTCGGCGTCGACAATCTTACCAGCGGATCCCTCGAGAATTGGCAGGCGTTCGGCGAGAGCGATCGGGCCGATCTCATCATCGCCAACATCGAACGCGAGCTGCCCCACGTGGAGGGTGTAGAGCTCATCTTTCACTTTGCGTCGCCGGCAAGTCCACGAGATTGCGCGATGCATCCCCTGGAGACGATGCGGGCGAACGCGATTGGACTGGATTGCTGTTGCCGCTTCGCGCTTGCGCACGGCGCCCGGGTTGTCTACGCGTCGACCTCGGACGTCTACGGCAGTCCGGCCGAGCATCCCCAACGCGAGAACTACTGGGGCAACGTCAATCCGCTCGGACCGCGTGCCTGTTACGATGAATCCAAACGTTACGGAGAAGCATTGCTCTCCTCGTACTGCCGCGCGTACGGGCTCGATGGCCGAATCGTTCGCATATTCAATACGTATGGACCGGGAATGCGCGACGACGACGGGCGCATGATTCCGACGTTTATTATGGCGTCGCTGCGCGGCGAGCCGATTCCGATTTTCGGCGGCGGCGCACAGACGCGTTCGTTGTGCTACGTCGACGATCTGGTAAGAGGCATCGTCGATTTCGCATTGCTCGAACGGCCGTGGCACCGCGTCATGAATCTCGGCAACGATGAGGAGCGTTCCGTGCTGGACATTGCGCGCCTCGTTTCTGCCCTCGTCGGCAGCGACTTGCACACCGCCGAGTTTCCGTTGCCGCAAGACGAGCCCGTTCAGCGACGACCCGATCTCTCTCGCGCGCGGATGATGATCGATTGGCAGCCGGCCACACCGCTGCGCCAAGGTCTCGCTCAAACCATCGCGTGGTACCGGGAGAAGCGTTGTGTCGCCGTTTAACGGATCGCTGCGGGGCGCATACATCGTAACGGGCGGCGCGCAGGGATTGGGAGCCGCCGTCGCTGACGCAATTTCCGAGCGCGGCGGAACGCCGGCCGTCTTCGATCTCAAAACGCCGGCCGCCGATCACGCCTTCACGCTCGTCGACGTCGCCGATGCCGAAGCGGTCCAGCATGCGGTCAATGACGTAGCGGACGCGTACCGATTGGCGGGCGTCGTTGCGTGTGCCGGAATCGACGCGTGCGGCCGTCTTGAAGATGTCCCGTTCGAAGCGTGGGAACGCGTCATTAAAGTCAATCTGATCGGAACTGCGGCGCTCGTGCGCGCCGCGCTTCCGCACTTCCCTGCCGATGGCAGCGGCCGAATCGTGACGGTCGCCTCAACGCTCGGCATCCGCGCGCTCAGCGATGCCAGCGCGTATTGCGCGAGCAAATTCGGCGTCGTAGGGTTCACGCGCGCGCTCGCGGTCGAGCTGCGCGGCCGCGTCGGCGTGACATGCCTCTTGCCGGGCGGAATGGCAACCGGCTTTTTCGATGGTCGCGAGGACCGCTATAAGCCTCCCTCCGATGCGCAACTCAACTCGCCCGGCGATGTTGCCGCGGCGGTGGTCTTTGCGCTCGCGCAGCCGGTTGGTTGCGAAGTTCGGGAACTTTTAATTACGCCGTCGCTCGAAAGCTCGTGGCCCTAGTCGCGTACGTAGAGTGTCCAAGGTTTCTGCGGATGATGATCGGGCGGAAACGTTTCGCCCTGCGCAAAGTGATGGCGGAATCCGCACTCCGAACATTCGTACTGCCCGCTGATGGGAACGCTCTCTCCGCCGTTTCCGAAGACTTCAGCCATGCCTCTCTGTACCCGTAAACCGAATGTTTCCATTAGGTGGCGAGCGGGGATACCGCTGGTATGAACGATTTAAGAGGCAAGCGAGTCGCCGTTTTAGCGACCGACGGAGTGGAAGAAAGCGAGCTCACGGAGCCCGTTAGCGCATTGCGCGGCGCGGGGGCGCGCGTCGAAATAATTTCGCAAAAACGCGAACCAATCCAAGCCTTTAAACATCACGACAAGGCGACGAAAATCGACGTCGACCGGACGCTGGACGAAGCTTCGCCGGGCGAGTACGATGCACTCGTTTTGCCGGGCGGCGCGCTCAACGCCGATGTGATGCGCGTCGAAGGGAAAGCGCAGCAGTTCGTTCGCCAGATCGATGAAGCGCACAAACCGATGGCCGTTATTTGCCACGCGCCGTGGCTGCTCGTTTCCGCGGGGCTTGCCAAAGGCCGAAGGCTCACGAGCTGGCCAACGATCGCCGACGACCTGCGCAACGCGGGCGCACAGTGGGAAGACCGGGAAGTCGTCGTTGACGAGAATCTCGTCACCAGCCGCGGACCCAAGGACATTCCGGCGTTCAATAAGGCGGCGATCGAGCTTATCAGCCGCTCGCCGGCAGCGGTCTAACGTGGCGACGGCGGCGTTCGAGAGCGAGCCGCAAGCCTCGGCGGCCGCAATCGTCTTGCGCGAACTCGGCTTCAGCGCCGATGTCTACGTTCGCGACGGAGACGATTTTGAGGAACGCGCCCGCGAGTTCTTTGCCGGTAATCCGCCCGCATTCGAGGCCAAGGCGATACTGGTCAGCACCGACGTCGATCGAGACCGCTTCGTCCGGACGGTTCAACGCCATTACGGCGTCGTCGTGCGCGACGGCGCTTGACCTCGGCCGCAGACTTTCTACCGCCGCGCCCCTCGCTGCGAAGCTTGCGCGAAGCGGCGGCGCATTGCCAAGGGTGCGATCTTTATAAATACGCCACGCAAACGGTGTTCGGCGAAGGACGCGCGCGAGCACCCATGATGATGGTCGGCGAGCAGCCCGGCGACAGCGAGGATCGCGAAGGCCATCCGTTCGTCGGGCCTGCCGGACGCATCTTGCATCGCGCAATGGAAGAGGCGGGAATCGACGAGCAACAAGTCTACGTCACCAACGCCGTCAAGCATTTCAAATTCGTCGAACGCGGCAAGCGCCGCATTCACGCAAAGCCGAAGACCATTGAAATTCGGGCGTGTAAACCGTGGCTGGAGGCGGAGATCGCCGTCGTTCATCCGGCGCTGATACTCGCGCTCGGCGCGACGGCGGCGCAATCGCTTTTAGGCTCGAGTTTTCGGCTTCTGGCCAATCGCGGCAGACTAATCGACGCGATCCTGCCAACGCCGGTGATGGCGACGATTCATCCGTCGGCAATTTTGCGCGCGCCCGACGACCGCATGCGCCGCCGGGAGATGGGCAAGTTCATCGAGGACCTCGCCGCCGCCAGAGCATATTTAAAAACCTGAGCGAAGTCGAAGTCCCGTGTCACCCTGAGCGGAGTGGAAGGGCGACTCGCGGTCTTTCACCGGTTCGCGGTTGCGGGTTCAGCAACGCCTATACCGTCTTTTAGGGTAACAACTTGCCATGCGCAACATTGATACAGTGGCCGACGGCTTCGGTGTGCTCGAAAACGGCAGCCAACTGCAAACCGCCGTGATGGTGTTGGATTCGGGTGAAGAGAGCGGGCCGCTCGGAAACGAGCATCCTCCGAGCGAGCAGGCGCTCTACGTTGTGGAAGGCCTCGTAGAGGGGGAAGTCAACGGGAAGCACTTCACGATGGCGCCCGGCGACAGCGTCATCGTCCCCAGCGGCGCGGCCCACCGGTTCGTCAACCGCGCCATGGAGCGCGCCGTGACGTTCAACGTCTACGCACCAAAAGCGTACTAAAAGCTAGCTCGGGGCTCGGCCTCGCAAGCGTGTCAGCAATCGTGCGGGCAATCGTGCGAGCCCTTGCAGGGACCCCAGTCTGAGGCGCCGGAGTGACCTTTCCGCACGCTGTATTTGCGTGCACTCGGAGGTCGTATGCTGCGTTCACAATTTATGCCGGCGCGTGCACTTGCATTGCTGCTTGGACTCTCCATCCTCGCCGCTTGCCAGAGTGGAAGCGCCACATTGCCGCAAGCCGCAAGATCTGACGCTGCGCAAACAATCACGCAGACGTCGTGTGCGTTCGGCAAAATTAGCGTCTTCAATGGACCGTCGGGAGGCACCGGCGGAGTGAACATCGCCACCGGTCTCAGCGGCGATTTATGGTACGGTGATATTGGATTGAACGACATTGTCAGAATGTCGACGAAGGGACTGACGAAAGTCAAAGCAATTCCCAGCGGGAATGCCGAGCCTGAAGGCATCGCGCTAGGCCCCAACAAGCAGATGTGGTTCACCGAATGGTCTCAACCCGATATCGGTTCGATCACGTCCAAGTTGCGCATCCGTCTCTATGCCGTCAAAGGCTTTGGCGGTCAAGCATCGCACTCGACTGCGATGGTTCAAGGGCCCGACAAACGCATATGGTTTACTACCGGCTCGTACGGGCTGGCAGCACACAAAGTTGGCAGAGCAACGACGCTTTACACCACCGGCGTCGACAGCGAAGATCCGACCGGGATTGGCGTTGGGCCCGATAAGAATCTGTGGTTCGTGACGTTCAGTGGCCCCGACATCGGTAAGATGACGACGTCGGGCAAAGCGACCACGTATAACGTCGGCTCGTACGGCGGGTTCGGAATCACGGCCGGCCCCGACGGACGTGTATGGTTTCCCGATCCGGGCAACAGCCGTATCGGTGCGATCAATACCGATGGTTCCGGCTTAACCTTCTATAACAAAAACCTCATCGGCCAGCCGTACAACATCGTTGCGGCGGGCGACGGCAATTTATATTTCACGACCGGGCCGACGGGCGCGATCGGGCAAATCACGACCAAAGGCGTGATCAAAGAGTGCAAGGTAAATGCTCAACAGACGCTGGTGGCGCTCGGACTCACCATTGGACCCGACAAGAACGTCTGGGTGTTGGACAACCAACACAGTCAGGTCGCTCGGTTAGCGATAAGGTAGGTCGTTCAGCGAACCATCTGGCGCTCGCGCTGGCTGCGTTCTTGCGGCGCGAGCGCCGTGTTATCGGCGGCTTCACGGGTGCGCCGCGTGTCTTGCTCCGACGAACCTACGAGGTGGCCGTGCGCGACTTCGCCCCCGAGCCAACCCGAGATGGCGAGAATCACAAAACCGAGGCCAGTCAGCGCATAGCCTGCGACCGATGTGTGATCGAGAAACCGGATTGCACACGCCAATCCGAAGACGACGATCATCGCGATGTTGAGGGTCATGTGCCAAGCCGCGACGCTCTTGGCGCGTACCGTCATCGGCGCGCTCATATAATCGATGAAACCGAAAAATGCGGCGAGCAGCCCGCTGATGACTCCGAAGAGTATCAGCCACGTGCTCATCGCGGCCCAAAAGACCGGCCCTTGCCAAATCGAGATCAAATCCGCAATCACGGCTGCGACGAAACAGCCGATCGGAAGCGTCACGAAAAGCGGATGGAGCGGGTGGCCGGCGACGGTTGCCTTACCTTGCATGTGCAATGCGTACCCATCGCGCCGCACCGGCAATCTCACGGACCTGCTGATCGCTTAGCTGGCTGCAGTGAAGCCGCCGAACGGGTAAAGAGCCGGTACCATGAAGCTGCCCGGGGCGGTTTTGGCGTTGCTCGCGCTCGCGCCGGCCGGCGCGCTCGCACGAGACGACGGCGCGCGACTCTACGATACTTACTGCTCTTCGTGCCACGGCGTGCATGGCGAAGGGACGAACGTCGCACCGCCGCTCATCGGTAAGTCCGCAGCGGACGTCCACTTCATGATCGATAGCGGCCGAATGCCGGCACCGGCGCCGGGCGTGAACGAGATTCCACACGCGCCACGCTTCACATATGCGCAAATCGACCAAATCGTGGCACACGTAATGACGCTCCCGGGCCAACGAGCCAACGCATCGCTGCCGGTGGTTCAAGCCGGGGATGCCAGGCGCGGCGGCAGGCTTTACGCCGAAAACTGCGCGCAATGTCACGGTGCGCTTGGCGACGGCGCGTCGATCGGCGCAAACAACGTTGCGCCCGATCTCGCCACGGCGACCGTTTTTCAGATTGCCGAGGCAGTGCGCGCAGGCCCGGGCGTCATGCCGCGCTTCGGTGCAAGAGCGCTCAGCGATCGCGACGTCGACGACATCGCTTATTACGTCAAGCACGTCGAGACGCACGCCGACGATCGCAATGGCCCCAACGCAGGCGGCTTTCCGCTCGCGCACATCGGCCCGGTCGCGGAAGGCTTCGTCGCATGGTTCTGTGGGATCGGCGCCCTCGTGCTGTTCATCCGCGCCATCGG
Organism: Vulcanimicrobiia bacterium; assembly: GCA_024281075.1. GTDB lineage: Bacteria > Vulcanimicrobiota > Vulcanimicrobiia > Vulcanimicrobiales > Vulcanimicrobiaceae > Cybelea. The sequence goes on from JAMXLK010000125.1 coordinate 8,057, forward strand.
CACCGCGGGTAGTGATGCATAAGCCATACGGTGACGAGCGGGTATGCGGCCGGAGCGATTAACATGGAATTAAGCGACGGCCGCATACCCCGAGTCAAACACGCGCACTTTCTGCGCCGAGCCGCCAGAGGCATAGCAGCATTCCGATAAGGCCCGCGATGCCGAGCAGCGGCGACCACAGCATGCCGGTTAAAATCGCCAGCGTGCATATCGCAGTAAGAATCGGATACGGCGTTTCGGTCGTAAAGATGCCCAGATCTTCTCCGATTACCTCGTTGCTCGTCTCGTACGGGTAATCGCCCGGCAAATCCGCGTCACGCTCCGCCGCGACGGCGTAGAGCGCGGCGAAGGTGAGCGCCGCGCCCATAAAGCCTAATAGCGCCGTTCCCGCGCCTTCTTCATGCGCGACGAAGAAGTACGTAATCGCGATTGCCGCGCCGAACGCCGCCGACACTAAAAAGATACCAACGAACGATCTCATTGCGTCCTTCGACTCGCTCGCTACGCTCGCGGCTCAGGATGACACATTAAATCCCAGACCGGGCGGCGGCTTCGAATGGGCGGTAACTCGTCAAAGTTGAACTCCGGCGGCGGCGAAGAGGTTAGCCACTCCAACGTGTAGCCGCCCCACGGATTGGCCGGAACGGGCAGACGCCGTCGCACGGCGAGCACGACGTCGAGAAAAAACGTCG
>JAMXLK010000126.1 GCA_024281075.1 Vulcanimicrobiia bacterium
GCGACGCGTCGGGCGCCGGCGGCGGAATCGCCATCCGCGCGCTGAGCGCTTGATCGGCAACCGACTCCAGCGCGCCGAGATGCGCGGCAGTCAACGTATCGAGGCCCGAGCGGCGCCGGGCTGCGCGTGCCTCGTCGCGTAGCGCAACGAGTTGTGCCCGTGCGAGAGACTGCGCATCGTAGGGCGTTCCCGGTTTCGGCGCGAGCAGCATCTGCGCGAGCATGCGCGCATAGAACTGCTGCAGGCTCCGATGCACCTCGCCCATCGACGTAACGCCGCGCGATCGCAGATCGCCGAAGACGGCATATTCCGTCCAGCTGAACGCGTCGCTCAAGCTCATCGTACTGCCGCTGCGGTACTTGAGCGAAAGATCGTCTAAGCGTTGGAGCAAAACGGGATTAAAGATCGACGCGAGCGTCTGCTGCTGGAGCGATTCGATCATTGTCGAGATCGGCTCGTCGTGGCGCACGGGCGGGTTATATGCCCAGAGCGGTTGCGGCAGATCGGTCACCCACTCCGAATACACGAGTTGCCGCAGCAGCGACGGCGGCAAGTTCCAAGCGGAGGGCGAGAAAAGGTGCGCCTCCAGAAAGGCAAAGGCGCGCTTCGACTCGCTTCGCGATATCGGCGTTAGCGGCGGAGCGGCCTGCGCATCGCCGACGTGCGCGCGCGAAAGCGCCTCACCGCCGATGTAATGCCAGGCGACGCGGGTGCATCGAAACGTGGGGAAGAGCGAGAACTCGAACGCCTCACGCAGCGCGTCGTGGCTGCCGCCGTTTCGCTCGAAACGCGCGGGCATCGCGCGAACGACGGCGCTGGAGATTCTCACCTGAGCGTCGCACCAGCTCAAGTTATCGTTGGTCAGATCGAATTGATCGATGCGCGGATCGATCGCATGCCCGGAGGCCCAGCTGACGTCCTCGTCCATCGCGAATCGATACCACGGGTTCGACCATTGCGAGGCCCAGCGCGCGAGTGTTGGGCGCTCCTGTTCCGGCGTCGTAGCGCCGGCGATCGGAGCGTAGCCGTAGCGGATCGCATAGTAATCGTACGGCCCTAGCACCGTTTGAAAATAGTTTCCGCTCGACATGCCCTTGGGCCACACGTTGGTCGGCGTATACTCCATAACGGAATTGGCAAGCCCGTGCTGCTGCGTGAAGGCTCTCGTTCGAACCTCGGCCGCCGTATACGCTTCCGATGCGATGAAGTTATGCTGCAAACCCCAGTTGTGCCCGGATTCGTGCAGCACGATCGACTTGAGGAAATCTTGCGCGTAATGCGGCGGAATCTGCCCCGCCGGGATCTCGTCCATCGCCCAGAGCGCCGATAAGCCGAAGAGCGCCGATGCTTTGGCACCCGCGGCATACGCGGCCTCGTGCGTTCGAAACGCCGGTGCGTCCTCCGCGCGTACGGGATCGACGACGTTGACCGCCTCCTGATAACCGAATCGCATGAGGTCGGCGTCGACGACGATCGAGGTGTGGATCATCTCTCCCGTCCGCGGATCCCAAACGAGTCCCGCCTGCGCGTATCCGCCGCCGTACGCCTGCGTCAGCCAGTGCACCGTGTTATAGCGAATATCGTCGGGATCCCAGTCGGCATCTTCCGGCTGATCTTTAACGACAACGGCGCTCGGATAGCCGATCGCCGCGAAGGCTTTGTTCCATTCGAGCAGCGCGTCGCGAATCGTATCGCGGTACTGCACCGGAACGGTGTTGCTGATGTAATACACCATTGGATGCCTGGCCAGATTCCAGCGCACGATCTCACGGCGATTTCGATCGTGCACGTTATCGGCGTCGAACTGCAGCTGGATATTGGGATAGTAACCCACGCGGTCGTCGGCCAACCGGGGCGTATAGCTGCCCGCTGCCGGCGCCTGGGCGATGTTATATTTCACGTCCACCTGGATCGCGCGCGCATCGATCACGTTGTCGAAAACGTCCGGCGGCATCGCAGAGACGAACGTTTGATCAGCTTCGACGATGACGTTTTCGGGAAACGACTTCGTCGGACCGAAATACGAACGCGTGTCGTCGAGACGATACGCGGATCCGGGTTTCGCATCGGTGTTGAAGGCAAAACGAAACGCGTCGGTCAGATCGAGCACGTCGCCGAGCAAGTACGACGCATCGACGACGATTTTGCCGCTCGCCGAGTCCTCGGCGGCGATCGATGCGGTCGCGATCACCGACGGCGCGAACGATTCGGCGACCGCGCGCGCCGCGGGGGTGTTCGGCGTCGCGATGAACGACGTATTCGGCCACGTGACGACGATTTTGTCGTCCGCTCGCGTGAAGCGGACGATGCGCGCGCTGGGAAACTCGAGATACGGCAAGCCCGGCGTCACGACGAAGCCCCCGAGACCGTTCTTCGGAACGGCGGTTTGAATGAAGTCGGTGTCGAGCTGATCTTTGCTCAGCTCGATGTAGACCTTGCCGCTCTTGCGCCAGATGGTGAAAAGCCCGTGCTGCGGCGTCAATCCTTTGGTGAAGCTCGCGTAATCGGCGGGCGCCGTCGCAGCGGCCGTCTGCGCGGATGCGTGCAGCGGGCCGACAAAGCTAAGCACGGCCACGCCGATGACCCAAACGAGACTCGCAAGTTTCACAAAACGCTGCTTCGGATTCAGAGTCTTTTCACACCTGCTTGCTACCGTGCATCGCATGTTGCGCGCTTCTTACGTTCTGCCTGCGCTTGCGTTGGCCGCTTGTCAGAGCGGCACCGCGACCGGACCGGCG
>JAMXLK010000127.1 GCA_024281075.1 Vulcanimicrobiia bacterium
CGCCGGGCAAGTGGCGGAACTGGCAGACGCGCTGGATTTAGGTTCCAGTGGGGCGACCCGTCAGAGTTCGAGTCTCTGCTTGCCCATAACCAGCCGCCACCACATAAGGAAGAGATTTTTAGCGAGCCGATTTCGGGATGGGATTACGCGGTCAGAACGGCGTCTGAATGCGCCCAAAGCCATGGATGGCGAGAGGGCGCAGAAACGAGTGAGGTTCGCGCTTGGATGCGCGAACCGAACGTCCGTGAGAACCGCGTAAGCCCGGAACGAAGTCGGGCGAGCGACACCTGCGGAAGTAGCTCAGTGGTAGAGCATCGCCTTGCCAAGGCGAGGGTCGCGAGTTCGAATCTCGTCTTCCGCTAATTTCAATCGCTCATGACATCTACGCTGACGCAGCTCGCGCCCACCCAAGTGGCGCTCGAGTTCTCAATCACGGATGCTGAACTGGCCGCGGCCGAAGAGCGCGCGTTCCGCCGGCTAGTCAAGAACGTCCGTCTGCCGGGCTTTCGCAAGGGGAAAGTGCCGCGCAAGATTTTCGAGCAGACCTACGGCAGCTCGACGCTGACGAACGAGGCGGTCGACGAAGTCGTGCCGGATCTGTACGCAAAGGCCGTGCGGGAACACGATTTAGATCCCGTGGAGCGACCGAAGATCGAAGTGCTCGAAGAGAACGACGGCCGTCCGACCAAGCTGAAGGCCACGGTCGAGGTGCGGCCCGCGATCGCGTTGCAGCAGTATAAGGGCATTGCGGTCTCTCGACCGCCGATCGCCGTGACCGACAATGACGTCGAAGAGAGCCTTGCGGCCCTGGCCAAGGAGCGGGCGACGCTGGTACCCGTCGACCGCCCCGCGCGGCTCGGCGACGTCGTGACCGTGGACTATGAGGGTGCCATTGACGGCACGCCCTTCGAAGGCGGCCGGGGTGAGAGCGAGGTTATGGAGCTTGCGGAGGGCCGGTTCGTGCCCGGCTTCGCTGCCGGCATTGCCGGGATGACGGCCGGCGAGACCAAACAGGTCGAGGCCCGCTTCCCGGACGCGTATCCCGTGGCCGATTTGGCCGGCAAAGCGGCGCAATTTACCGTCACGCTGCACGACGTCAAGGAGCTGGAGCTTCCCGCAATCGACGATGAGTTTGCGAAGGCGGTCTCCCCAAATCAGACCGCCGAGGAGCTGCGTCAGGATCTTCGCCGGCGACTCGAAGCGGTCGCCGCGGGCCGTTCACGCCGAGCCATTGGTAACACAATTATGGCCGAACTGCTGGCAAAGCACGATTTTCCGCTTCCACAGTCTCTGGTCGATAGCGAGCTTGCGCACCTCGTGTCGGAGTCCGCGCCGGGCGACGGACCGCCTGAAAAAAACGAGGCCGAGCTGCGCGATCAGCTTCGCGGCGAAGCCGAATCGCGCGTGAAAGCGGGCTTGTTGATCCAGGCCATTGCAAAGGCGGAGAACGTTACCGCGACGCCGGCGGATATGGCCGCTGAACTGCAAGCGCTCGCGCGCCGTTACGGCCAGCCCGTCGATCGGATTCGCACCGCTTTGGGAAATAACGTACTTTCATTGATGGACGGAATCGTTCGCAACAAGACGCTCGACTTGCTCATCGATCATGCCGTCGTGATGGGCGACCAAGAAACCCCGAGCAGCCCGTCGTAGTTAGAAGCCAGCATGGGACATTTGGTGCCGATGGTCGTCGAGCAGACGGCGCGCGGAGAACGCGCGTACGATATCTACTCGCGGCTCCTCAAAGATCGCATTGTTTTTGTCGGCGGGCCGATCGACGATCACCTCGCCAATCTCGTTATCGCGCAACTGCTCTTTTTGGAAAAAGAAGACCCCGAGAAGGATATCGATATGTACCTCAACAGTCCCGGTGGCAGCGTGACCGCCGGATTGGCGATGTACGACGCGATGCGCTTCATCAAACCCGACGTGGCGACGATTTGCATGGGATTCGCAGCGTCCATGGGGTCGATTCTCCTCACCGGGGGCGCGGCGGGCAAACGCTACGCGCTGCCGCATTCAAAGATCGTCATCCACCAGCCGTGGGTCTCGCAGATCGGCGGCCAGGCCACCGACGTCGAAATCGCCGCCCGGGACCTCCTAGCGACCCGCCAGACGGTCGCACAGATCTACGAAGAGACGACGCATAAGGAGCTCGACCAGATCCTGCGGGATATCGAACGAGACTACTACATGACCGCCGCGGAGGCCAAGGACTACGGGATAATCGACCAGATTATCGAAAATCGCCAAGGCCTGCCATTGCCGGCATAGCTCTGGAAGGGAGATAGTCCGCGGCCCGCGATGTTCCGGTTCGGAGACGATAAAGGGCAGCTCAAATGCAGCTTCTGCGGAAAATCGCAGGAGCAGGTCCGCAAGTTAATTGCCGGGCCGGGAGTTTACATTTGCGACGAGTGCATCGAGCTCTGTAACGAGATCATCGAGGAAGAGCTCTACAAAAACGTCGACGAGAACCTTCGGCTGCGCAACATTCCTAAGCCCAAAGAGATCAACCACATCCTCAACCAATACGTGATCGGGCAGGAGCGTGCGAAAAAATCGCTGGCGGTGGCGGTCTATAACCACTACAAGCGGATCAACGTCGGCGGCACGTCCGACGACGTCGAGCTGCAGAAATCCAACATTCTGTTAGTAGGGCCGACCGGCTCCGGCAAGACCTATCTCGCGCGGACGCTCGCCAAGATTCTCGACGTCCCTCTCGCGATGGCCGACGCAACGTCGCTGACCGAAGCCGGCTACGTCGGCGAAGACGTCGAGAACATTCTGCTCAAGCTCATTCAAGCCGCCGACTACGACGTGAAGCGCGCGGAGAAGGGCATCGTCTACATCGACGAGATCGACAAGATCGCACGCAAGAGCGAGAACCCGTCGATCACTCGAGATGTTTCCGGTGAGGGCGTTCAGCAGGCACTGCTCAAAATTTTGGAAGGTACGACCGCAAACGTGCCGCCGCAAGGCGGGCGAAAGCATCCGCATCAAGAGTTCATTCAGATCGACACGACCAACGTGCTCTTTATCTGCGGCGGCGCCTTCGACGGCCTCGAACGCATCATCGAATCGCGCGTCGCCGCAAATAACATGGGCTTCCGTGCAAAGCCGGAAGGCAAGCGTGACGTACGGGTCGGCAAGCTGCTGCAGCAGCTGATGCCTGAAGATCTCTTGCGGTTCGGGCTGATTCCGGAGTTCATCGGCCGGCTTCCGATCGTCGTCACACTCGATGCGCTCGACGAGCTCGCGCTTCGCCGCATCCTGACCGAGCCGCGTAATGCCCTGGTGCGGCAGTTCCAGAAGATTCTCAACATGGACGGCGTCGATCTGCAGTTCACTAAAGAAGCGCTCATCGCGATCGCCAACAAAGCGCAGAGCCGCAAGACCGGCGCGCGCGGGCTGCGCTCGATTCTGGAAGAGACGATGCTCGAGGTGATGTACGACTTGCCGTCGTTGCAAGGCGTCAAGAAGTGCGTCGTCAACAAAGACGTCATCGAGAAGAAAGAACCGCCGACGCTCATTTATCACGAGCAAAAGAAGGATATGCCGGCCTAGAGTCCGGCGCGGCGGCGTTCTCTGTGGAACCGCTCGTCGTCGCACCTCCTGTGCGCCTCCTGCTATAGCGCTCGCGCGGACGAGCAAGCTTTGAACGGAATGCACATCCTGTGCTGGTCCGCGCTCGTCGCAATTTCCACTTGAGATCGCCGCCGCACCGGACTCTTACGGGCATAAGGGAGGGCGGCGGCACACACGACGCGGAACGCAGCCCGACCGATGGATCTTCCGAAGCATTACGATCCGCAGGCGGTCGAACCGCGGCTTTACGAGCGTTGGGAACGCAACGGCTACTTTCACGAAGAGCCTGATCCCGCGCGTCCGCCGTTCATTATCTGTATGCCGCCGCCGAACGTCACCGCGCGGGCGCATTTAGGAACGGCGTCGACATTTACGCCGATGGACGTACTTACGCGCTACCATCGGATGCTCGGCGAGAATGCCGATTGGCTTCCCGGCACGGATCACGCCGCGATTGCGACCGAAGCGGTGCTCGTGAAAGAGCTTGCACGTGAAGGCGTCCGCCGCGACGATCTTGGGCGCGAGCGCTTCGTCGAACGCGCGTGGGAATGGTCGCGAACATACGGCGGTGCGATCGACACGCAGTTTCGCCGGCTCGGGTTCGGACCGGATTGGGCCCGTTCTCGTTTCACGATGGACGAAGGTTTATCCGCCGCGGTGCGCCGCGTCTTCGTCCGGCTCTACCGCGAGGGACTCGTCTATCGCGGAAAGCGTCTGATTAATTGGGATCCAGGTTCGAACTCAACCATCTCGGATGCCGAGCTCGAGCACGTCGAGCGCGACGGAACGCTCTGGCACGTTCGCTATCCGTTTACGCTCGAGGATGGAAGCTCGGGCATTGAAATTGCGACGACGCGCCCCGAGACGATGCTTGCCGACGTTGCCATTGCGGTTCACCCAAACGACGCGCGCTACGCCGGGATGATCGGACGCAGCGTTTTCCTCCCGCCGCTGATGCAACGCTCGATTCCGATCATCGCCGACGAAGCCGTCGATCCCGAGTTCGGCACGGGGGCGGTCAAAATAACGCCCGCGCACGATCCCCTCGATTACGAGATCGGTTTGCGTCATTCGTTGCCGATGCCGTCTGTGATCGGCCTCGATGCACGCATCGCCGGCGGCGACGTCGGCGTCGGCGATTACGGCGGCCTCGACCGCTTCGAAGCGCGAGCGCGAATCGTCGAAGACCTTCGGCAGCTGGGCTTTTTAATCGCGGAAACGCCGCATCGCCTCTCGATTGCGACGAGCGAACGCAGCGGTGATATCGTGGAGCCGCTGCTCTCGCTGCAATGGTTCGTAAAAATGGGGCCGCTGACCGGCCCGGCATTGGACGCCTATCGCAGCGGACGACTGCGCTTCACGCCGGAGCGCTACGGCCGTACCTACGAGCAATGGCTAGAGAATATTCGCGACTGGAACGTTTCGCGGCAGATCTGGTGGGGACACCAGCTGCCCGTTTGGTACACGCCCGACGGTGAAGAGATTGTCGCCGAAAGCGAGGCGGAAGCGCTCGAGCTCGCGGAGCGGACCTACGGAACGACCGAGCTAACGCGCGATCCCGATACGCTCGACACGTGGTTCTCCAGCGGCCTTTGGCCGTTCTCGATTCTCGGCTGGCCGAACGAGACGTCCGAGCTGCGATGCTGGTATCCGTCGCAAGTCCTCGTGACGGCGCGCGAAATTATCTTTCTCTGGGTGGCGCGCATGGCGATGCTCGGGATTCACTTCATGGGTGAACCGCCGTTCCGCGACGTCGTGATTACGCCGCTCGTTTTCGACGCGATCGGGCGCAAGATGTCCAAGTCGCTCGGCAACGTCATCGACCCGCTCGAGCTCGTCGATAAATACGGTGCCGACGCGTTTCGCCTCTCCATTCTGCGGCAAATGCGGCTCGAGAGCCAAGATTTGCGCTATAACGAGTCACGCGCGGAAGAAGCGCGTAACTTCAACAACAAAATCTGGAACGCGACGCGATATATCCTCGCGCTGCCGGAGGGATTGCCGCCGGCAATGACGCTGCCGCCGAACGAGGAGCTCACGCTCGCCGACCGCTGGATCTTAACGCGTCATCGCGAGACCATCGAGCGGATGAGTACCCTGTTGCGCGAGTACGATTTTGGGAACGCCGCCGAGACGATGTGGCGCTTCGTATGGTACGAGTTTTGCGATTGGTATCTTGAAGCGACCAAAGCGGCCGGCAATCGAGCGAGCCGAGCCGCCGTACTTTCCTACGTTTGGAACGGAACGATGCGGCTGCTTCATCCGATGGCGCCTTTCATAACCGAAGAGGTTTGGCTCGCGCTTCCGCACGACGGCGAAACGATCGTCACGGCAAATTGGCCGGACCCGTTGGAAGTGCCGGCTTTTCCGGACGAAGCGCGCGACTTTCAAGCGCTGCAGCGAAGCGTCGAGCGAGTGCGCAACGTCCGTTCCGAGCTCGGGCTGCATCCGCGCGACCGCGTCGTGGTCGACGCTCCGGCGAACGTGCCCGAGGAGATCGCAGCGCTGCTGGAGTTGCTCGCGCAGGCGACCGTCGAGCGTGCCGCGCCCAGTGGAACGACGGTCGATGAGGCGCTTGCCGCGCTCGGCGTGCGCGCGCCCCGCCAGCTCCTGGCGGAGCGGTATCAAAAGGAGGCACAGCAACTGCGCTTTGAAATCGAGCGGGGTGAACGCAAACTCAACAACGAGGCCTTCGTCGCCAAAGCCGCGCCGAACGTCGTCGCAAAGGAGCGCGAGAAGCTCGAGGGTTATCGCGGCGAGCTGGTGCGCGTTGAAGCGGCGCTCGCGCAACTGAAGGAGCCGGTGTGACCGCAGTGACCTCACAGCGCGTGCTGGCACGGAGTGCCGAGATCGGACGCATGATCGCCCGGCTGGCGCATCAGGTCGTCGAGCCCAACGAGGCGGCCGACGGAGTCGTGCTGCTCGGCGTGCGGCGTGGAGGCGAGGCACTCGCGATGCGGCTTGCCGTTGAAATCGAGCGCATCGCCGGACGCGCGCCGGCACTGGGATTTCTGAACATCAATCTCTATCGTGACGATCGCGTGACGCACGAGCTTCCAGACTCTCAGATCCCGCTCGATCTGTCGGGACGCGTCGTCGTCGTCGTCGACGACGTGCTCTATACGGGGCGCACCGTTCGTTCCGCACTCGACGCCGTCACGGATCTCGGGCGCCCGGCCGCCATCCGGCTCTGCGTGCTGGTCGATCGAGGTCTTCGCGAACTGCCGATTCAAGCCGACTACGCCGGGCGGCTCGTTCCGACGACGCCTCGGGAACGCGTGAAAGTCCTGCTCGCGCCGGAAGCCGCGCCGTCCGACGAGATTACCATCAGCGAGAGCGCCGGTGCGGATTCGCCGTAGCCTCATCGACCTCGACGATCTCACCGCCGAGGAGCTTGCGTATATTTTCGAGCGGACGGGGCAGTTCGAGCGCGAACCGCCGGGGCCGTTGCTCGCCGGCAAAGCTTGCGTCAACATGTTCTTTGAGGAAAGCACGCGCACGTTCACCTCTTTTCACCTTGCCGAGCTCCAGCTCGGAGCCAACGTCGTGGATCTGGTGCCGAAGAACTTAAGCCTCGCGACCAAAGGCGAATCGCTCGAAGATACTGCGATCACGCTCGGAGCGCTGGGGATTTGCGTGCTGGTCGTGCGTCATAGCGAACCCGGCTTTCCACAACGCATGGCATTAGCGTTCGACGGACACGTCATCAACGCGGGCGACGGTGTTCACGCTCATCCTACGCAAGCGCTGCTGGATATTTACACGCTCATTGAAGAGTTTGGAGAGTTGCGCGGCCGCACCGTCGCCATCGTCGGCGACGTCCTCCACAGCCGAGTCGCGCATTCCACGATTCGCGGCCTTTCGCGTTTGGGAGCATCCATCGTGCTCGTCGGTCCGGAGGCGTTCTTACCGAGCACGTACGCCGGAGGTCAGGTCAGCGTCGAGCGTGATTTGGATGCCGTGCTCCCCAACGCGGACGCCGTCGTGCTCCTGCGTATCCAACGCGAGCGGTTCGTCGAGATTCCAATCTCGGACCGCGAGTACATCGACCGGTTTCGACTCGATCGCCGCCGGCTCGCCCTGCTTCGCAAGGAGGCCATCATCATGCATCCGGGGCCGTATAACCGCGGCGTCGAGCTCGACGATTCCGTGTTGGAGTTCGCCGGCTGGCGGTATGCGCGGCAAGTGCAGCATGGCGTGGCCGTTCGAATGGCCGTGCTCGATTTGCTGGTCAACGCCCGGCAATAGCGCGTTCACTACAATAGATGAAGCCGCTGCTGCTCAAGGGAGGACGGATCGTCGACCCGGCGACGTCCCTCGATTCCTTGCGTGATCTGCGCGTACGCGATGGCAGAATCGCCGAAATCGGCGAACATTTGGATGCGGCAGCCGATGAGGAGATCGTCGATGCGCGCGGTACCGTGATCGCTCCGGGATTTATCGACATGCACGTGCATTTACGCGAGCCCGGCTTTGAGGAGAAAGAGACGATTGCGACCGGAACCCTGGCGGCCGTGAACGGCGGTTTCACCGCAGTGGCTTGTATGCCGAATACCAATCCCGCGCTCGACGATCCCACCGTTCTTTCGGCCTTGATGCAAACGGTGCAACGCGAGGCACGATGCCGCGTTTATCCGATCGCGGCGATCACGCGCGGGCGCGAAGGGAGGGAGCCGTGCGACTACGCAGAGCTGACTGCGGCCGGCGCGGTCGCGTTCTCCGACGATGGCGACAGCGTGGAAGACGCCGACGTACTGCGTGATGCGGCGCTGCGCGCGCGTCCACTCGATGCGCCGATCGTCGACCATTGCTTACCCGAAGAGACCCTCGTCGCGCGCGATGTAAAGCTCTGCGCCGAGACCGGCAAACGGTGGCACATCGCGCACGTTTCGACGGCAGCTGCGCTCGAGTCCATTGCGGCGGCGCGTTCACGCGGCGTCGCGGTGACGTGCGAAGTGACGCCGCATCACCTCACGTTTACCGGCGCGCTCGTGAAGGAGGCCGGCGCCGCCGCGAAGGTCAATCCGCCGCTGCGAACGCAGAGCGACGTCGACGCGCTGCGGCGCGGCGTTCGCGACGGCACGATCGACGCATTTGCAAGCGACCACGCGCCGCATACGGAGCAAGAGAAGAGCGGCGATTTCGAGCGTGCGGCACCGGGATTTTCGGGCTTAGAGGTCGCTGTCGGCGCGTACGCCGCCGCGCTTGCGGATTTACCGTTGTTGCGTTTCGTGGCATTGCTCTCCACCAATCCCGCGCGGATTTTGAAGATTCGCGGCGGGACGCTCGCTCCGAAAGAGGCGGCCGATATTACGATCTTTGCCGATCGCCCATGGAGGGTCGATCCGGCGGCGTTCGCATCGAAGGGCAAGTGTACGCCGTTTGCCGGTCGCCGTTTACCCCGAAGAATACTAGCGACGATCGTCGGCGGTGCCGTGCGCTATCGCGCGCCCGATTGGGAAGCATGAGCACACAGCACGCCGCGCTCTTCCTCGCCGACGGCAGCCGTTTCGATGGCGAGGGGCTTGGTTTCGCGGGGCTGGCGCTTGGCGAAGCGGTCTTCTATACCGGAATGACCGGCTACGAAGAAGCCCTCACCGATCCGTCGTATGCCGGACAAATTCTGACGTTTACGTATCCCATGATCGGCAACTACGGCATCTCCGGAAGCGCCTCGCAATACGGACGCGCGTGCGTCGCAGGCACGGTGATCAAACAGATCGCCTACCATCCATCGCACCACCTTTCCAAAGTTGATTTACCGTCATGGCTCGACTCGCAGCGGATCCCGACGCTCGTCGGCGCCGATACCCGCGCGATTACGATCGCCCTGCGCGAACACGGGACAATCTGGGCGGCGCTGGCCGTCGGCGACGAGGCGCTGACACGGGCCGAGCGCGCACTGAGCGAGTTCGTGCGCGATGCGAGTACGAAGGCGCTCGTTCCGAGCGTCGCAACGAGCGAGCCGTTTGCAATCGGCAACGCGCGAGGACCACGCGTGGTCGTGATCGACTGCGGCGTGAAACGCGCCATCCTGCGACAGCTCGAAGCGCTCGGCGCTCGCGTGGAGGTCGTTCCGTACAATGCTTCAGAGGCCGACGTGCTGGCGGGCGACCCGGACGCCGTCATCATCTCCCCCGGTCCCGGCGATCCCACAGATTTAAACGATACGATCGACGTCTTACGTGGACTCCTGGAACGCAAGCCGCTCTACGGCATTTGCCTCGGACATCAATTGCTGGCGCTCGCGTGCGGCGGCCGAACCTATAAACTTCCCTATGGACATCGCGGCGGCAATCAGCCGGTGATGGATTTGCAAGCGGGCGAAGTCATCGTTACGGCGCACAATCACGGTTACGCGGTGGATGCCGGCTCGCTTCCGCCGGAGCTCGAGGCGACCATGACTAATCTCAACGATGGAACGAACGAAGGTTTTCGTCATCGGCGTTTGCCGATTGCCGGCGTTCAATTTCACCCCGAAGCGTCGCCCGGTCCATTCGACGCGCGACGGCTCTTCGCCGAGTGGCTCAACGCGCTGCCGCAGCGCTAGCGCTGCTCGTCGTTCTGCTCGCCGTCGCCCCGGTAATCGGCGATGCGCAAGCGCTGCAGCGTTTGACCGTTCTTTCATTCGATCTCGGGACCGATACGCCGAGGCCGCGTGCCGGCGTGCCATTTCATTTGACATTGACGCTGCGCGTCCGCGAACGGTTCGGCCAAATCGCGAACATCGATCTGCCGGGTCTGGCTCAGCTCGAATTGCTCGGCGACGAACGGGAGACGACGACCACGCCACAGGGTACGCAGTATCGTGAGACCGTAACCGTCGTCGCGCAAAACGGCGGCACGCTCGTCATCTCGCCCGGGACGCTGCAAGCGATCGACGCGCGTGACGGCAAGGCGAAGCAATGGTTTAGCAACGGCCTCACGCTGCACGTTGCCGGCGCGCCATCGCGTGCGGTCTACGTCGCGGCTAGAACTCTGGGCATCGCGCTGCTCTGGCTGCTTGGGATTGCATGCATCGTCGCGCTCGTCGTGCTGCTGGCGCGGCGCCGCCGGCCGGCCCCGAGGCCCGTTCCCGTGCCGATCGTCCCGCCTCCGCCCCCGCCTGCCGTGGTGCGTACACCGCGCCAGCGTGCGCAAGATGCGCTGGCGGTTTTGCGCGCCGAACGGACGCGGTCGGCCGCAATCGCGGTGCGCGCGGCCATTTGGCGGATGGTCGGCGCATCGGACGGCGAAACGCTCGCCGACGTGTTACGCCGAACCGATTCTCACGATCGCGTGACGCGAGAGCTGCTGGTCGCGCTGGAGCGCAGTGCGTTTACCTACGAGGAAGATTTGCGCGCGGCGATCGACGATGCGTGCGGCGCGCTCGAACGCTATATCGAGGACGTCGCATGATCGTCGAGCGCCAACCTGCCGCGCTTCGCGCCGCGCTGGCCGAAACGATCGTCGGCCAGGAGCGGGTGATCGAGGGGCTTCTCTTAGCACTGCTCTGCAACGGCCACGTTTTGCTCGAGGGACCGCCGGGACTTGCCAAAACGCTCGCGTGCCGATCGCTCGCCGCGGCGCTCGAAGGCGACTTCAAGCGCATTCAGTTTACGCCTGACCTCCTACCCAGCGATATCGTCGGCACGCGCATCTTCGATCAGCGCGAGAGCGCGTTCGCGACGGTGTTGGGACCGATTTTCGCCAACGTCGTACTCGCCGACGAGATCAATCGCGCACCCGCGAAAGTGCAATCCGCGCTGCTCGAAGCGATGCAGGAGCGTCAGGTAACGATCGGCCCGCAGTCCTACGGTTTGCCGGATCCCTTCGTGGTGATGGCGACGATGAACCCGCTCGATTCCGAAGGAACGTACGCGCTGCCAATCGCGCAAATGGACCGTTTTCTCATGAAGGTCAACGTGGGGTACCCCAGCCGCGAAGAAGAGCTCCGTATTCTCGACCGCTTTGCCGTGGCCGACACGCAGCCGGTGCGCGCGGTCGCAACGCTCGACGACGTTCGGCGGTGGCGCGTCGCGGCGCACGCGGTGCACATCGACGAAAAGCTGAAACGCTACATCGTCGACCTCGTGGCCAAGACGCGCGAGCCGTCGGAGTTCATCGATTACGGAGCGAGTCCGCGCGCCACCCTCGCACTGGCATTTCTCGCGCGCGGACGCGCACTGCTCGCCGAACGTGACTTTGCCCTGCCCGACGACGTGCGTGCCGTCGCGCCGCATACCCTGCGCCACCGCATTGGATTCAACTATCGTTTGGCTGCCGAGGGAATTTCCGCGGATCGAATCATCGACGGACTGATCGCGGCCGTTCCAGCGCCGTGACGATTCGCGAAGCGCTCTTACGCGCGCGTCGCCGGCCGCGCCATCTCGGAGCGGGTTCGCCGACGATCTATCGCGGCGATGGTTATGAGTTCGTCGAATTGCGCGCGTACGTCGCGGGCGACGACGTGCGACGCATCGATTGGGCGGCAACCGCGCGGTCCGGGGAGCTTCAAACGCGCGTCGTGCTCGAGGACGTCGCGCTCACCCTTGCTGCGGTTCTCGACGAATCCCCGTCGATGCGCGTCGGACGACGGCGACCACTGCTGGATGCGGGTCGGGAAGCACTGCAAGCGTGGTTCGGTGCGGCGACAGGAGAAGACCGCTGCATTCGCGTTACCGCCCAGGGCGTTACGCCGCCCGCGCTCCAGCGCAGCGCGCACGGCGCTCTTGGTTGGACACCGCGCGGCGATCGCTTCGACGTCGCGCGTGCTCTGCGGACGGCACGCGCCGCGCTTCCGCGCGGTACCGCACTCTTGGCGGTCGGGGATTGGTACGAGCTCGACGATTCGCTCGACCGGGAGCTTGCCGAACTCGGCGCGCGCTTCGATTGCACGGCGTTGGTCGTGCGCGATCCCTGGTACGATGGCTTGCCTCTCGGCGGCTTCGTTCGATTACGCGGCGCTGAAGGCGGCTACACCCGCGCGTATGTCGGCCCTCGCGAGCGCGCCGCGTTTCGGGAGGCCGTGCGTCGCCGGGAACGCGGGCTCGTTCGCCGCTTCGAACTTGCCAACTGGCGAACCGGAGTTTTGCGAGAAGAAAACGGCGCAGAATCTCTCGCCGCTGCCTTCGGGCTGGCACGCGCATGATCGTCGATCACCCGCTGCGTCTCGCGTTCGGGCTGCTCGGCGTCGTCATCTTTGCACTGCTGTACGACCGCCTGGCGCGGCGCGTGACGGCACGCGATCTCGCTTACTCAAGCGTCCCATTCTTTCTCGAAGCGGCCAAACCGCGCGGGTGGATTCCCCGTGCGCTGCAAACGCTCTGGATCGTGGCGTTGGGGGCTTTAGTCTTGGGAATCTCGGGACCGCATCTGACGATGTTGGTCCCGGTACGCGATGGTTCGGTCTTCATCTGCATCGACACGTCGGGATCGATGTCCTCGACCGACGTCTTTCCGACGCGGGCGCAAGCCGCGAAATCAGCGGCACGCGCGTTCATCGACGAGAGCCCGCAAGGGACGAGAATCGGCATCATCTCGTTCGCAGGTTCTGCAAGCGTCATCGCGCCGCTCAACTCAGATCATCAGGCCGTTATCGGCGCGCTCGACGCCATCCCGCTTCCCAACGGTGCCACGGCTATCGGCGATGCGCTGAAGCTTTCCGCACAAATGCTGCCGGCGACGGGACATCGCGTCGTCATTCTGATTACCGACGGCGTCAACAACACCGGGAACGATCCGGTGGAGATCGCGCAGTGGCTGGGGGCCCATCACGTGCCGGTCTATACCGTCGGAATCGGCACTCCGAACGGCGGCCTGATTCCGGGTACGAACGAACAAGCTACCATCGACGAGGACGCATTGCGAAGCTATGCGGAGGCTAGCGGCGGCGCGTACGCGCGTGCCGAGAACGCCACGCAGCTGCATGACGCGCTCGCGCGCCTCGGACGAATTACATCGCTGACGCGCAAGCCGGTCGACGCGTCGCTCGGCTTCGCCGTGGGCGGCGCGCTCGGGATGCTGTTGGCATTCTTGGCCGGGTTCTCGCTCGGACGTTATCCATGAGCGAACCGTTCGCGCAGCTCGCAGACTGGATCGACGATGCGGGCGGCATGGAGTCGCTCGAGGCGATTGCGATGTGCTTGGCGACGGTCGATGCGAACGCGCATCCGTCCGCGCGGATCGTATTGCTTCGTGGGCTCGACGAACGCGGCTTACGCTTTTTCACCTCGTATCTCAGCCGTAAAGGTCACGAGCTCGCGGAGAACCCGCACGCGGCAGCCGTGCTCTACTGGCCGAGCCTGCATCGGCAGGTGCGCGTGGAAGGCGATGTCGCGCCGCTCTCCGAGGTCGAGTCCGACGATTACTTCAACGCACGCCCGCGCGGCCACCGTATCGCCGCGTGGGCTTCGGAGCAGAGCGAACCGCTGGAATCGTATACCGTGCTCGAAGAACGCTTCGCGCACTTCGACGCGCGCTTCGAAGAAGACGACGTTCCGCGCCCGCACTCATGGGGCGGCTACCTTTTGACGCCCGCGCGCGTCGAGTTCTGGCAAGGGCGGCCCAATCGCATGCACGAACGCACGCTTTACACGCGTAGCGGCACGTCGTGGAGTCGCACATTGCTCCAACCCTGATGTGTCATCCTGAGCGAAGTCGAAGGAGGCGTCATGCCTGAGGACATTGGAACTAAAATCGCGCAGCTATTACATCAAGCGGGTGAAGTTCACCACGTCGTGTTCGCCGACACGAACGGCAACGACGAAGACTGGGCAACGTTTTATTCCGACTGGCTGCTCGCGCACTCCGAGTTACCGGAGCTTCTCACGCATCGCCCGATCCGCAGTCATCTCACGAGCGACCTCGTGCAGTTCGATCAGGCCTACACTGCCGCATCTCCTTCAGATCCGTGGCCAAACTGGTACGCGCAACGCCTCATCGAAAAGTATAGCTAGACGCCGAAGTGACCCCTAACAGGAACTACCTCTCCACGAGATGGCTGACGCTTATTTTACTGCTTGCAGGCTTACAAGGACAGGCTCAACCGTCGATCGCTCATGACAGTCGCGTCCACTTCACCGCGCTAGATTGCGCGGGCGAGCATGATGTAACGTACAAACCGAAGATCTCCGTGAGCAATCTTGTAGAACGGCATGAACAAGAGCTGGTTCAGAACGACGTTCGACCGATACCGCTCGGTTTTGAGGGTGACTTATTCTTGCCTGCGGGATTCTACTCTGTTGGTATTACTTTAAGTAAGGATTGCCAGAGCTCCATATTACTGCCGGTTCTGAGCGGACGAGATCAAGGTATTCTATTGAGGATTAATACTCCGGACAGTTCTAACCGGTTGGAGTTCAAGATCGGCAAGATCGGAATCGGTGGGCAACGATACGTGACCTTTAGCGCTTCTGAGCGGGACGTCAAGAATGCGATCGAGCACCCGGCTCGCCCATAATCGCTTCCCTTGTCGCGGAGCTACAGGGGCGTGATTAAACGGTGTGGTATTCTTTAGAGGCCAGGAGATCTATGCACGCGCATCCGCTTGAGGCGAGAATTGCCCACGTCGAGGGAGCGTTCGATCAGGTAAACGAGCGGCTCGGCAGCATCGAGCGCCGGCTCGATGGGATCGACGTTCGGTTTAACCACATTGACTCGCGATTCAACTGGTTAACCGGTATCGTCGTCGGAACGTGGGTAACGACGATCATGGCGATCATCTTTCATCACTGAAACTGAGCCGATCCACTCGTCGGCTCGCGAGCCAATCCGCGAGAACCCACACTGCACCGATCGCCGTCACGTTATAAACGTTCACGCCCCACGCGCTCTGCTCGTGGCTGGAGGACACGAGTTGCGGCGCCAAAGCGAGGGCGCTGAAAACCGCCAGCATCAGCGTTAACAGCCGCGCGGCGACGACGTCTAATATTCCACTGAGTATCGCAATGCCCGCAAGAATGAATGCGATGCCGGTGACGACGGCCCAGACGTTGCCGCCGAGCGGCATCCATTGCGGCACCATACGCGCGATGCCGGCGATGTTCGCGAGATGCGCGATGCCGAAGAGGAGCGCCGAAACCCCAAACACCCAACGCGCAATGAGCGCAACGCGCTGCGCCCAGCCGGCGTCGCTCGAACCGGAGGCAAATACAATTGCCAATGCGGCGATGACGATCGCCTCTTGCGCCAGGCCTCCCAACGCGCCGGTCAGGCCGGCCCAGCCCAAGTATTCGAAGCCGGTCGTGAGCCGCGGCGACCAAAAAATCGCAAAGACGCAATACGCCACTGCCAGCAGCACTGATCCGAGCCTTACCGTGCGAGGCTGCACGATCGTAATGCCGCCGACGATCAACACCAGCGCGACGACGCACGCGAAAACCATGCTGTGAGCCGCAACCTGATCGCCGAACGCCTGAATCGGCTGTTCGGCCGGATCAAACCTACGCCAAATTAAATCGACGATACCCGTCGCAACCGCACCAATCGCCAGAACCGAAACGCCAATCCTCACGCCGCCTCTTTAAACGCAATCAAGCGTAAGTCCGCGGTCGCGTTGAGGAGCTCGGCGTGGGGTTGCCGAGAAGCCTCCGACTTTTTCGGGCCGGCCACGGACGGCCGCTTCAAAACTTTGTTTCCCCGAAAAAGCGGTGGAACAGGAGCCGCGCACGATGCGCGGCGACGAGTGTCTTCGAGGCTGCCCCACGGCGAGCGACTAAGTGGAGACCAGGGACTGGAGCGACACTGCTTTAATCCCCCATTTTTAGTGTCGCGCCGCAACGTGATGGTCATCGGGTCGGGACCGATCGTGATCGGTCAGGCCGCAGAGTTTGACTACGCCGGTGTACAAGCGTGCCGCGCCCTGCGTGAGGAAGGCCATCGCGTCGTCCTCGTCAACTCGAATCCCGCAACCATCATGACCGATCCCGACGTGGCGGACGCGGTGTATTTGGAACCGTTGAACGTCGCGTCGCTGGAGGAGATCATCGCGCGCGAACGGCCCGACGCGCTCTTACCGACGCTCGG
>JAMXLK010000128.1 GCA_024281075.1 Vulcanimicrobiia bacterium
AGCCAAATGCGGCGCGGGCCGTCGCACAAGCGTGCGGAAAAAATCGCGTGGCGCTGGCGATTCCATGCCATCGGATCATTCGCGGCGACGGCGATCTCGGCGGTTATCGCTGGGGCTTACATCGCAAACGTGTGCTAATCGATCTCGAACGCACGCGCGCGCGTTGACGCTGCATTGCTCTGATTAAAAAGCCACGCGAAAGATCGTTCCGGCATTGGCATCGCCGCCCTCGGACGTTGTGCCGTAAAAAGAGCCGCCCGCTTCGGTTAAGGGAGCGTAAGGATGTATTCCCGGCGACTGCGTCCCGAATGAGTAGGTATATTCCAGGCCCAAGCTCGTTAGCGCAAATGCCGTGCCGTACCCATTGCGGCCGCCGACTTCCGTGGTGCCGTAGAGGCCTCCCTTAAACGCAACCACCCCAGCGTACGGGTAGCCTCCGTCGTTCGCACTGCCGAATGCATGCACGACTGTTTCTTCACCGGATGTCGTCATGCTGAAAACCGTCCCGAGACCGAACCTTCCTCCCCAAAAGGTTGTACCGTAGAGCAGGCCATGCATGCTAACGAGATCGCCCATGGGATACTGGCCATCGTCGTAGTTCGTGCCTTGAAAGTTGTAGATAACGGTCTCGCTGCCGGAGCTGTCTAGCTTAAAAACGATTCCGCATCCACCGGAACAATGCGGCGTACCGCCCTCACTCGCGGTGCCGAAGAGTAGGCCGTGCAGTAGCATGAGACCGCCGACGGGATACTTTCCATCGGCGCCGCCAAAAGCGTGAAGCACACTCTCGTTTCCGCCCAGCGTCATGCGAAAAATCGTGCCGTAGTCGTTTTCCCCGCCGTGCACGGTGGTGCCATACAGCAGCCCGTTGTGCAGCAGAAGCGTTGAACCCGGTTCGGACCCGTCGGTGCGATTATCGTTGTAATCGAAGCTATAGTCGATTTCTTCGTGGCCCGACGGTGCGATGTGAAAAACGGTTCCGTTACCGTGCGCGCCACCGGCCAACGTCGTCCCGTACAGCAAACCATTGTGCGTGATGAGGCCGCCATATGGGCTCGCTCCGTCACCGCTGCCGCCGAAGCTATGGAGAACTTTTTCGTTTCCAGCCGCATCAACGTTAAAAACCGTTCCTTCGTCGTGCTTGCCGCCTCGAGTCGTCGTTCCGTAAAGCACCCCGTTGAGATAGACCATCGCCCCATACGGCGTCGCGCCGTCCGGCTTTCCTTTGAAGACGTAAATCAGCTTGTAGTTTTGCGAAGTGTGGCGCGACGTCCAAGTCGCAGGCACGCCGCCAGTTTGAAAAGGTACGCCGCCAGCCAGCGGCCCGCACGAGGCGAATAACGCGACTCCAACGCTTACGATGATTGCCCGTCGATTGAAATTACGTCGGTTTACCACGAGATAATGATCTGACCGTTACCGCTCGCGCCGCCGCCTTGAATGTTCTTCACGTGCGTCGCGCTCGGCTCGACATACGACGACCCGCCGCCTCCGCCACCGCCGCTGCCCGGGCCGCTGGAGAAGAATCCGCCGGCACCGCCACCGCCGCCACCGTAATAGCCGCCGCCCGCGCCGCCGCCGCCGGTGCTGCTATCGCCGTGGCAGCAACCTCCCGCGCCGCCGCGTTTGAGCGTACCATGTTTGCCACGTGCGGCCTTTCCGCCCGACGAACTGCAGCAGCTTGTCCCACCGCGTCCGCCTTTGCCGCCGGCGGTTTGCGTGCCGCCTTTTCCTCCCGCACCGTCAGGATAATAGCAGTTGCATTTCGGCACGAAGTAGCCGCTTCGGCCGCGGCCGCCGACGTCACCGCCGCCCGCTCCGCCGGCGCCGCCGCCCGCATAGCAGTAGCCGGTGTTGTAACAAAAGGACCCGCCCGGTCCACCCCCTCCGCCGGCAACAATAATGCGATCGCGCAAAAGATCGCCGCCTTGACGCACGTCAGACGCACCACCGCCGCCGTTACCGCCAGAACCGGTGCTGCCGCTATAAATGCCGCTTCCTCCTTGCCCGCCACCGTTAAACCCGCCGCTCCCGCCCGAGCCCGAAGCGCCCACTGCGCCGGCGCCGCCGACATAAACCGCCAAAACCTCGCCGGAAGTTACCGGCACGGTGGCACTGACCGAGCCGCCGGTACTGCCGGGAGTGTGCTCGTTGCTCGGACTTCCCGCACCGCTTGCGACGATTTTAACTTGCGTCACGCCGGACGGGACGGTAAAGGTTTGTTTGCCGCCGGTATAGTCGAACGTTTGGCTTCCGGCCGTGCGAATTTGAGGCATTATGGCCGATGAGCCGGTCGCGCTGGACGAGCCAGTGCAAGCAGTAAGCACAGCCGCCGCGATGCCAATGCTTGTGACGTAAAGGGCGTAAGCAAAGCGCTTCATTACGATTTCTCCTCGAAGGCACGTCGTGGTGGGTAAGAAGTATTGATGGCGACGGGCGTGAGTAAGAGAGCAAGAGAGCTCTCGGTTGAAGCGCAACCCGGCACGTGGAGTTGGCTCAAAGAGTACACGGGTTACGCGGTTACGATCTTACCGTACGTTTCGGCGGGGATCGTCCTAATTCCGCAGCTCAGCGTTTGGATTAAGGGAGCGATTCTCTTCGTCTTCGCGGCGACCGTCTTGGCCATTCGTGTTTTGCACGAAAAAGCCGGGATCGAGCTAACAAACGACAACATGCGTGAGAAGAAATTCTAACGGCCGCAACCGCCGAACCGCGAGCTGCGGTCCTCGCCGGTTTGTGAGCGGTATCGTTTGAAGCCGACATAGGTTTGACCGGCGTATTGGAATCGCGCGCCGGCGCTATTGTGGCTTGCATCGTCATAGCAGTTCTCGTTCAACGTGACGCCGGTGTACGGAGCTCCGAGATACGTTAGCGGCTGATCGTCCGCCGCAACGAGCTGGTTGTTGCGCACGGCGACGTTGCGGGCTCTGCCGATTCCAAAATTCCCACCGTTTCCGCTCTCGTACGCACCGTTGCGCAGCACGGTGTTCCCGGTGACGACCGCGCCGAGAACCGTGGTCGGAAAAAACGGCGATCCGACCAGCAGCCCTGCCTCGGCATTATCGGTAATGACGTTATAGGCTATCGTGATATCGCTCGAGTGCACGTGCGGATACTCCGATGTGACGTACATCCCCCAGCCGCTGCGCGCGACGGTATTGTGGCGGACTTCGACCGAGCGCGATGCCTGAACGTAGATCCCGATCGCGCCCGCTCCCGAGGTTGAGTCTACCGTATTGCCGGCAACCAGCACATTGCTGACCTGCAGGCGCCAGCGGACGTACCGCGGGGGATGCGTGCCACCGGTAACGTTGAGTGCGATGCCGCGATTGTCGCGCATGCGATTGCCCACAATGCGAACGTGCGACGCGTTGCCGCTGACCTCTAAAATGTTACCGTCCTGGACCGTGCAGCGGTCGATCTCATTATCCGCGACGACCACGTTGGTGAGCGCATGGCTCGCGTCGTAGCCGCGCACCTGGATCGCGCGTCCGTTCGCATATGTATGCGCTGCCGGTTTCACGTCGCGAACGATCGTGTCGGCAATTTCGATGTCGTCACCGAAACCCTCCACAAAGATCGCACCGCTTTGCGTCGGCGTGGTCGCCGTCACGCGCCCGACTTCGAACCCGCTGAAGCGAATGTGGCTGCGGTTGAAAATACGAACGAGCTTCTGAGGCGTCATCTTGTCGCCGGAGATGAAGGGCCGCTCGCCCGGATAAGCTCGCAACCCAATGGGGTTTCGTGCACCACCGTCCGCCGGAAAAGTTATGCCTTCAAAGTAGATGCCCGCACGCACGACGACGGCGTCGCCTGGCCGAGTCGCAACGTCGAGCCCGTGCTGGATGGTGCGAAACGGGCGGCCGAGCGTTCCTGGATTGGAGTTCGAGCCGTTCGGCGCGACGTAGTACGTGCGCGGCGGGATGGGATTATTCGGAATCGACGGGAGAAGGGGATGGCTGCTGCAGCTGCACGCCGCGATCAGCGCCAGCCCGATACCCAACGTCCGAACGCCGTTCATTCGCGGCGTCGCATAAAGTTCACCGCGCGCATCGTCGCAACGACTTCATCGCGTTGATTCAGCGTCTCAACGCGGGTTTCGACGATGCCGCGATCCGGCTTCGAGCGTGAGACGCGCGCCGACAGCACGCTGACGCGAATCCGCAACACGTCGCCGGGGCGCACCGGCTGGAGCCATCGCAGCTCGTCGACGCCCGGCGATCCCATGCTGGCGCCGTCGGGCAGAAAGTTGTCGACGAAGAGGCGCATTGCCGTCGCCATCGTTTGCCAGCCGCTTGCAATCAATCCGCCGTACGGTCCGTGCGCGGCGCGCTCCGCATCGACGTGCAAATACTGCGGATCGTACTGCCGACCGAATTGCACGATCGCCGCCTCGTCGAGCGCAATCGGCCCGAACTCGTAAACCTCTCCGACCGAGTAGTCCTCGAAGAAGCGGTCCTTTGCCGGTTTTGCGAGCATGCGCTGGCCGGTACTACGTTTTTGCCGGCCGCGCCTGCGGTAGAAGCGCAATGGCACATGGACTCCCTAGCGGCTGCTCGCGAAGCGGGCCTTCGGTACATCGACGATCGGCAGCCCGGCATACGCCGGCTGCGCCGAGGCCGGCATTTTGCGTACGTCTATCCCGACGGCTCGCCCGTACGCGACGACGCCGAGTTGCGCCGCATCAAAGCGCTCGCCGTGCCGCCGGCCTACACCGACGTCTGGATCGCGCCGATCGCCAACGGGCACGTTCAAGCGACCGGCCGCGACGCACGCGGGCGCAAGCAATACCGCTATCATAAGCGTTGGCGTGAGGTCCGTGACGAAGCGAAATACCAGCGGCTTGTCGCGTTCGGCAAAGCGCTTCCCGCGATTCGAAAAGCCGTTGCGAAGGATCTCGCCGGCCCCGAACTCTCGCGCCGCAAGGTGCTCGCCGCGATCGTTGCCATCATGGATTCGACCGGGATCCGCGTCGGGAACGAGGAGTACGCGCAGGCCAACGATAGCTTTGGCCTGACGACGCTGCGGACGCGCCACGTGCGTCTGAGCGGCTCTGAGGTGCGGCTGCGGTTTCGAGCCAAGACCGGTCGCGAGCACCTTATTACGCTGCGGGACGCACGGCTCGCGCGCATCATCAAGCGCTGCCGCGATCTTCCCGGCGAGAAGCTCTTTGAATATATCGATGAAAGCGGCGACGTCGCCCGCGTCGAGTCCGACGACGTCAACGCCTATATTCGCGAAATCGCGGGCGACGATTTCTCAGCAAAAGATTTTCGCACGTGGATCGGCACGGTGGAATGCATCGCGGCGCTGGCCGAACCCGCAGCCGAGCCCGCCAACGTCAAGCAAAATGTTGCGGCGGCCTTGGCCTGCGTCGCGGCGCGCCTTGGCAACACGCCGGCGGTATGCCGCAAAGCGTACGTGCACCCCGCCGTAATCGAAACCTATACCGCCTTGCGTGCGCTGCCGAGCCGCAACGGCAAAGCGGCGAGCACGGCCAAGGCGCGCGCCGCCGCTTTATCGCACCAGGAGCGTGTCGCGCTGCGTTTCGTGCAGCGGTGGGAACGCGCTCGCCGCTAAGCGATCGACGGCGTTTCGAAGTGTAACGACTTGCGGAACGTCTTTACCGACTCGGCGAGAATCTCCGAATGACGCGCATCGGCGTTCTCTTGAAGGCGCGGAAAGGCTTTTTGCTCCTCCTCTTCTATGTGATGCCGCACCGCTTCGGCGAACTTCTCCGCCTTCGTGCCAAACTCGCTCTCGTCGCGTTCCTTCAGCATCGAGTCGAGCTCGAAGAGCGCCGTATCGGCCTCGGCGGTCTCGTGATAGAGGTGCTGCGCTTCCAGCTTGCTCCCCGCAACCTTGTTGATCGCAGGATAGACTAGGTTTTCTTCGGTCGCATTGTGAATCGTGAGCACGCCTTTGAGCTGTTCGAGCACTTGCTCGCGCCGCGGTCCAACCGCTTCGGTCAGCTCGGTCAAAAGAGTCTTGATCACCTGATGGTCGTTCCGAAGAATCTCCACGGCGTCGTTTCCCCGAACCGGCAACAGTGTCGTATCGATTTGCATTTACAGGCCTCGCATTGCAGAGAATGGATGGCCATGACATTCCCGCCGCGCAGTCGCGCAAAACTGCTGCAACGGCCAAGCGAACGGCGCGCTACTTCAGCGCGATATCGAGCGTCACGTCTACAATACCGCCGATCGCCGGGTCCAGCCGCGTCGTCGCCATGCGGAATGCGCGGCGGTCGATCTGCGCGCTTGCATGGTACAGGGGATCCGTAGGCGTGCCGCCGACCGTCACCTTCACGCGCTCGTCTTGCGTCACGCCGTGAATCGTGAGGTCGCCATCCATCTCGAACGCGTCGTTCCCCTCCGGCACAATGCGTGCGCTCGCAAAAGTCCAGTGCGGATAACGCTCCGCATCAAAAAAGTCCGGCGATTCCAGCGAACGGTCGCGATCGGGTTCACCGGTGTCGACGCGGCTCGCATCGAGCACCGCCCGTACCGCCGTCGGAATTGCGGATCCGGCCGCGAGCGTCACCGAACCGCTGACGATCGGCACGCTGCCCCTCACGCGTTCCACCCAAACGTGCTGCACGCTGAAGCTTGCATGCGACCGCACGGGATCGATTGCACGGGACGATTGCGCGCCGGCACCGAGTGCAGCAAAAACCGCGAAGAGAGCGACGAGCCTCATTGGCGCTAATACCCGATCGTAAACTGCGCGTTCATCGTGTTGCTGGTGCGCGGTGAGTGTGCGATGACATTTTCGATCGTCAATCGGCTGTTCTCGGTCGGCCCATAGCCGAGCAGCATAACCCCGTCGCGCGTAAAGCCGCTCGGATCGCTCGTTCCTTCGTATCGCGCCTCGGCGAAGAGCCGCCGGCCGAACGCATAGCGAATCTGCTCGAACCCGCCGCTCGACGCACAACCGGTCATTCCGGGAATGCCGCAGTTGGAATCCCAGCCCTCGACGAGTACCGCCTCGCTGGAAAAGCGCGCCCACTGGCCATACGTCAAACCGTAGCCCGTGCGCGTGAAACGGTCCAACATACCGGCGCCGATCGGCTGCCTGCTGCCGTAGCGAAAAAAGCTCGCGGTCAATGCGCCCATGGCTTGCTGTGCGTAAATCTCGCTGCCTGCGCCGCCGAAGAGCTGTACGTTGAATCCGCGCAACGGATTGCCCGCGCTCAATCGCACGCCGGGCTGCGCATCGAATAGCTCGAACGGATTCGCGCCGACGCGCTGCACGTACGGTGCGTACTCTTGATACGTATCGCGAAACGTCTCCG
>JAMXLK010000129.1 GCA_024281075.1 Vulcanimicrobiia bacterium
CCTTTCTGATGCTCCTCGATGATCTCGTTGACGACCGCGTCGAACTTCGCTTTCTCCGATTTGTAGACGATGTCGGAGTTATCTTTGCGAACCATCGGCATGTTGGTCGGCACGACGACGACGTCGAGACCGTAGATGTCGCGGAACTCACGCTCCTCGGTCTTCGCCGTACCCGTCATGCCGGCGAGATGCTCGTAGAGCCGGAAAAGGTTTTGGAACGTGATCGTCGCGAGCGTCTGATCCTCGCCGCGGACCTTGATGCCTTCCTTCGCTTCGATGGCTTGGTGGATGCCGTCGGAGTAGCGCCGGCCGTACATCAATCGTCCGGTGAACTCGTCGACGATAACGACTTCGCCATCCTTGATGATGTATTGCTGGTCTCGATGGAAGAGATTCCACGCTTTCAGCGCGGCGTTGAGCTGATGAGTCAGCTCGATGTTGCGCTGGTCGTAAAGATTCGTGACGCCCAGCATCTTTTCGACGCGCGCGACACCGACTTCCGTAATGGGAACCGCGTGCGCCTTCTCGTCGACCGTATAATCTTCGCCCTTCTTCAGCCGCGGCAAGACTTGTGCGAACTTTTCGTAGAGCTCCGTCGCCTCTTGCGACGGGCCGCTGATGATGAGCGGCGTCCGCGCTTCGTCGATCAAGATGGAGTCGACTTCGTCGACCAGCGCGAAGTAGAGCTCGCGCTGGACGAGATCTTCGACTTGCCACGCCATGTTGTCGCGCAGGTAATCGAATCCGCATTCGTTGTTGGTGACGTACGTCACGTCGCAGTTGTACGCTTCGCGGCGCTGCGCCGAATCGAGCCCATGCTGAATCACGCCGATGGTCAAGCCTAAAAACTCGTAGATCGGCCCCATCCACTCGGCATCGCGGCGGGCCAGATAATCGTTGACGGTGACCACGTGCACGCCGCGCCCTTCGAGCGCGCGCGCGTAGACCGGCAGCGTCGCGACGAGCGTCTTGCCTTCGCCGGTTTTCATCTCCGCGATGCGGCCTTCGTAGAGCACTTGGCCGCCCATGATCTGCACGTCGAAATGCCGCAAGCCGATCGTGCGTTTACTGGCCTCGCGGACGACGGCGAAAACTTCGGGCAGCATGTCATCGAGCAGCTCGCCCTGCTCCAGGCGGCTGCGGAACTCCGCGGTTTTTGCCTTGAGCTGCTCGTCGGAGAGTGCCGAGAACTGCGGCTCGAACTCGTTTACGGCACGCGCCGTGCGCCGTAAACGAGCGACTTCGCGCTCGTTACCGTCGATGATTGTCTTGAGAAACGCCATGGGTCCTTACGGCACGATGCCGATTCCGGTCACCGCTCCTGGAGAAGTGTACGACTTGATCGGCGCAATATCGTGTAGCCTACCGCCGCCGACCCCCGCGGCGTAAACGTAGATGATGCCCGCACCGGTCACCGTTGAATCGGCGATGTAGACGACGCCCTCTTTGTTGACCTTGATGTCGGTCGGTGCGTGAAGCAACGTATTGCAGCCTTGAATTTTGCGGATTGGCTTGGTGTACGGAATCTTCTTATTATACGGCGGGAAGACTAGGATCGCCGGGGCCTGCGGCGAGCCGCACTTTGCGTTCTGCTGGCCCTGATCGACGATGTAGATATTCCCCGTCGTGTCGAGCGCCACGCTCAGCGGCGTGATGATGCCGTTTTTCGCGGTGATCGAAAAGCGAGGATAGACGTTGACCGGCGTCGGCGTCGGCGATGGCGTCGGCGTGGGGCTGGGGGTGCCGCTTGGCGACGCGGACGGCGAGGGCGTGGGCGACGGAGTCGGAGTCGGCGTCGGCTTGGGCGTCGGCGACGGCGTCGGCAGGAGGAACTGCGAAACGGTCGCGCCCTGAATGTTGGCGACGTAGATGTGCCCCTGGCCGTCGACCGTGATGCCGGCCGGAATCTTCAACCCCGGCTTCGGCCCGGCGATCGACTGATACGGCGTCGTGGTACCCGCGGTAAAAAGGAGAATGCGGCTTGGAAATACGTCTGCCGGGTCGTTCGCCGAAATCACCATGATGCGCGGCACCGGGCTCGCCGAGCTCGACGGCTGCGGCGTCGGTCCGCCGCGCGGAGTAAACGCGATGCCGCGCGGCCGGCCGGGAAGTTGCGCGCTCGTCAACGGTATGACGTTGCCCGTTGCAAGTGCCGCGAACTCGATCAGCGTTGCCCTGCGCGTGCTGGAATTATAGTTGGTGACCCAAAGATTCGACGCGCCGTCGAACGCCAGGTATTGCGGCCCGTCCAAACCGGTGCTGGAACCACCGATTTCGTAGGACGGCCCTTTGCCGCTCGGGGTTCCGTTGCTGTAAATGCTGATTGCGTTTTGATTGCTATTCGTCGCATAGAGCGTCTTCGACGGAAAGTTCGGTCCGACGTTGACGCCGCTGGTCTGGCCGAGGCTGCTGCATGCGACAGCGGCACCCGCCAACGCCAGCGCGAGAAATCCAAGAGGAGCCCGTTTCATCCTAAAACCGTTCAATAAGGACACTGCCCTGCGGTTCCCTCACCAACCCGCATTTCCTGGCCGACGGCGCGATGAGCAAGGAACCAGATGGCGGCTACGATTACTGCGAAAATCAACAGCGAAATTACCCACCGGCGTGCGCGCCGGCGCACGTAGGCCGGCCGGCTCGACTCGGTGTCGATGATTTGACGCGGCATTTTCTAAGAAACCTCTAAACCGCGTGTCGGAGCGGATGGTTGAGCTCGTCGGCCTGAACCTGCTTGACGAGCGTCCCAACCGTGACGAAGCGGTAGCCCGCCTCACGAAAGCGCGCAACGACGTACGGCAGCGCTTCAATCGTCGTGAGCTTACCGCTATGCAGCAACACGATCTCCGGTGCCGTGGCATGCTCCACGAGGTGGCGCTGCAGTTGCGGCACGCTGATCGTTCGCCAATCGCCGCTATCGTCGGTCCACAGCACGACCGAATAGCCCAGGCTTTGCGCGATCGCCAACGTGCGCTCCGTGTAGCGCCCGTGCGGCGGCCGGACGAACGTGCGCGTCGCCGGATCGTGCGATAAATCCCACAGCGCATCGCTGCCTTCAAGAATCTCCTTGCGCACCGTGTCGGCGCTCTCTTCGTCGAGGTTCGGATGCGTGTACGTATGATCGGCGATCTCGTTGCCGTCGGTTTCGATGCGCTGCGTGATTTCAGGCCACTCTTGCGCGTCCTGGCCGATCAGAAAAAACGTCGCCGGCACGTGAAGATCGTGCAGCATGTCGAGCAGCATCGGCGTGAAGACGGGATACGGCCCGTCGTCGAACGTCAGCGCGATCAATCGCGGCCGCGTCGAGCGATCTTCCGGCATGATTTCGGTCGATGCGCGGTAGAGCCGCGGCACGAGATCGCCGGAAAACTGCATGTGCACGTTGGTACCGGGCGTGACGAGCGCCGGCGTCAGATTGCTCTTATGGACGATGGCGCGCCAGCCGCCGTAGAAAACTCCGGCCGCCAGCACGATCGCCAGGACGATTTTCACCGGCCGCGACACCGCACGTTACGTATGTCCCTGCACGAGCGAGCTTTTGGTAAAATCGGTGCCGACGATAACCGTGACGTCGCTGCCGGGCGTCGGGCTCGCGCTCGGTGAAGCGCTCGCGTTCGGCTCGGATACAATTTCGGCTTCGTGCAACGTTCGCGGAAGCGCTTCGCGCACGCGTGCACCCGCAAACGTGACGTTGGAGTGTTCGTGAATTTCGGTCGACGGGTAGTCGGAACGATCCGCATCGCCGATGACACCGATGCTGAAGCCCTGCTTGCGCAGCAGCTCGGCCACGCGGCCGGCGGCCCCCGTGACGCCGCTACCGTTTTCGACGTCTACGCGCAGCGTTGACGGCGGAATCGCCGCCAGCGCCAACGCATCGGGGGACGGCACCGTCGTCGGCGGCGCAACGAGCATCGTGGCGACGAGGTGCGCGCGCGCGTTCTCATCGGGAACCAGCGAATCGCCGTAGCCGGGCAGATTGATATCTGACGTATACGGAACCTGATTGCTCACGATTCCGTTGCCGGCGATTCCTTGAAAGTACGTCGCAAGCGAAAGCAGTTCGGAGTCGCTGAAATCGGTCTGCACGTATTTGCGGAAGACGGCTAACAGATCGCCCATGTGGAGCAGCGTGTTGACGCGGTCGCTTTTGAGCTTATCGGCGAGGGCGCGCAGCACTTGCTGCTGGCGCATGATCCGGCATGGATCGCTGCACCAGTCTTCGCGATAGCGCATG
>JAMXLK010000130.1 GCA_024281075.1 Vulcanimicrobiia bacterium
TTGAGATCGGTGTTGTTGAGAACGAAGAAGATAATGCGCGGATCGCTCCATCGCCGGCAGTAACGGTAGACCGTAATGAGCTCGTTGATACCGTTCATTTGCATCGCGCCGTCGCCCGAAAGCGAAATGACCGGCCGGTCCGGAAACGCGAACTTCGCCGCGATCGCATACGGGACTGCCGAGCCCATCGTTGCAAGCCCACCGGAAAGCGAGATCTTCATGCCGCGCCGCACCATGATGTAGCGCGCCATCCAGTTCGTCGGGGTGCCGGCGTCGCCGGTGAGGATCGCGTTCGACGGCAACCGCTCGTTCAGGGAGTAGAAGTAGAGCATCGGATTGACGGGATCGGCAGAAATGTGGGCGCGTTTGGCTTCGATCTCATACCAATCTTGCTTGTTTTTCGCGATCGCTTCGCGCCACGACGCATCATCTTTTCGTTCGAGCAACGGCAACAGAGCGCCGAGCGTCGGTCCGGCGTCGCCGACGAGATTGACCTCCGTAGGGTAGCGTAAACCGAGATTGCGTGGATCGACGTCGATCTGGACGGCGCGCGCGCTGCCCTCTTTGGGCAAGAACTCGGCATACGGAAAGCTCGTGCCGACCATCAGAAGCGCGTCGCACTGCGTCATGATATCGGCACTCGGGCGCGTGCCGAGCAAACCGATCGTGCCCGTCACCCATGGAAGATCGTCCGGCAGTACCTCTTTTCCGAGCAGCGCCTTCGCACAACAGGCTTGGAGTTTGTCGGCGACCGCAGTAAGCTCCTGAGACGCGTGCTTCGCGCCCGCACCGGCGAGAATCGCAACCTTCGTCGCACCGTTGAGGACGTCGGCAGCGCGCAGAAGCTCCGCTTCGCGCGGCACGACGAGGGGTTGCGAAAATCCAACGCCGCTATGCAGCGTGTTGTGTTTCTCGGGCGGAGGCGTATAGGGCTCTTCTTGGAGATCCTTTGGAAAGATGATCGTTGCGACGCCGCGCAATCCGGCTGCAGTGCGAAAGGCGCGATCGACGACGTGACGGGTCGCCGTGGTGCTCGCGATGGTGGCGTTGTATTCGCTCACGTCGCGGAAAAGCGTCTGCAAATCGACCTCTTGCTGATAGGCACCCCCCATCGCCAGCGTCGCCGCTTGCCCGACGATCGCAACGACCGGCACGTGATCGCTCTTCGCGTCGTACAAGCCGTTGAGCAGATGAATGGCGCCCGGGCCCGACGTTGCCATGCAAACGCCGACTTCACCGGTGAATTTCGCGTGCGCGCATGCCATGAACGCCGCCATCTCTTCGTGACGTACCTGAATGAAGTCGATGCGCTCTTCGAATGCTTCGAGTGCTCCGAGCAAACCGTTGATGCCGTCGCCGGGATAGCCGTAAATGCGGCGAACGCCCCAGTCGACCAGACGTTGCAGCAGGAAGGCGCTCGCAGTGATCTGTGCCATTTCGTACTCCTCTGCAGATTTTACCCAACTGTGCCCGACGCGGACGAGCCAATACGGGCTGCCGCGCGGCGCCATAATAGCCGCTTAAGAATCGCTTGCTAGCATAAGGCGGATGATCGTCGATGCGCAGAAGATCGATGGCCTCATCGCGCAGTGCCGGCTCTCCGAAGCGATCGCCGAGCTCGCGTTGGCGCGTGCCGACCGTCGCATTCGCGCTGGAATCTGCGCGATTGCCGATGACGACCGCGGCGTTGCACGCGCGGTCGACCCAAGCTTGCTGGCGTGCCGGAATGCCGCCGGCGTCGCCGCTTTTTATGCGGCAAACGAGTTGGAGCCGACGGCGCATGACCATCTTGCCGCGGCTACCGTCCTAGCGTGGTCGAACGATTCGGACGGCGTCTACGTCACGCTGCGCGCCGCGCACGACCGCGCGGTTTCCGACCGGAAGTTCCATTTCGGGGTGGCCGCTCGGGAGCGTCTCGCACATCACGCGTTGCTTTTTGGCGACGTCGAAACCGCTCGCAGCGCGATCGCCGAAGCGATTGACGCGGCGAAGTCTTACGATCTGCCGCGCTGGCACGCGCGCTGCATCGCGATCGCAGCGCGGCTCGCGCTCGAGAATGGCGACCTGGAGAACGCGGCTTACCTAATTGAACGCGGACGCGCGGCTGCATCGTCGCCCGACGATTTGGCGCTGTTTGCCGCGACGGGAGCGCAGCTCGCGGTCGAGCTCGGCGACGACGAGGCACTCGCGGAGTGGACGTCGGCAGAGATGCTGCGCGTCGCGCTGCGTTCCGACGATTTGAATGCGGCCATTGAATCGACGATCGCCGGGTTGACCGGCGGCGCGGGCGGAGCATCCGATGCCGATCTCGCGAAAGCCCTGCGGCGCGCGCTTGCCCAAGTTGGCAACGCCGCGACCGCACCGGAGTTTTTCACCATCGCAGCACGCTACGGCGAGCTTGAGGACGCTCGATTTGCGGTCGACACATTGGCGGCGGTTTTGGCTCCGGATCGTCCGTATCTGCGCGCACACCGGCTCCTGGCGCGCGCGCAGGTGCTGTTGCGATCGGGCGAACGCGTGGATTCGGTAGACTGCGCGGGCGATGCCGCGCGGGCGTTCAGTGCGATGGGGCTGCGCCGCTGGACTAATGAAGCAATGCGTCTTCTGGTCTCTCAAGAGCCGGCGGGCGAACGACGGCCGCGCGCCCGCAGCAGCGGCTCGGCATTGACCGAGCGCGAGGAGCAGGTCGCGCATTTGATTCGGCGCGGCGCGCGCAACCGCGAAGTCGCAGTCGCGCTCCAGATCAGCGAACACACCGTCGAGCGGCACGTTAGTTCGATTCTGGGGCGGTTGGGGCTGCGCTCACGCTGGCAAATCGCGGACCCGCGGCGCGCCGATGAATCTTAAGATTGGTGAAAGTTCCTTATCCTTAGATAAAACAGCGTTGCCGAAACCTTAACGACTCGCCCGTTCTCCGGGATGCATCCCCCATCGCCATCCCCTAGCATCGAACCTGAAGGGCCGGCGCGCATCTGCCGCCTCTTCGTTGCTGCTGGGAGTCGAGTTTTTTTGATCAAGAGTCTGCTCCGCGTCAGGAAGCGCATTCTGTTCATTGGCTTTTGTTATATGGTCGTACCCCACGTTCGGGCGCTTGCGGAAACCGGCGGTATCATATCGGGCACGGTAACCGACGACAAGACGCACGCGGCGATTGCCGGGGCGCAGGTGGTTGCCAAATCGCCCAGCGGCACCTACACAACGGTCACCGACGCGCAGGGCCGGTACCGCTTCTTGAGCGTGCTGCCCGACACGTATTCGATCTCGATGACCAAGACCGGCTACTTGCCGTACGCCAACG
>JAMXLK010000131.1 GCA_024281075.1 Vulcanimicrobiia bacterium
TCTCACGACGTCATTGAGCGACTCGGCACTGACGTAGGCCGCGATTGCATGTTCAACGTCGCCGTGCGCCTCCAGAGCGCGGGCGGCTTGCGTGTGAACTGCTTGCTGCGAACGCTTTCCGCCAAGAGCCGTTTGCCGCCGTAGGAATTCGCGAAACAGATCGTGGCACTGATAAACGCCCGTGCCTTCTGCATAAATGAACGAGGTTCGTTCTCGAAGCCGCTCGAGCGTCGGCAAAGCGCAATCGAAGCCGGCGCGCTCCAGCACGGAAACGTCGATAACCGGCAGCGTGACGGCTACGTCCAGAAGAGCGCGCTCGTCGTCACCGAGCGCTGCGTAAATTTGCTCCGCTAAAAGACGATAGATCATGTCGCGCGTTAGCGCGGAGACGTTGCGAAGTTCGCTGGATCTGGTCGAGGACCGCAGCGCAAAGCTCAGTGCCGCCGGCCAACCTTCCGTCAACTCCAACAGTTCGCGGAGTTCATCGTCTCCAATTGATAGATCAAGTTGATCGGCGGCTTCTCGCGCTTCTTCAGGTGTGAACCGCAGCGTTTGTTCTTGGATCGGCAAGTCGGCGTCGCGATATGCCAGCCATGTGCCAACCGGAAGGCCGGTCGATGAACGCGTGGCGAGAATCCACCGAATGCTGCCCTTGGTACGCTCGATCAGCGCGCTCAAGAACTCGGCGATCGTTGCATCGGTTTCGGCGAAATGCAGATCGTCGATCGCGACGACTCCGGCGAACGTTTCCAGATGCGCGTGCATCCATCGCGCGAGATCCACGCCGCGACTAGCAGACGCCGTGCTGCGTTCAAAAGCGTCGGCGAGCGCAGCCATTGCGTGCGGCGCTTGCGAGCCGAGTGCCTCGGTTAGTCCGCGAAGGAAGCCGAGAAGCGTTCCATGCTCTGCACGGAGAGCAAACCGTACCGGCGGCTCGCTAAGCGTGCGAAAATATTGCCGAAGTATGACCGACTTTCCATAGCCGGCGGGTGCAACGATCAACGTGATTGGAAAGCTCGCCGACGCAGCCAAGCGTGCGACCACGCGTGGACGCTCGATCGGCGCGAAGGCACCGACGTCGCTGCGCTCTTGGCCTTGCAGCGCACGAGCCATCGCCGGTGGTTCTCGGTCGTGCGCAGCGATTCCGTGGGAGCTACGGCTTCGGAACGTTGCCCTTTCCGATGAGTGCACTCAGATAATATGCCAGCAACGCGCCTTCCCATTGTAAGCGCGGAGCAAGCCACGCATGCTGCGCGGGGCAGGTTATCTCCCCAAGCTCGAGCACCAGGCTCGCGTCGCGCGCCTCGACTTGTTTGAACGCATAATATTGATGCAGGCTCGTCGTAAAGTTGTCGGGCTGAAATCCGAATGGCCAATATTGCCGATACAGCAAGCGCCACGCATGTGCTGCGGCTACGTCGCTCGTATTTGGATACCCAATCGATGCTCGGCTGCCACACGGCGGATTGGAGCCGTCGAAGTGAATGAAAATCGCCGCGTCGACGCGGTAGCGTCCGGAAAAATCGGCCGGCAGGCGCGCCACGCTGACGCCGTGGCTTCGCAGGATCTTTGTTGCGGCATCGGCGACAACGGGCGTCCACGCGCGCTCGCCCGCGGCGCCTAGATTACAATGATGCTGGGGAAAGCGCGCGCAATTGGCCGGCCGCCCTTCGTGGCCCGCCGAAATTAAAACGTCGTAGATCACCAACTACCGGAAGCGCCTCCGCCCCCGAAATCTCCTCCGCCCCCCGAAAAGTCCCCACCACCAAAATCGTCGCTGCCGCCGCCGCTAAATACCGAGCCGGCGAACCCGCCGGCCGCTCCGCTCGCGAACGCCCAATTCTTCATATCCGCCTTGGCTTTTTTGGGCCCCTCGCGCAGAACGAGATAACCATACCGGATCGCGGCAATAACGCGCACGACGATCATCATCGCGATAAACGCCATAAAGACCGCAAACAGCGCGAAAAAGGCAATCACGATTCCGCCGGCAACGGGCGGCGCGGTATTTTCGGATTCCGACGGCGGCGGCGACACCGCAGAATACGACGGCGTGATCGTCTTGATCATTGCGGCCACGCCGGCCGAAACGGCGGCATCCACGTTGCCGGCGCGCATCCGAG
The DNA here is from genome assembly GCA_024281075.1 of Vulcanimicrobiia bacterium. Lineage (GTDB taxonomy): Bacteria > Vulcanimicrobiota > Vulcanimicrobiia > Vulcanimicrobiales > Vulcanimicrobiaceae > Cybelea. The sequence goes on from JAMXLK010000131.1 coordinate 2,124, forward strand.
GCCGGATAACGTCTTGGATGATGCGATACGAGTCTGCATCCGTCAACGAGCTTTCTAGTCCGTATCCGACCTCGATGCGAATACGATGATCCTTCATGAAAAGGAACAGGATCGCACCATCGTCGTGGCCGCGCCGTCCGACTTTCCATTCATGCGCAGTTTCGGTCGTGAACGTCTCCAGCGGCACGTCGCCCGTCGTGTCGCCGATCCAAACGATGACTTGATGGCCCGTCGCCTGCTCGTACGCGCGCAGCTCGCCGTCGACCGACGTCCGCGTTGCACTCGATAACGCGTTGACGGTATCCGTGACAAACGCAGTCGGTTTCGGCGGCACTTGAAACTCGGCAGTGGCTAGCGCGGTTCCGCAGACCGACACGAGCACAATGACGAACCACGCCGAAACGCGCACTCTCACGTCGCCGGCCCTACCGTCTGCGTCGAGAAATGCATTTTCAGCGCCTCACCGAGCTGTCCTACGACATGCACGATTCCGTCACGCACTGCGCCGCGCGCGAAATAGGGCTGCGCCCCGTTTACGATCTGTTGCCAAAACGCCGGTCCGACGCGCTCGTGGAGCGCGCGATCGCCGATGACCGCGAAGCGGCGCGCTTTGGGTGCAACCAGCACCATTGCCCCGTTCGATGACTGGTGCCGATGGAGCCCGATGCTGCGAAACTCGGCGGTCGCGCGCTCGAAGGCATCGACGTTTGCCTCGGGCACGATCCGAACCGCGATGCGTCCGGTCGTTCCGTTTTCGGCGTCGCGGATAGCGCTTGCAATGGCCTCGAGCTCCGGGCGCGTCATGGCGAGAAGTTCACCGTCGGTGCGTTTTGTGCGCCGGATTGGGCCTGGAAGTACGGCTTCTCGTTGAAGCGGCTCCCGAATAGGCCGGCAATCATAACGGTCGGAAAGGTGTCGCGCTTGGTATTGAACGCGCGCGCCGCATCGTTATACTTCTTCCGCTCGAATGCGATGCGGTTTTCGGTTCCTTCGAGCTGCGCTTGGAGCGTCTGAAAATTTTCCGTAGCGCGTAGCTGCGGATAGTTTTCAACGACCGCAAGCAACCGCGACAGTGCCGACCCAAGCGCGTCCTGCGCCGCTGCATACTTGGCAAAATCCTGCGGATTGTTGATCGCATTTTGCACGACTTGCGGCGAAATCTGACCCACGCTCGCGCGCGCCTTGGCGACATCTTCGTACGTGCTCTTTTCGAAGTTTGCCGCACCTTTGACCGTCGCGACCAAGTTGGGAATTAGGTCGGCTCGCCGTTGGTAGACGTTTTGAACTTGGCCCCATTGCGCGTCGACTGCTTGGCCGAGCGTCACGAGCGAGTTGTACGTGGCGCCGACAAAGAGCAGTACTGCAACGATGATGATGCAGACACCAATCGGCCCTATGTACGAAGGACGTTGTTGCATGGCGTAGCAAATGCGCCGCAATGCGGCCTACCCCTCCCTCGAGCGTCCTCGGGCTGCGCGTATTGCTCGCGGCGGTCCCCATCGCGGCATTGACCGTCGCCGTGCCCTTCGTCAATCGAATCGAGCCGCGGATCCTCGGGCTTCCGTTCATTCTTGCTTGGTCGATCGCGTGGGTCATGCTGACGCCGGCCTTCATTTGGAGTATCGGGCGATTGGACCGCCACTGGTGAGCGCCCCGGCCACGGCCCTCACGATCGTCGCGCTGGTCGTTCTCGGAACGATTCTCTTCGCGCTGGCCGGCGTTCGGCGCATCAAGATGGACCCGCAGCAATATATCGTCGGCGGCCGGTCCTTCGGCACGATCTTCCTTTGGGTGCTGCTCGCGGGTGAAATCTACACGACGTTCACGTTTTTAGGTATCGCCGGCCTGACGTATTCTCAAGGTGCGCCGGCCTACTACATCATGGCGTACGGAACGTGCGCGTACATCCTGGGCTACTTTTTAGCGCCGGCTATGTGGCGCGCCGGCAAGGAACGCGGACTGCTCACCGGTGCGGATTTCTTTGAAACCAGCTACAACAGCCGCGCGCTGGGCGTCGCGATCGCGCTCTTGCAGTTCGTCATGATCGTACCGTACGTAGCGTTGCAGCTCAGCGGCTTGCAGATCTTGCTGCAGATTGCCGGTTATGGCGCCTACAACGCCACGATCTCGACCAGTGTTGCGTTCGTCATCCTCGCGCTCTTTGTTTTCACTGCCGGACTGCGCGGAACCGCATGGGCGAGCATCGTTAAGGACGTCTTTGTATTGGCGGCCGTGACTTTCGCCGGAATTGCGATACCGATCCGTTTCTTCGGATCGCCGGCGTCGATGTTCGATCGAATCGTGCAAACGCATCCGCACATGCTGGTCTTGCCGTTCGGAACGGCCTTCCACGGGACGATCTGGTACATCTCGACCGTGCTGCTGAGCGGCATCGGCTTCTACATGGGCCCGCACTCGTGGAACGCCGTCTACAGCGCCCGCAGCGGCGATACGCTCCGCCGCAACGCGATGCTCCTGCCGTTCTATCAAATCTTCTTGACGCTGATGCTCTTTGCCGGATTCTCGGCGGCACTGATCGTGCCGGGCCTCAAAGGCACGGCCGTCGATCAATCGTTCCTGCACGTCGTCCAACGCTACTATCCCGCATGGCTGCTCGGATTCGTCGCATCGGCGGGCGCACTCGCGGCGCTCATCCCGGCGTCCGCATTGCTTCTTGCGGGCGCGAGCGTTATCACAAAGAACGTCGCCGGCGATGTATTCGGCATCGCTACGAGCGATGCCGCACGCACGCGGTTGACGCGCATACTCGTTCTTGTCGTCGCGCTGCTCGCGCTCGGCGTCTGGCTGACGGCGCAGCGCACCGTCGTGGAACTCTTGCTGCTCTACTACAACGGCATCACGCAGTTCATGCCGGGTGTCGTGGCGGCGTTTTTATGGAAACGGGCGACCGCGTGGGGCGTCGCGGCAGGACTGGCCGCGGGCCTCGTGGTTGCGGTACCGCTCGCCGCGCTCAACATTTCGCCGTGGGGCGTCAACGCCGGATTCCTTGCGCTGGCCGTCAACGTCGCGGTGCTTATTATTATCTCGCTGCTAACGCGCGCGCCCGTTCGTGCGAGGCAGGGGAGCGGGGCGAGTTAGACCGAACCAGGAGAGCGCAAGGGGGCTTCGCGAGATGTATAGTCGACGATGCGCATTATGGATCGTGCTATTCGCGTTTTGTGCAGGCTGCAGCGGAAGCACCGGCTCAACCCCGATACCTGGACCTTCGGCCTCGCCGGAGCCGCCGGGCATTGCCGGACACGGCACGCTCGCGGTTATCGACGTGGGCAACCCGAATGAAAAGAAAATCAGACTTTTTCGGCCGAATAGCGATCAGCAATTTGCGCAGCTGATCGTTGGTGGGCAGCTGTTCCGGCCAAACTCGCTCGCGTTTGACCATCGCGGGCACTTGTACATCGGCATTTTCGATCGGCACCTCTTCGGCAAGTACATCGTCGTTGAGTTTAAAGTGCCTCAGTTGGAAAAAGTCCGTGAAATCGACGATCTTCCGGGCTGGGATCATAGCTCCGTGGCCATCGACGATCGAAACGATCTTTATGTGAACAGCCCGGATGCACTTGGCGGCCGCATTAGGATCTACAAGCCGAACACCGATCGGAAACCGTATCGCGAGATTCGCAATCTCGCAGCCCTGACGACGATGCTACCCGTGAAAAATACGCTGTGGGTTGCAGGGCACACGTTTCATGGCAGTTGGCTCGAGGGCTATGACCTGTATCCTTCCCCTAAGGTCATATTTACGCACAGCCTGAAGGGCTCCGACGCCTCCAGGATCGCCGTGAACTCCGCCGTCGACGGTAACTTAGCCGCAGCTTTTGTGGCGGTGCCGCTCTCGCTAAATCGGGCTGTGAATGTTTTTTCTCGGAAAGACGGATTCCAGAAGAGAATATTGGACCGCCGGAACCTCAAGGCGATGGCGAGTGACAACGCCAACACGATTTACATCTCCGAAAGTATTCCGGGCAGAATCCACGTCTGCGACTGGCAGCACTGCAGCCATTATTTTGCAACCAATTCGAACGACCCGGTGGCACTCGCAGTCGATCCGCGCAATCGTAACCTCTACGTCGGCAACGCCGATCCGGGCAACGTGCAAATCTATCACCCCGGCAACACCCATCCGTTCCTGACCATTGCCCCGTCACATTTCAAACCAATTGGGCTTGCCATCGAACCCTAAGCGAATTTGAAAGGCCCCACATCGCTGCGGGGCCTTTGTTTTGCTGCGGTCGTTGGCGGCTACAGGTCTTCGGGGTTGATGCCCTTCAGACGATCGTATTGCGTCTTCTTCGGTGAGGCGTGCGGACTGGTCGTTTCGTCGTATTCGCCTTCGTACTGCACCGTGAGCGGTTCACGATTACGTTCGTAAGCGCTGACGAGCCGGCTCATGCCGTCGCCGTTGCCGCCGGTGCCCATCACTTCAGCGAGCGCCGCTTCGTCGGCCGTCATCGTTGACGCGTACGGCATGTCGTACTCGTGGCGCGGACGGCCGTCGTCGTCGACGTCCTGACCTTCGGGCACGATATCCACGTTGCGATATCGCGACATGCCCGTGCCGGCCGGAATCAGTTTGCCGATGATGACGTTCTCCTTCAGGCCGAGCAGCGGATCGTACTTGCCCTTGATCGCCGCATCGGTGAGGACGCGGGTCGTCTCTTGGAAGCTCGCAGCCGACAAGAACGACTCCGTCGCAAGAGACGCTTTCGTGACGCCGAGCAGCACGGGGTTCGCCGTTGCCAGCTCCTTGCCGGCCGCCTTCATTCGCTCGTTGGCTTCGTGGAACTGCGCCGCTTCGACCAGCTGGCCGGGCAGAAGCGTCGTGTCGCCGCCTTCAACGATCTTCACCTTGCGAAGCATCGAGCGAACGATGACTTCGATGTGCTTGTCGTTGATGTCGACGCCTTGCGAACGATAGACCTTCTGGACCTCTTGCACGAGGTAGTTCTGCAGTGCGGTCTCGCCCTTGACGCGCAGAATGTCGTGCGGGTTGAGCGAGCCTTCGTTGAGCTGGTCTCCCGGCTCGACGGTCTGCCCCTCCTGCACGTGCAAGTGCGTTCCCGGCGGGATTTCGTATTCGTGCTCTTCGCCGGTCGAGTCGACGATCGAGACGATGCGCTTGTTGCGCTCGTCGCCGAGCTTGATCGTGCCGGCATGTTCGGCGATGGTCGCCTGACCTTTCGGTTTACGCGCTTCGAAGATTTCTTCGACGCGCGGCAGACCGGTGATGATGTCTTCAGTCGCGACGCCGCCGGTATGGAACGTTCGCAGCGTCAGCTGCGTGCCGGGCTCGCCGATCGACTGGGCGGCGATGATCCCGACGGCCGTTCCGATGTCGGCTTTATTGCCGGCAGCCAAATCGCGGCCGTAGCACATCGAGCAGACGCCGTATTTCGATTGACACGTCAGCACCGAACGAATCTTCACGTCGGTGATGCCCGCGTCGATCAAGGCTTTCGACTTCTCTTCGTCGATCTCGGCATTGCGCGCGACGATCGTGGTCGTCGGCTTTTTCGGGTCGAGCCGGATATCGTCGGAGGCGCGGCGGCCGATGATGCGATCGACGAGCGGCTCGATGATTTCCTTGCCGACCCGAATGTCGCTGACCATAATTCCGGCAGTCGTTCCGCAATCTTCCTCGCGGATGATCACGTCCTGCGCGACGTCGACGAGACGGCGCGTCAGATAGCCCGAGTCCGCCGTGCGCAGCGCGGTATCGGCCAGACCTTTGCGCGCGCCGTGCGTGGAGATGAAGTACTCGAGCACCGTCAGGCCTTCTTTGAGTGACGCCTTGACCGGAATCTCGAGAATTCGTCCCGAGGGATCCGACATCAAGCCGCGCATGCCGCCGAGCTGCTTGACCTGCGCGATCGAGCCGCGTGCACCCGACGTTGCCATCATGAAGACCGGGTTGAGCGGATTCTGCGATGATTGCATCGCCGTCGTCACCTCGTCGGAGGCTTTCGACCAGATGTCGATGGTCTTGTTATACTGCTCGTCCTCGGAAATGAAGCCTTGCTCGTAGAGGCGATGCAGCTCGTCGACTTCGTCTTGCGCCTTGCCGACGATTTCGTACTTATTCTCCGGCACGATGACGTCGTTGATCGAGACCGTCGTACCCGAAAGCGTCGCGTAGTGGAAGCCCAAGTCTTTGATGGCATCGAGGAACCGCGCCGTCTCGGCGTTGCCGTAGCGCCGGTAGCAGTCGGTAATGGTCTTCTTTAGACCGCCCTTGTCGATGATGTTATTGACGAACTCGTGATTCCATCGTTCGGGGAAGGCCATGTTGAAGATCACGCGCCCGACGGTCGTTTTGATGAGCTCGCCGTTCCACCGCACGTAGATCCACTCTTGCAGTCCGAGCTGCTTGGTCTCGTACGCCATCACGGCTTCTTTACCGTCGAGAAACGTCGGAATCGCGCCGGGCGCATCGCCGTTGGGCGCACTCTTCTTCGACGTATGTTCGACGTGCTCGTAATCGTCGGTCACCGCGGCTTTTGCCGGTCCCTTGTACTCGTCGCGATTGAACGTGAGGTAGTAGAGACCTAAGACCATGTCTTGAGTCGGAATCGAGACCGGGTTGCCGTACGCCGGCAGCAGGATGTTGTTCGAAGAGAGCATCAGAATGCGCGCTTCGGCTTGCGCGCCCGCGGAGAGCGGCAAATGCACGGCCATCTGGTCGCCGTCGAAATCGGCGTTGTACGGCGTGCAGACCAGCGGATGCAAATGTACCGCTTTGCCCTCGACGAGCACCGGCTCGAACGCCTGTATGCCCAAACGATGGAGCGTCGGCGCGCGGTTGAGCAGCACCGGATGTTCCTTGATGACCTCTTCGAGCACGTCCCAGACCTCGGGACGAACCCGCTCGACCATGCGCTTCGCGCTCTTGATGTTGTGCGCGAGGCCCCGATCGACGAGCTTCTTCATCACGAAAGGCTTGAAGAGTTCGAGCGCCATCTCTTTGGGCAGCCCGCACTGATGTAGTTTCAGCGTGGGGCCGACGACGATAACGGAACGGCCGGAATAATCGACGCGCTTGCCCAGAAGATTCTGCCGGAAGCGACCCTGCTTGCCTTTGAGAATATCGGAAAGCGATTTCAGCGGACGGTTGTTCGGGCCGGTTACCGGACGTCCGCGCCGCCCGTTGTCGATCAGCGCATCGACCGCTTCTTGCAGCATGCGCTTTTCGTTCTTGATGATGATTTCCGGCGCGTTGAGCTCCAGCAACCGCTTCAACCTGTTGTTCCGGTTGATCACGCGACGGTATAAATCGTTGAGGTCCGACGTCGCGAAACGTCCGCCGTCGAGTTGAACCATTGGCCGCAGCTCCGGTGCGATCACCGGCACGGCTGCGAGCACCATCCACTCCGGACGGTTGCCGCTCGTCAAAAAGGCTTCGACGACTTCGAGCCGCTTGATCGCCTTGAGGCGCTTCTGTCCGCTGGTCTCTTTGAACTCTTTGCGAAGGTCCTCTTGAAGTTTGCGCAGGTTGAGATCGCGCAACAGCTCCCGAATCGCTTCCGCGCCCATGCCGGCCTTGAAACGGTTGCCGAACTTATCACGCGCCTCGCGATACTTTTGCTCCGAGAGCACCTCGCGCTTCACCAGCGTCGTATCGCCCGGATCGATGACCACGTACGCCGCAAAGTAAATCACTTTTTCGAGCTGACGCGGCGACATGTCGAGCAGAATGCCGATGCGGCTGGGCACGCCTTTGAGATACCAGATGTGGCTGACGGGCGTCGCCAGCTCGATGTGCCCCATCCGTTCGCGCCGCACTTTGGCGCGCGTGATCTCGACGCCGCAGCGGTCGCAGATCATGCCCTTAAAACGGATGCGCTTGTACTTGCCGCAATGGCACTCCCAGTCTTTGGTCGGGCCGAAGATCTTCTCGCAAAACAAGCCGTCGCGCTCCGGCTTGAGCGTCCGGTAGTTGATCGTCTCGGGTTTTTTGACCTCGCCAAACGACCAAGCGCGAATTTGCTCGGGCGACGCCAGCCCGATGCGCATGGCGTCGAAGTTGTTGACGTCGATAAGGTTCAAAGGATGGGACTCCGCCGAGCCCGCTGGAGCCGCCGCCTACGCAGGGAGATCGCAGCTCACGTCGTCACGTAAGGGCTCCCACCGTCGCTGCTGGCACGGGGCACGGTCAGAGATTATAACATAGCCCCTCCCGAGTGTCACGCAGCGCGAAACTCAGCAAGCGCTCAGCTTCGCGGGTACGTCTCTAGGCATGAGGATAGGAATAGTCGGCTCCGATGACCGCGCCAAGGCAATCGGCCGCCTGTTGCGCGACGGGGGCCATCAGTTAACGATCGCCGATCCAACGGCGACCCAACGGGCCGAGCGTGTGGCCGCCGAAATCGGCGCGCGCAGCGAAATTCCTTATAAGCAGGCAATGTCGTCCGAACTGCTCGTGATGGCGATGCCGCGCAACGCCGTCGATACCGCCGTGAAGGCGGTTGGCTCCGGCGCTAATGCGGTGATCGTTGACGCAGTAAGCGACGAGTACGGCAACGGCGCGCATAGCGGCTCCGAGATGCTTGCCGCTAAGCTGGATTCACGCAGCGT
>JAMXLK010000132.1 GCA_024281075.1 Vulcanimicrobiia bacterium
CGGCGCGTTTACGTCGGCGAGCCATCGCCGCTCGCAGCGAAAGCGCGAGGTATGGCGGCAGCGGTCGCAAGTCGGGTATGCTGTTGAGCGTGAGTAAAACTGCCCTCGTCCTCATGCTTTTGGTCGCCGTCGCTGCGTGCTCCAACGGAAAGTCGAGCGCCGGCGGATCACCGCCGCCTGCGGGCACGGCGACCGCGGCCGCGAAGCCGGATTGCCACGGCGAATCGCCCGTTTGGGCGATCGCTCGCGCGAAAGTCTACCTCTTGCCCGACGATCCGCACTACGGCAAGACCAAGCACGGGTCGTATCTGTGCCTCTCCGACGCGGAAGCTCAAGGCTACCGGCACGGACGCGGCCAGGGCCGCCGACACCATCGCCGGCATCACGGACATGGCGCCGTCAACCCGAACCCGCTGAGCACGTAGCGCCCGGGCCAGAAGGCGCCGACCAAGCAAGTGCGTGCAAGCACTTGCACTCATATTCTCTTCGTGCTAGACTGTGCGTGCAAGTACCCACTTGCGTCGCTAGAGCATGAAATTCGGAGCCTACTTCAACCAAATGCGAGCCGGAATCGCCGTCGCGGCGCTCGCCGCGACGCTTGGCTCGGCACCGTCCGCCTTAACGCCCGCCGCGCCGTTGGACGCGCATACAATTCTCACGCGAATGTCGGAGCGTAATCCGACCCTCAAGTCCTATCGCGCGCGCGTTCACGTGGATATACGGATGTACAGTTTTCCTTTTCTGGCTCCGAAGCTCGACGGAACTTCGTACTTCAAGCGTCCGGATTTCTACGAAGTCGTGTTCGACCGGATGCCGAGTTACGCGCGCAGCTTTCAACGCATGTTTAACGACGTCGGCAATCCTGGTCGCTGGGAGAAAGAGCAAAACATTACGGTCGAAGGTTCATCGTGGCTCGGAACGCGCTCGGTTATCGTGCTGCGCATGACCAAAAAGATTCATAGCGATATCCTCGATCATACGCTGGCATACATCGACCCGGCCGATTACTCGCTGGTGCAGATGGAGTGGTTCTACACCAACGGCGGAAAGATCACGATGTCGCAGCAGTACCGAATGCAGGGTATCTACTCGGTGCTCTCCACGCAGCATGCCACGATCTCGATTCCCTACGTGCACGCTGCCGCCGACTCGACGTACGGCGAGTACGAAACGAACGTTCCGGTCGGCACGGGAGCTAAGTTGCCGTGATCGAGACGCGCAAGCCAATCGAAACGACGCGGTCTACCTCGCCGGAAGAGACGCGCGAACGCATTTTGACCGCGGCGCGCGACGTGATCGGCCGCAAGGGCAAACGCGGAGCGACGACGCGTGAAATTGCGGAAGTTGCCGGGGTCAACGAAGCGACGCTTTTCCGTCACTTCGGCACGAAAGAAGCGCTGCTGGTAGCCTGCGCTCAGCATTTCTGCGGCTACATGCAGCTCGCCGACGTCGCGGGTCAGCTCACCGGCACACTCAGCGAAGATCTCTTTACGCTCGGCCGCCTGATGCTTGCGCGTTTCGTTTCGCTGCAGGATATGATTCGCTGGTCGCTGGTCGAGCAGGATTACGAAAAAGATATCTTTGCCGAGACGGCCTGGCGCCCGCAGCTGGCCATCGTCGCCGTCATGACGGTCTTTATGCAGCGCCGCATCGACGGCGGCGAGCTGCAAGGCGATGCGCAGAAGCTCGCGATGGTCTTTTTAGGGCTCATCTTTATGCACGCGCTCGGCAGCAAGAAATTTCCGGACTCGCTCTTGCACAGCGGTGACTCGGAATCGGCGCTTCGCTTTTATGTCGACGTCTTTTTGAACGGGGTAAGGAAACGGTAATGGACACGCGAGAGTTGGATCAGCAGAAAACCGTGCGGGGTCCGAAAGGAAACGGCGCGGGATCGGCGGTCGATACTGCGGGAGCGGAAGCCGACGCTGAAGAGTCGCGTGGGCGGCCCCGCAGGCGCCTATTCTTTATCGCGGGCGCGATCGTTATTCTTGCCATTGCCCTGATCTGGGGTCTTCCGTGGCTGAACTTCATGCTTTCGCACGAAGGTACCGACGATGCGCACGTCGCGGCCGACGTCGTTGCCGTTACGAGCAAGATTCCGGAGCGGATCGACCGCATTTTAGTCGACACGAATCAGCCCGTTCGGCGCGGCCAGCTGCTGATGATACTCGATAATAAGGACGAACTCGCGCGGTTGCGCCAAGCGCAGGCGCAGTACGATCTCGCGATGGCCAACGTGCACTCGAACACCCAACAGGGCCAAGGCGGCGTCTCGCAAGCCAGCGGCGCCATTGCGAGCGCGCAAGCGCAAGTCCCGGCGGCACAAGATGCGGTCGCTCAGGCGGGCGCGCAGCTGCGTGCGGCGCAAGCTCAAGTTCCGGCGGCGCAACAAGCGTATAATAAGGCGGCGGCGGACTATAGCCGCGCGAATTCACTCGTCAGCACCGGCGACGTCGCGGCACAGCAGCTCGATGCTGCGCGCGCTCAGATGGCGGGCGCCGCCGCGCAGCTGCGCGGAGCGCAAGATCAAGTCTCGGTCGCCCAAGAGAACGTTGCAGCCGCGCAAAGCCGCGTCGTCGCCACGCAAGCCGGCGTCACGCAAGCGTCCGGTGCACTCACGACGGCGCAAGGCAAGCTGGCACAGGCGGCCGATCCGAGCCAAGTAGAAGCGGCGGCGGCGCAGCTCAACCTTGCGAAGCAGAATCTCGCGTACACACGCATTTATGCCTCGACCGATGGCTATATCGGCGAAAAGAGCGCCGAGGTCGGTCAGACCATTGGCGCCGGCATCACGCTCATGACGATCGTGCCGCACAAGATCTTCATTACCGCCAACTATAAGGAAACTCAGATGGGACGGATGCGCGTCGGCCAGTCCGCAATTATTCGCGTAGACGCCTATAAAGGCGTCACGTTCAACGGCCACGTCGCATCGATCAATCCCGCTTCGGAGAATACGTACGCGCTCGTGCCGGCGCAGAATGCGAGCGGCAACTTCGTCAAAGTCACGCAACGCATTCCGGTGCGCATCGAGGTCGACGACCAGCGTTCGGATATGCCGCTGCGGCCTGGAATGAGCGTCGAAACCTTCGTTCGAGTGAAGTAACCCCGAGCGGAGACGGGGGCATATGTTCGGGGCTTACGAAAGCCCGGTCGTCGAGCACGGCTGGCGCAGGACGGTCATCAGCATTGCGGTCATCACCGCGACGCTGCTCGAGATTATCGACGTCACCATCGTCAACGTTTCGTTGCCGAACATTCAAGGCAACTTCGGCGTCGGCGTAGATCTGGGCGCGTGGGTTGTCACCGCATATCTGATCGCCAACGTCGTCGTCATTCCCCTTAATCCGTGGTTCGCCGCACGATTCGGACGCCGCGAATATTTTTTCACGTCGATTTGTATCTTTACGGCGGCCTCGCTGATGTGCGGGCTCTCGAACAGTCTCGGCCAGCTGGTTTTCTGGCGGCTGATTCAGGGGCTGGGGGGCGGCGGGCTCATCGCCACGTCGCAGGCGATTTTGCGCGATACGTACGGCATCAAGGAACAGGGTAAGGCTCAAGGCGTCTTCGCGCTCGGCGTCATCGTCGGGCCGGCGTTAGGCCCGGTCATCGGCGGCTGGATTACGGACAATTGGAACTGGCATTGGATTTTCTTCATCAATCTGCCGATCGGAATCATCGCAGGAACCCTCATCTGGAACTTCCTGCGCAACCCTGCGAAAGCACAGTACCGTCGCCTCGACTGGATCGGCCTGATTTTAATGTGCATAGGCTTGGGCTCGATGCAGTTCGTGCTCGAGAACGGGCAGCAGTACGACTGGTTCGACGACGCGCGGATTCGCTGGTTTACATTCCTATCGATCGCCGGGCTCGGGGCCTTTGTCTGGTGGACGCTCCGATCGACGAGTCCCGTCGTTGACCTCCGCGTCTTGAAGCTGCGTCAAGTCGCAGCCGGCAGCATTCTCGGCGCGGTGCTCGGCGTCAGCCTCTACGGCTCGATCATCATCTTACCGCAGTATTTGATCAACTCGCTCGGGTTCACGGCAACGCTCTCGGGAACGACGGTAATGATTCGCGCCGCCGCGGTCTTGCTCTTTACGCCGTTCACCGCCATCATCACGCAGCGCGGCCTCGTTGATCCGCGGTTGCAGGCTGCAATCGGCTTCGTTCTGCTGGCAGCCTCGAATTGGTGGCTCGGCAGCATTACGACGCCGGTCTCCGATTTCCACAGCCTCGTCGCTCCGCTGATCTTGAGCGGCATCGGCCTCGCGCAGATTTTCGTGCCGCTTTCCGTCACCGTGATCGGAAGCGTGCCGGATAAGGAAGTGCCCTCAACGGCCGCGTTCTTCAACCTCTCGCGCCAGATTGGCGGCAGCGTCGCAGCCGCAGTTCTTATCACGATGTTGGTTCGCGGTTTCACCGTACATCAGACCGAGCTCGCGGGAACTCAGACGTTCGCACACGGGCCGACGCGGCAGTACGTCTTGGCGCAAGGTGGAACGCAAAACGTGCGGGCGATGCAGCGTTTGGCGATTCTCGTCGAATCGCAATCGGCCGTGCAATCGTACGCCGACACGTCGCGCTGGGTTGCCGTGATCACACTCGGCCTCGCGCCGCTCGTGCTGCTCCTGCGGCGGCCGCGTATCGGCGTCGCAATGACGGAATGAAGCGAACTCAGCCGCGGCTTTTTAGCGCAGTCTTTGCCGCCGGCGCGCTTGCAATGGCGCTGCTGCCGACGGGACGACTCGCCGCACAGCTCGACGACAGCTTGCCGAGCCGTGCCGCAATTCCAACGATGATCCCCACGCTGATGATGCCGCCGCTGCCCAGCGTCGCGCCGGGTTATCGCGCGCCGCAAGCGCAGCCGAGTGCCGCACACATTGTCGGCGTCACCCAGCAGCCGTTCGTTGGAATCTCACTGCAAGACGCGATCGCGATGTCGTTGCTGCGCAATCCGAACCTTGCCGTCTCGGCGTCAAACTTTAGAATCGCGCATTATAACATCGTGCAAACCCGCGGCGCTTACGATGTGGCCATTCACCTCGAGCCCACCTCCAACTATGAAGTTAGTCCGCCGCAGAACTTCCTCGCCGCCGGTCCGGGCGAGCTAGGCCACTATCCAGGGATCAACCCGACCACCGGCCCCGGTAACATCATCCAACATCAATCTGGATTTCAATACGGCGCGACCGGCCAAACCGAAAACGGCACGGCATATACCGCCGAAATCACGCAAAGCCGAACGTATAACAACACGCTCTTTAACGCGTTCAATCCGCAGTATCTCGCACAGCTGAATCTTGCCGTCGGGCAGCCCTTGCTTAAGAACGCGGGGATGAACGGGGGTAAGCGCGCGCTCAAGCTTGCGATCGTTAATGGCGACATTGCGGTAACGCAGACGCTCGTTCAGGCGTCGGATACGATCTCGCAGGTCGAGACGACGTATTGGAGTCTGGTCGCCGCGTGGCGCAACGTCGCAATTCAAGAGGAGTCGTTGCGTCAAGCGATCGCGCAGCAGAACAGCAACGTGCGCCTGGCCGCGCGCGGTGCTGCGGCGCCGATCGACGCGGTCCAATCGGAAACGCAGGTCGAGAATTTCCGCACGTCCGTTTTTCAAGCGCTGCAGCATGTTTCCGAACTGCAGAATCAGCTCAAGAGCCTCGTTGCCTCAAGCGCCGCCGATCCTATCTGGAACGCTAATCTCGTGCCTTCCACTTCGGTCGCGCAGACGCCGAATGCCCACGACCTCGCCGCAGTTGTTGCAGCGGGCCGGCAGAACCGCCCGGAGGTGCGCCAGGCCGAAGACCGGCAGGTCGCAGCTGCAATCGACGTTGCGTTCGCGAAGAATCAATCGCTGCCGCAAGCGGACGTGCAGGCGCAGTACGAAAGCAACGGTTTCGCCGGTATTCTCACGCCGGTACCCCTTTTCATCACGAAATTCTGTCAAGGCGGCGGACTAACGACCTGCCCCACTCCCCCACCCAATACGCAAGGCGCGATGCCTTTTGCGTATCACAACATGTGGGCTGGATATTTTCCGACGTTCAACATCGCGATGATCGTCGGCTATCCGCTCCAGGGGCACGTCGCTCGCGGTCTGCGCGGCCTTGCGAGCGAGGAGACGACACAAGCGAAGATTTTGATGCAAGGCGTTTACGAGCGCATCGGTGCCGAGGCGCGTAACGCGCTGCAAACATATCAATCGGCCTTGTCGAAGTTGCGCGCCGCGCGCGAGGCCCGCGAGTCGGCCGAGGCCGTTTACGCGAGTGAACTTCGCAAGTTCCATCAAGGCACGTCGACGACGTTTTTGGTGCTGCAGCGGCAAGTTCAATTGCAGCAAGCGCGCAGCAACGAGCTCGATGCACAAACGCAGTTGAATCAATCCATCGTTGAGGTGCAGCGTGTTGAGGGCACGATTTTAACCGCTAACGGCATCAACGTCCAGACGCTCGGCAGTCAGGCGCTGACGTCGCCGTCGCCATGAAGCTCCGCAGACTCCCGGCCGTCATTGCGGTTACGGCCGTCGCGCTCGCCGCGCTTCCGGTCACGCCGACGTACGCCCAGCTCGACAGCGCGCTGCCCGGCCGCGTGATGCTTCCGACCGCGGTTCCGTCGCCGGTGCTGCCTGTCGTGCCGAGCGTCGCGCCCGGTTACCGCGCGCCGCAGGTCGCTCCGAGCGCCGCCCAGATCATTGGCGTATCGCAAAAGCCGTTCGTCGCCATTGCGCTGCAGGATGCCATCGCGATGGCGCTGCTCAAGAATCCTAACCTTGCGGTTTCGGCGTCGAACGTGCGGATCGCGCGCTATACCATCGTCTCTCAGAAAGGCGCGTACGACGTCCAGCTGCAGCTTAGGCCATCGTCGAGCTACTCCGTTCAACCGCCGCAGAACGCGTTTCAGGCCGGCCCGGGCGAGTTAGGACGCTACACTCCTGGTCCCAACAGCACACCAGGGGTCATCTACACGACCGGTCCCGGAAACATCATTCAGCACCAATCGACGTTTCAATACGGCATCGGCGGCCAGACCGAAAACGGCCTGACGTATCAGGCCGGCATTCAGCAGAGCCGGACGTACAACAATACGGTTTTTGACGCCTATAACCCATACTATCTTGCGACATTAGACGCCGCCGTTACGCAACCGCTGCTCAAAAACGCCGGCATGAACGCGACGAAACGGCAGCTGAAGCTCGCGTTCGTTAATGCGGACGCGCGGACAGCTCAGGCGCTCACGGATGCTTCGACCACGCTAACGCAAGTCGAAGATGCTTATTGGAATTTGGTCGCCGCATGGCGAAACGTCGCCATCCAAGAACAGGCGCTGCACGAAGCGATCGTCCAGCAGCACAGCAACGTGCGGCTCGCGCGGCGCGGCGCGGCGGCGCCGATCGACGCAATTGAGTCCCAAACGCAAGTATCGAACTTCCAAAACAACGTTTATTCGGCGCTCCAGACGGTATCGCAACTGCAAATTCAGCTCAAGAGCCTCATCGTTTCCGATCCGGCCGATCCGATTTGGACGGCGAATCTCGTGCCGTCCACATCCGTTGAGCAATTACCGGAAGCGGGCGACCTCGCGCAGATCGTTTCCGAAGCGCAGCAGAACCGTCCCGAAATCCGTCAAGCGCAAGACAAGCGGCTCTCCGCCGATATCGATCGGGTCTTTGCGATAAACCAGTCGCTTCCGCAGGCGGATGTGCAAGTCCAGTATCTCAGCAATGGCTTTGCCGGCATCCTTGCGCCCGTCCCGGCCTTTCTGCTGGGAACGTGTTCCAGTACCTTCCAGCAAATATCAACCTGTCCGACGCCGCCTCCTAAGACCCAAGGTAACATGGCCTGGGCATATCACAATATGTGGGCCGGCTATTTTCCGGCTTTCAATATCGCGCTCGTGGTCGGTTATCCGATCCAAGGTAATCTCGGGCGTGGCATGCGCGGTGTCGCGGACGAGGAAGAAGCGCAGGCAAAGCTCTTAATGCAAGGCGTCGTGCAGCAGATCGGTGCGGAGGCACGCAATGCGCTGCAGTCTTATAAATCCGCCGTCGCCAAGCTGAGTGCGGCGCGGATCGCGCGCCGCACCGCTGAAGTGGTTTACGCAAGCGAACTGCGCAAGTTCCACCAAGGCGAGTCGACGACGTACCTATTGTTGGAGCGGCAGGTGACGCTCGAAGAGGCGCGCGGCTTAGAGCTACAAGCGCAAACGCAACTGAATCGGTCAATCGTCGAGCTTCAACGCGTCCGGGGAACGATTCTTACCTCCAATGGCGTGGACGTGCAGACGTTGGGCGCGCACGCGCTGGCACATTAGTAGATGCCGACGAAGAAATCACGGGCGCTTCCTGCGCTCGTCGCGCTAGCCGCGGTCTTTTTGGCGACGTTGCCGGCTCCGCCCATCGCGGCGCAAAGCGACTCCGGCCTGCCCCGGCGCGCGGTGCTGCCGACAGAAATTCCGTCGCCTAATATGCCAAGTCCGCCCAGCGTAGCGGCCGGATACAAAGCGCCCGTCGTCGAGCCGAGCGACCCGGGCATCGTCGGTGTAACACGCAACCCATTTGTCGGGATTTCACTGCAAGACGCGATCGGCATGGCATTGCTCAAGAACGATAATCTCGCGATTTCGGCGTCGAACGCGCGGATTGCGCGCTATCGCGTCGTTCAAGCAAAAGCGAATTTCGACGTGCATTTGCAAGTTGAGCCGTCGTCGAGTTTCTACGTCCAGCCGCCTGAAAATCTTTTCTTTGCGGGCCCGGGCGTTCAAGGTAGCGGTTACACCTGCCACAATCAGTTCACCGGCCAACCCTTTCCGTGTTCGACGACCGGACCGGGGTACATTTATCAACATCAGTACTCGTTTCAATCTGGCATCACCGGGCAGGGAATCAACGGGACTCAATACTCCGCAAGCATCACGCAGATTCGAACCTATAACAACATCATCATTAATACGTTCAATCCGTACTATCAAGCCATTCTGAACCTGTCCGTTACGCAGCCTCTGCTCAAGAACGCCGGCATGAACGCTGCCAAACATCAGCTGAAGCTCGCCGTGATCGATGCGGACTCCAACGCGGCGCAGACGCTGGTCGATGCCTCGAACATGCTTGCTCAGGTGGAAAATGCCTACTGGGATCTCGCAGCGGCTTGGCGCAACGTTGCGATCCAAGAAGAGGGGCTCAAGGAGGCTATCGAGCAGCAGCGTTTGGCGGTACGCACAGCGACTCGCGGCGCCGTCGCGCCGGTCACTGCGGTCGAAGCGCAGACTCAAGTAGCGAATTTTCAATCGCAGGTGTATTCCGCGCTGCAGAATGTTGCGCAGTTACAAACTCAACTCAAAAGTCTTATCGTCGCGAACTCGGGCGACCCGATTTGGCAAGCTAATTTGGTGCCCTCGTCGCCGGTTCAAGAGCTTCCGAGTGCCGGCGACCTGGCTGTCATCCTTGGTGTGGCGGAGCGGACTCGCCCCGAAGTGCGCCAGGTGAACGATCAGCGACGCGTCGCCGATCTCGATCTCGCCCTCGCCCACAACCAGGCGCTACCGGAGGCGAACTTAGTCGTTCAATATCTCAGCAACGGTTTCGCGGGCATCTTGCAACGCGTGCCCAACTTCGAAGTTCAAGCCTGTGGCCTGCCGACGCTCTCGTGCCCCACGCCGCCGCCGCAGTCGCAGGGTAACATGACGCAAGCATTCCATAACATGTGGACGAGCGCGTATCCGGAGTTCAACATCGCGGTCATGTTCAATATTCCGCTGGAGAACCACACCGCGCGCGGCTTGAAGCAAACGGCGCTGCAAGAAGAAGACCAAGCGACGATCGCGCGTCAAGCGCTCGACCAGCGCTTTGAAGATGAGGCGCGCACCGCATTGCAGGCCTATCAATCGGCGCTGTCGCGGCTCGCGTCCGCGGGTCAGGCCCGCGCATCGGCGGAGTCGGTCTATGCAAGCGAACTGCGCCGCTATCGCAGCCACGCTTCGACGACGTTCTTAGTGTTGCAGCGCCAGGTTGAGCTCGAACAGGCGCGCGGTCAAGAGCTGCAAGCGCAGACCGATCTCAACAAGGCCGTCGTCGAGCTGCAGCGCGTCGAAGGAACGATCCTAACCGACAACGGCGTCACGGTGCAAAAGCTCGGCACGAAAGCGCTCGCCACTGCGTCTCCTCACCCCGTGTCATCCTGAGTAGCGCCCGTGTCGAAGGATGCGCCTCGCCACGTAACCCTCTTGCCAAACAGACTCACGAACCACACCGCTAAGCTCAAAAAATCTCGAATCGGAATTAACCATACGTCGGCAGCGCGTGCGACGCTTAAGGCGCTGCGGGTGAGGTAGTGCAGCAGCAGCCGTAATGCCAGCA
Organism: Vulcanimicrobiia bacterium; assembly: GCA_024281075.1. GTDB lineage: Bacteria > Vulcanimicrobiota > Vulcanimicrobiia > Vulcanimicrobiales > Vulcanimicrobiaceae > Cybelea. Next base: position 10,352 of record JAMXLK010000132.1, read on the forward strand.
CGACTCCGAGCAGCGGCAGGCCCAATGCGAGGTTGCCGGAGACTGCGAGATAAATCAGCGCAAACGGCAGCGCATACATTAGAAAAGAGAACGCATAACCCGCCGGAGCAAGGGCGAAGTTCGTTCGCGCCCAGCGCAGCTCGTGCGACCACAGCGCACGTAGGGTGCTTTCCGGTACGGAGGTCTGTACGACATAGCGCGAGAGATCGATCTCGCGATCGCGGGCGGCGACCAGCCGGCCGAGGGTGTGATCGTCGGCGATCGTTTTGCCAAGCGCCGGCAGCCCGCCGATCCCCTCGAGGACGCTGCGCCGAACCGCCATCGTCGCACCCAAGCAGAAGCGCAGTTTTCCGAGCGCGAGCGCGACGAGCACCGATGGTATGAAGCCCTCTTCGATCTGCATCGCGCCCAAGCGCGAAACGAGCGTCGGGTTCGGTGCGCCGCGGTAGAGGCACGTCGCGGCGCCGATTCGCTCACTGCCGAACGACGCCGCAAGCGCTTGCAGGTACCGGCGGTCGACGCCGATATCGCTGTCCGCGATGATGACCATCTCACCCCGCGGCTCCGCGCCGGCTTTTGAAAGGTTCGCAATCTTTGGATTCCTTATCCCAGGCGTCGTACCGACCGCGATTCTCACGGTCTCCGGAAACTGATCGACGATCCTGCGCGCAACGGCCATTGCCGCGTCGCTCTCGTCGTGTAGGCACAGGACTACTTCAAAAAACCCACCGTAATCTTGATTGCACGCCGAGCGCAAGTTTTCGTACAGCCCGGCTTCTAAACCGGCAATCGGCTTCAGTATAGAAAAACTCGGCAGAAACTCCGTCGCATACTCGTGCGGCTGCAGCAAAAAGGTGGCCACTCGGACATTTGCAAGCATCAAATACACGGCCCCCGCGAGTGCAATGGCGAGTAAAACCATTGTCACGTGAGTTCACCGTACGTGGTACTTTCAATTCCATTTCGAGCGATTGCATCTCGCACGCGTGGACTGGTCAATGCTGCGAGTTCACCGGTCCAAGCAAAATGCTCGGTGCCGCGGTCGGCGCCTGCAAACGCCGCGGTTGCCGGATGAAAAAAGATCTCGGTCACGCCGTCGGGTAAGTTATCGAGTATCTGCAGGACGCGCCCTTCCGTCAGCGCCCCCGCTTCGTTGACGCCGAACGCGTAATCGTTGCAAATGACGCCGGCCCGCCGTGCGCGCAGACGCATTAACGCTAGCCAGGGCTCGATGCTTCGCGTTCCGCCGTGCGGCTCGCGCGGAATGCGTACCGCGCGCAGCCCGAACTCGCGGCCGATCTGCAGTATCAGCCGAAAGATCGTCGGATGAACGTGCATGTGCGATTGTGCATTGGCGTGATCGAGCCGTAGCCCCGTC
>JAMXLK010000133.1 GCA_024281075.1 Vulcanimicrobiia bacterium
CTGCTGGGAGACCGGTTGTTCGGCCGGGGTTTCGCCGAGCTTGATGGCCACGAACTTCTTCATGCCCTGCGACCAAACGTTGAGCCGGATCGTGTCGCCGGGCTTCTTCGAGGCGATGTAGTTGTGCAGGTCCTTGATGTTGCTGTACTGCTTGCCGTCCGCCTGCAGGATCACGTCGCCCGGCTGGATTCCGGCCTGGTCGGCCGGCGAGCCGGAAAAGACTTGCTGAACCGCGACGCCGTCGGCGCCGTTGTAGCCGATTTGATTCTTGATGCCGGACGTCAGATCGGCCATGTAGATGCCGAGGAAGCCGGTATCGGTGCCCTGATGCGCACCCGGATTGCGCTGAAGCGAGCCGACGACGTTGCGCACGGTGTTCGACGGAATCGCGAAGCCGATGCCTTGCGCGTACGCCGACTTAACTGTGGATTGGTTCATGCCGATGACGTAACCGTCCATATCGATGAGCGGACCGCCGGAGTTACCGGGGTTGATCGGCGCCGACGTCTGGAGTAGTCCTTTGAAATCGATTTCACCGCCGTTCTCGGTCGGAATCGGTTCGGAGCGATTGAACGCCGAAACGACGCCAACGGTAACGGTTTGCTGCAGCTGCAGCGGCTCGCCGATCGCGATTGCCCATTGGCCTTGCTCGAGCTTGCTGGAATCAGCGAGCTGCAGCGGAGGCGGAAGCTTGCTATAGTGATCGACCCGGAGCAGTCCGACGTCGGCTGCGAGGTTGTAGGCAACGACGTGCGCCGGCACGCGGTCGCCGTTGGCAAAAACGACGGTTAGTTTCGTGACTTTGCCGCCGTTTGGCGGCTGAAGCACGTGTGCGTTCGTCACGATGTCGCCGCGGCCGTCGACCACGAAGCCGGAGCCGGATGCTTGAGCGCGATACGGCTGCACGATGCCGGGGCCTTGGCCCCCAAAGAACTGTTGAAAGAACGGATCGGCGGGCATGACCTGCTGTCCGTTCACCTCCTCGGTGATCGCGACCACCGAGCCTTTCGTGCGCTTCACGGCGCTCACGATGCGGTCTTGGTCACTGACCCCGCTCAAGGGGACGGCGGCGACCGCCGGCGGCGTACGATCCGCTCCCGTCGCGGCGCCATAGTGGCTGCTCGAGTAGAGCATCATCAGAAAACTGCCGATAACGGCGCCCACAAGCCCAATGATCAGGGTGGGCAGTATGCGATTATTCACCATTTCAACTTATTCCGTAGCGTGTGAGGGTTTTCTCCACCCATCTACCCGCGTAACGAAAAAAAGTCGCAGATGGTTGTGAAGCGCTGGTTAAGCTGGCGAGCGTCCTGGGTTGTCAAAGAGCTTCGAGCAGTGCTCGGCGGCTCCCGCGGCGTCGGCCGAACCGCGGGAAGGCGAAGGCACTTCGGGCCAGAGCGCGTCGGGCAGTTGTCGCCGCAACGCCTCCCGCACGCACTCCAAGCGCTCGTCGCGCAGCTGCATCATCCGCATCTGAATCAGGAGCCGCGCCCGGCGTAACGCGCGGCGCGAGAAAATCTCCTCGGGCGTCACGGTCGCGGGGCTGGGCCCGGCGCTGGGGCGGCTCGGCGCCGGTGAGACGGCGCTTGGCGGAGCTGCCGTTAGCAGAACCGCTATCAGAAGGAAGAGTTTGAGCATAGGAGACCTCCGCTCGGTAATTCACGCTCACGGTGCGGGGGAGCAAGGTCGGGCGGCAAAAAGCAGCGCAGGTGAGCACCGATGCCTTGACCGTCGCGGCGCCGCCGGCCGCGCCTTACGTGCGGATCGTCCCCCTTGGGGGCTGCGGCGAGATCGGCCGCAACATGACGGTCATCGAGACAAACGACGATATGGTCGTCGTCGACTGCGGCTTGATGTTCCCGGACGACGAGATGTACGGTGTCGACATCGTCATCAACGACTTTACCTACGTACGCGAACGTGCGGCGAAGCTGCGCGCGCTGCTCGTGACCCACGGACACGAGGATCACATCGGCGGCATTCCTTATTTTACGAAAGAGTTTCGCGACACGCCGATCGTCGCGACGCCGCTGACCATCGCACTGATCAAGGCGAAATCCCGCGAGCAGCATCTCGGCGAAGCCGAGTTCACGCAAGTTCAACCGGGAAGCCGCGTGCGGTACGGGGCGATCGAGGCCGAATTTATTCACGTCAACCATTCCGTCGCGGGCGCCTGCGCGCTGGCGCTGCGTACGCCGGTCGGGACGATCTTTCACACGGGCGATTTCAAGTTCGACCAGACACCGATTGACGCCAAGCCGGCAGACTTCGCGCGCATCGCGCGGATTGGCGATGAGGGCGTGCTCTGCATGCTCTCCGATTCAACGAACGCCGAGCGTCCCGGGCATACCCTCTCGGAGCGGATCGTCGGCGAAGCCTTCACTGCGATCTTCTCGCGCGCTAAGGGGCGCATCGTCGTCGCATCCTTTGCCTCCAACGTTCCGCGCATTCAGCAGACGGTCGATCACGCCGTTCGCTTCAATCGCAAGATTGCGTTCTTAGGACGCTCGATGCGCAACGTCGTTCACTTTGCGGGCGAGCTCGGACACCTGCGCATTCCGCCCGACACCGTCGTCAAGATCGAGGACATCGACAACTATCCGCCAGAGCAGATCGTCGTGATGACGACCGGATCGCAGGGCGAGCCGATGAGCGGCCTTGCGCGCATGTCGGTGCGTGACCACGGCAAGTTTAAGATCGTGCCGGGCGATACGGTCGTCGTCAGCGCGACGCCGATTCCGGGCAACGAGAAGAGCGTGCACAAGACGATCAACAATCTTTGCAAACTCGGCGCCATCGTCATTCACGGCACCGACGGACGCTCGCACGTGTCGGGGCACGCATCGCAAGAAGAGCTGTTGCTGATGCTCAACCTCGTGCGCCCGGAGTTTCTCGTACCCGTGCATGGCGAGTATCGAATGCTCGATGCGCACAAGCAGCTTGCGGTGCGGACCGGAGTCGAGCGCGAGAACGTCTTCGTCGTTGAAAACGGCGACGTGCTCGAGTTTACGCACGATTACGGCGATAAAGTGGGCAAAACGTACGGCGGGCACGTCTTTGTCGACGGTTCCGGGATCGGCGACGTCGGCGAAGCGGTTTTGCGCGACCGCAAGGCGCTCTCTAATGACGGCATCATGATGGTCGTGATCGCGATCGACGGCGAAGAGGCGCGCGTCATCGCGGGCCCGGATCTCATTTCACGCGGCGTTTTCTATCTGCCCGAAGCCGGCGGCGTGATCGACGAGCTGCGTACGGAGCTCCGCGCCGCGATCGACGGCCTGTCGGTCGACGCGCTGCGCGACGTCGACGCGGTGAAAGAGCACATCCGCAGCGCATTAGCCGGCGCCATTCATGCGCGCACCAAACGCCGTCCCATCGTCATCCCCGTCGTCATGGAAGTGTAAGGCCCCTTGTCATCCTGAGCGTGTCGAAGGACGACAAGGGGCCGCGTGCTCAGAAGCGCGGTATCACCCTGAGCGGCCCTGCCCGTTGTTACCCTGAGCGGCGCTGCCCGTTGTCACCCTGAGCTTGTCGAAGGGCGACAACGGGCACACTTCAACATAGCGGCCTCATGCGTTCGTAGCAGTAGGACAGTATGGAAATCTATTGGACCTACATGCTGCGCTGTGCGGACGATTCATTTTACGTCGGCGTAACCAACGATCTCGAATACCGCGTTAACCAGCACAACTTTGGTTTCGATCCTAAGTGCTATACGTTCAAACGCAGGCCGGTCGAACTCGTGTATTGTGCGGATTTTCATCATGTCGATGAGGCCATCGCTGCCGAAAAGCGGCTCAAAGGATGGTCACGAGCCAAAAAAATGGCGCTGATCGAAAACGATTGGCCTAAGATCAGCCGGCTGGCGCGAAACTATTGGATGCGGCTTTGTCGCCCTTCGACAGGCTCAGGGTGACAAAGCCTTCGACAGGCTCACGGTGACAAGGGGGCTTCGACCCACTCAGGAGGACACAGTGTCTAAAGCCGTACGTGTTCGAGCGATTACGGCGTCGGTGAATTCGCTTGTCGTTGCGGTGCCGCCAAGATCGGCGGTGGCGATGCCGTCGTTGAGCGCGGCGATCGCGGCGCCGGCAACGGCCTCCGATGCCGCGCGGGCGCGAGGATCGTTGATATATGATAACGCCGCCGCGGCGGCCAAAATCATCGCAAGCGGGTTCGCCACGTTTTTGCCCTCGAGCCGCGGCGCGGTGCCGTGCGGCGCTTCGGCCATCACCGTCGACGGCTTCAAAGCCTCATCGAAGGCAAGCACCACCGACTCCGCGCCCGCAATCGATCCGAAAAGTTGCATGACGAGATCGGAGAGGCAGTCGCCGTCGCGGTTCAGCGCGGGAATCACGAGCGGCTTATCGCTGGTTGCCGAAAGCAAGAGCGCATACGTTGCGTCGATGAGCTGCGGATCGTAGTCAACATCCGGGTGCCGCGCTGCGGCCGCATCCATTTCTTCCTTGAGCATACCTTCGTAAATGGGGCTGACGGTGTATTTCGGTCCGCCGAAGACGGTCGCACCGAGTCGCTTTGCGTGCACGAATGCATACTCGGCGACATGGCTGCAGATTCGTCGCTCGATCGTCTCCGTTCGGCAGGCAATTTCCGCGTTGCCGTCGCCGCTGCGCCACTCCTTCGCCCCGTACGCATCGCCGACGGCCATCCGCACGACCGAGATCGGTGCGTGAATTCCGCCGACGGGCCGGACGCGCGGCAGTTTACGGCCGGTGCGAACGATGACGCTCGCGCCGATCGCTTCGCGCAGAATGCGATTGGGCGAGCCGACGTCATCCTTTGCCTCAGGAGTTATCGTGGCGGCTTTCAAGCCGCAGCCGTGGCGCGTCATCGCGGCGGCGGCATCGAGCACGACGCGGTTCGACGTCGCACGCCGGTTTCGAAGCGAGAGATCGTATGGCTCGAAGTCGAGCGCAAACCCGATCACCGCCGGCTCGAGCACGCGCAACGCTTCGAGCAGTAACTCTTGTCCGGTTTGGTCGCCTTCGAGGACGACGAGCGTAGCCAAAATGAACTCCCGCTGTGACGAAGAAAAGATACCGTCCATGGCACGCACCCGCCGAAGGGCGTCGGCGAGGACCCGGCTCAACCTAGAGATCGTAGGAATCGCCGCGGTGGCCTTCGCCGTCTTTTGCGGTGTCGCGCTTGCGTTTCCGCATCATGCCGGGGCCATCGGCAACTGGACTGCTGCGGAACTGCGCCGCTTCTTTGGAGGCACGGCCCCGCTTTTCCCGGTCCTGATCGCGCTGTTGGGCGCCATTGTCTTTTTGGAAGTCAACGTGTTGCGGACCATGGCATGGTTTGGCAGCACCGCGCTCGCGTATTTCTTGATTCTCAACGCAATGTTGGGCGCCGGCGGTCAGCGGCGGGGAGGCAGCGTTGGAGCGACGATGTGGTGGACGCTGCATACATTAGTCGGAAACGTCGGTGCATGGATCGTGCTCTGGCTGGCGCTCGTTTCGCTGACGCTGTGGCTCACGAATGCCAGCGCGAAGCGCCTCATCGGTCGCGCCATCGTTTTCTTCGGCGGTCTGCGCCCGGCGGTTCCGAAGCTGCCGAACTTCGGCGTCGAGCTACCGCGCGGGCACGACTCACTGCGCGAAGCCTTTGCGCTGCCGATGCAGCCCATCGTGCCCATTGAGCCGATCGAGCAACAGCGGCCATGCGTGGAAACGCACCACGAAAGCGTAGTTGTTGAAGATCCGCCAGTCGAGGCGCCGAGTCATGCTTCGACTCCGCTCAGCATGACACGGGATTTGGACGACGCTCAAGTGGCGACAGGGGACTTCGAGGCCCGGCGCGACTCGGCGCCCTACCGGCTTCCCGATCTGGCGCTCTTTGACGTGCCGCCGAGTCAGACGGTCGACGAATCGAACCGGGCGCACATACTCGAAGATACATTGGCGAGCTTCGGCGTCGGTGCGAAGGTGTCGCACATCGAACGCGGGCCTTCAATCACGCGCTACGAACTGAAGCCCGAACGCGGCGTCAAGATTTCGCGCATCGCTTCGCTCGCCGACGACTTGGCGCTCGCTTTGGCGGCAACGAGCGTTCGCATCGAGGCGCCGATTCCGGGCAAATCCGCAGTCGGCATCGAGATACCGAATCAAACGGTATCGGTGGTCGCGATTCGCGAAATCCTCGACGCGGTTCCGAACCGCGGCCAAGTCCCGCCGCTCTGGATGGCGCTCGGAAAAGACATCACCGGACGCCCCGTCATCGGCGATCTCTGCAAGATGCCGCATCTGCTCGTGGCCGGTGCAACAGGTGCTGGTAAATCCGTCTGCCTCAACATGATCATCGCGTCGCTTTTGGTGACGGCAACGCCCGATCAAGTGCAGATGCTGATGATCGATCCCAAACGGGTCGAGCTGACGGTCTTCAACGGCATTCCGCACCTCATCAAAGAGGTCATCGCCGATCCGCGGCTCGCTGCCGGCGCGCTCTTCGAGATGACCAAGGAGATGGAGTCGCGCTACGAGCGTTTCGCCAAAGCGTCCGTTCGCAAAATCGAAGAGTATAACGTCAAGTATCCCGACGAACGGCTGCCCTACGTCGTCGTCATCATCGACGAACTTGCCGACCTGATGCTGGTCGCTCCGGCGCGCGTCGAAACAACGATCATGCGTCTCGCGCAGCTCGGCCGTGCGACCGGCATTCACCTCGTCGTTGCGACGCAGCGGCCATCGGTCGACGTCATCACCGGCCTCATCAAAGCCAACGTTCCGTCGCGCATCGCTTTTGCCGTAAGCTCCCAAGCCGATTCGCGCGTTATTCTCGACGTCAACGGTGCGGAGCGATTGCTGGGGCGCGGCGACATGCTCTATCTTCCGATCGACGCACCCAAGCCGGTGCGCGCGCAGGGCGCGCTCATCACGAACTCCGAGGTGAGCCGGCTCGTCGAGTTTTGGGCGCGGCAAGGACGGCCCGACAATCTGCTCGATGTGGACGTCGTTCCGGTCGGCGATGAAGATGCCGGTCGACGCGAAACCGACCCGCTCTGCTACGAAGCGGCAAAGTTCATTATCGAAAGCAACTACGCGTCCACGGCCGCGCTGCAATCGCAGTTTTCCATCGGCCATCCGCGCGCCGTGCGCCTGATGAAGCAGCTCGAAGAGTTCAAAGTCGTCGGCCAGCACGAAGGGACGAAGCCGCGCAAAATTATCGTCGGCCTGCCGGAGCTCGAGCTGATGGCACCGCGGCTCGGGAAGGGCCAAAACTCTCAACAAGATCTGTTCACGAGTGCAGATTAAACCGCTAGTCGTCGCGGTCTTGGCGCTCGGAGCTTTCATCTTGCTCGGGATCGACGTTATCGACTACGGCGAACCGGCGGGTCTGCTCGCGTGGGAGGATTCGATCGTCAATCACTCGTCGCTCGTCGCGTGGTGGCTGACGTGGAGTTGCTATATCCAGGTGCTCGTTCCGATCGTCGTCGTGCTGCTGATAATCGCTTGGCGCATGCCGGCGTGGCGCGGGCGCATTTTCTTCAGCATCGTGATCTTGTTGCTGTGCTGGCGCGGTGTCGATGCATTGCAGCACGTGTTCGCGCGGCCGCGCCGGCTGGATTGGGTTGTTAAACACGAAAGCGCGTTTTCGTATCCAAGCTCGCACGCCGCGATCGCGGCCGGCTTTTACGGACTCTGGGCTTGGATGCTATTTTTGTCGGAGCTTCCGCGCACGACGCGGATCGCCGGCGCGACTTTACTCGCAATCTTTGCCATCGCGATCTGTTGGGCGCGCCTCGCGCTGGGCGCTCACTATTTGACCGATCTCATCGGCGGAATTCTGTTCGCGATAACGCTGGTATCGACGGGATTGGCGATCGTGCCGGGCATCGTCTTCCAGCCCGTTGCGGGGCGCGCGTCCGCATCGGCAGAATAGCCCGTTCATGACCTCCCCCGACCCGCTGCTGGTAGAGATCGAGCGCAAGGTCGACGCCGGAGTGCCGCTCTCGATGGACGACGGACTGGCGCTCTACCGAACGCGCGATCTGCATCATCTCGGCCGCATGGCGCGCAAGCAAAAGGAACGCAAGAGCGGCAAGAACGTTTTCTACGTTCTCAACCGCTACATTAACTCGACGAACGTTTGCTTTGCGGGCTGCACGTTCTGTTCGTTTGCCGCCGATGAATTCAAAGAACCGCAGCGCGTCTTTCGGATGACGCCGGATCAAGTCTTCGCCAAGGCCATCGAGACGGGAACCAACTTCAATCAGATCCACATCGTTGGCGGGCACGATCCGCGGCAGCTTTCGCTCGATTACTGGCTTCCGTTGATGCGGCGCTTCAAAGCCGCGCTTCCGCACGTCCAGCTCTCGCTCTTCACCGCCGCCGAGATCGAGTACATGGCCAAACGGCACCGCCTCTCGTTCCCTGCGATCATCACATCGTTAAAGGAAGCCGGGCTCGACAACGTCAACGGCGGGGCCGCCGAGATCTTCGCCGAGGAGACGCGCTCGAAGATCTGTCCGAATAAGGTATCGGCCGAAAACTGGCTCGTTATTCACGAGGAGCTGCATCGTCAGGGAGTCGCCAGCAACGCGACGATGCTCTATGGGCACGTCGAGTCGCTCGAAGACCGCGTCGATCACCTGATCCGCCTTCGCGGATCGCAGGAGCGCTCGCCGGGTTACAACGCCTTCATCCCACTCGCGTTTCATCCCGACGGCAACGAGCTCTCGTACTGTGGCTGGACGACTGGTCTCGACGATATCCGCACCTTCGCGGTCGCGCGCTTGATGCTGAACAACTTCGATCACATCAAGGCGTACTGGATGATTCAAGGCTTGAAAGTCTGTCAAGTCGCGCTGCAGTTCGGGGCCGACGACATGGATGGGACGCACGGCTCGACCGACGAGGAGATGATCTATCACGCCGCGGGAACGAGCTCCGGCCAATACGTTGACGATCGCGAGTTTCGCCGATTGATTGAAGAAGCGGGATACGTGCCGGTGCGCCGCAACTCAACCTACGACGAATTCCCCTACGACTGGACGCCGCCTACGCCCAGTGTCACCCTGAGCGTGTCGAAGGGTGACCTGGTAAGAGCATGATGTTGCGCTGCGGACGCATCAAGTACACGAACGACTTACCGATCTACGCGGCGTTCGATGCGGGCGCCATCGAATATCCCGGAACGCTGCATGCCGATACGCCTGCGCATTTAAACGCGATGCTGCTGCGCGGAGAGCTCGACGTGAGCCCCGTCAGCGCGTTTACCTGGGCGGCGAACTCGCACGACCTCGTGCTGCTGCCGGATCTTTGCATCGGTGCGCGTGACGAAGTGATCTCCGTCGTTCTTATTTCCAGCACCCCGCCGGCGATGCTGGATGGCCGGACGATTTACGTCAGTGAGGAATCGGCGAGCGGGCGTAACTTGTTGCGCATCATCCTCGAGCGGCGGTACGGCATCCGCCCGACGTACGTCGACGAACCGCAGTCGCTGGACCAGGCGCTGCGCGGCGAACCGTCGCTGCTGATCGGCGACGCCGCCATCGATGCGCTCGAGCGTTTTCCGCGCGATCGGGTGTGGGATCTCGGAAGACTCTGGCACGAGTGGACGGGACGCCAAATCGTCTTTGCCGTTTGGGCCGCGCGCCGCGACGTGGTCGAGAATGATTCCGCGGACGTCGCCGCTTGCATGAACGCGCTCACCGACGCCTATACGTGGTCGCGCTCGCATATGGCCGACGTCGTCGCTTTAGCACAACGCACGATCGCGCGGCCGCCCGGTTTCTACGAGTCGTACTACGGCAAGTTGAACTTCATGCTGCACGCGGCCGCGCAGAGCGGGCTTGCCGCATACTGCCGCGAGCTCGTTGCAATCGGTGCCATCGCGTCGATGCCGCAGCTGCCGGAGACCGTCAGTGCCATCGCTAGCTGATCTGCTCGACCGCGCCGCATCGGGCGGCCGGTTAGGCTTCGACGAAGGCGTTCGTCTCTACACCGAAGCCGATCTTCATGCGCTCGGCGCGGCCGCCAACGCGCGGCGTATGGCGATGCATTCGCCCGACGTCGTAACGTACGTTATCGATACGACGATCAACTACACCAACGTCTGCAACGTGCACTGCACGTTCTGCGCGTTCTTCCGGCCCGAGCATCATAAAGAAGGCTACACGATGTCGCACGACACCGTGCTCGAGCGCGTGAAGCATGCGGTGGATCAAGGCGCGACGCAGATCATGATTCAAGGCGGCGTGAATCCCGAGCTGCGCATCGAGTGGTTCGAGAGGCTCTTCGAGCGCGTGCGCCGCGAGTATCCGCACGCCGACCTGCACTCGCTCTCGGTCTCCGAGATTGTGGGCCTGGCGCACGTCGAAGGCATCCCGACGCGCGAGGTGCTCGCGCGCTTGCACGCCGCGGGCATGAAGTCGTTGCCGGGCGCGGGCGCGGAGATTCTCGTCGAACGCGTACGCAAGCGCATCTCGGCACGCAAAGTAAAGCCGGACGCCTGGCTCGGCGTCATGCGAGAAGCGCAGCTGCTGGGCATACCGACGACCGCAACGATGATGTTCGGTTCGATCGAAACTCCGGCGGAGCGCATCGAGCATTTGCACGTGCTGCGCGAGCTGCAAGACGAAACCGGCGGCTTCACCGCATTCATTCCGTGGTATTACGTGCCGTTTAAGACGCCGCTGCGCGGCAAAGAGGCGACGGGTTTGGAATATTTGCGCGTGTTGGCAATCTCACGGCTCTATCTCGATAACTTCGCACACCTTCAGGCTTCCTGGCTAACGCCCGGTTTGAAGATGGGGCAGCTCGCGCTCTTCTACGGCTGCGACGACATGGGCGGCACGATCATCGAGGAGCAAGTCGTGCACGACGCCGGCAGCACCAACGAAGCCACGCGCCGCGACATCGAAAACATCATCGTAAGCGCCGGCTTTAAGCCGCTGGTTCGCGATACGTACTGGAACCCGCGCCCCGAAATGGCGCTTGCCGTAAGCTAGCGCTGGTGTCACCCTGAGCGTGTCGAAGGGCGACACCAGCGCGGTCATTCTTTGTAAACCAACCATAGAGCGCTTATCCGGCTACGTTGCTGCGTTAAAACGCGGATGGTCGCCGTCGACGCACGAAGACATCTCGCAACAAGAACTCAAGCGGATCGAACGCGACGCGGCGCATTTCATTGAACTGCAAGACGATCGAGAAGCAAAAGGTGAGCCGGTGCGATTGCGCGATGGTTCCTTCGTTCCACGCCTGCCCGGATTTCGGCGCTGGATGTGGGACGGCGACTTCGCCGGCATCATCAGTTTGCGCTGGCAGCCCGGAAGAGGCGAGCTCCCGCCGTGGTGTCTCGGACACATCGGCTACAGCGTCGTGCCGTGGAAACGGCGTCGCGGTTACGCGACGGAAGCGCTTCGATTGTTGTTGCTCGAGGCGCGCGCTGTGGGACTGCCATACGTCGAGATCACGACCAGCGAGGAAAATGCCGCGTCTCAGCGGGTGATAACGGCCAACGGCGGCGTGCTTGTTGAAAAACTCGTCACCGCAGAGCGGGATGATGAGCTCATGCGCTTCCGGATCGAATTGTAACCTGCGGCCTTGTCGCCCTTCGACAGGCTCAGGGTGACAAGACGTGGTCGTTGAGCCTACTGGCTTATCGTGACGGCGTAGGGTGCTCGAAAGCCCGTAAGCTTTGTCGTCGGGCTTCCGCCCCCGGGATAATCGTAGAATAGCACGTCGCCGTGCGAGTGGCAGGCGCTGGGCGCGATCAGCGTGCTGCCGGCAATTGCGAATTGCTGCACCAAACACGTGCCAAGCAGTTTCGCCATGCCGACGACTTTGCGGTCGGCGATGAGATAAATTCGGCCACCTTTTCGCTCGCCCACGGTAACATCAGTACCGTCGTACTGGACGCCGCCAGCCGAACGAATCCGCAGGTCATGCGGGCCAACGCTGACGAGCTTAGCACTGCCGTTCGCAAGTTCGTCGAGCCGAAAGTCGCCGTCGCCGCCGTATCCGTCGACGAACGCGTTTCCGCTTGAATCGTACGTGACGAAGTAATAGAAGAGCATGTTTCGCGCGAAATAACGGCTGACTTTTGCTTTGCGCTCAGGCGTTACGATCAGGAGTGCGCCGGGATCGTCGTAGTCGGCAATCTCGGCCAGCGCGATGTCGCCGTTGATGGGATTCACGGCGCAGCCATTAATGTTGGAAACCGGAAGCTTGAACCTTCGAATCGGCGTCGTCGCGCCATGCGCATACTCACTGAGTTTGTAGCCACGATCGTACGAAACGACCCAAACGTCGTCGTTCCGCGGATCGGCGCATATGGCCGTCGGGTACTTGATGGAAATGCTTCCTTCCAGTTTCAAGCCGGGATACGTGTAAAATGACACGCCGTTCGGCGAATCGGAAACGTACAGCAACGCTCCGCTTGTGGTCGCGGTCCGCTCTACGGCGTGAGAGGCCGGTACCGGCGACGATTGGCTAGAGCATGCTGCAAACGCGGCGGCGGCGGCGAGGGCCGCGGCGGCGACAAAACAGTGGCGTAAGAGGCTCATTGTGCGCTCCTCCGATGTAGCCGGATTCGCTAGTGCGCCCTTTGTCGTCCTTCGACAGGCTCAGGATCACAAGGGGGCGGTGATTGTGGCGGCGCCGAGGATTTCTTCGGTGTCAACGTCGAGCAGTGCGACGAGCTGACCCGGCGTAATCGCACGCTGCGGCTGCTCGAAGCGCAGATGCAGCCGATCGCCGTCGCGCACCGTCGCAAACGCGCGCGCGGGCGCGGCGCGATAACGAATCATTGCACGCACCGGTGTTTCGGCGCTTGGAAAGCGTTCCGGCCGAATCAAATTGAGCTCGTCCGCGTCGAGAACGCTCGAAAGCAGCTCGTCTTCGCGTCCGATAACAATTGTGTTCGTCGCCGCTTCTATGCGAGTGACGTAGCGGGCGCCGTCGATGCTTGCCGGCAGTTTCGCACGCTGCCCGACGGTATAGTTTGCGACGCCCGCATGTTCGCCGACAACGTTGCCGTCCGGCGTAACGACCGAGCCCGTCGCATTGACCTCCGGCCGGAGCCGCGCGAGCACCGCGCGGTAGTCGCCGCCTTCGACAAAGCAGATGTCTTGCGATTCGGTCTTGTCGTGCACCGGCAGGCCGAGCCGGCGGGCGTGCGCGCGCGTCGTCGCTTTGTCGAACTCGCCGAGCGGAAGAAGAAGCCGCGCCAGCTGCGCCGGCGCGAGCTGCGCGAGCGCGTACGCTTGATCCTTTGCGTATTCGTTGCGGAAAAGGTGCGGGCCGTCGCTATGGCGTTCGACGCGCGCGTAGTGGCCGGTGGCAACGTACTGCGCGCCGAGCCGGTCGGCGTATTCCGCGAGCGTTCCAAGCTTAACGAAATTATTGCATGAAACGCACGGATTTGGCGTGCGGCCTGCCGCGTAATCGTCGGCGAATCGCGCAATGACGTTCCGCCGGAAAACTTCTTCGAAGTCGAGCACGTAATGCGGAATATCCAACGCCGCCGCGCTGCGCCGCGCGTCGTCAAAATCATCGATGCCGCAACAACTCTTTGCGTGAGCCGGCCGCGACGGCGTATACATCTTCATAGTAATGCCGACGACGTCGTAACCGCTTTCTACCAAAAGGCCGGCGGCCACCGCAGAATCGACACCGCCGCTCATTGCCGCAATCACGCGTTCTTTTGCCATTGACGTTGAACAGGATAACACTAGGGGGAGGCTAACTCAAATCCCAAATGCCAGGAGCGTCTGACGCGTTAGGAGAGCGCTTTCGCGCGGCGCGCGCGGCTCGCGGCCTTTCCCTCTCCGACGTTGCCGAGCAGATACGCATTCGCTCTCTCTACCTTGCTGCGATCGAAGAGGAGAATTGGAACGCGATCGGCGCGCCGGTATATATTCGCGGCTTCCTGCGAACCTATGCGCGCTTTCTCGGCCTCGATCCCGAAGAAGCGGTCGCTGCGTTCAACCGCACGCAGCCGGCGGCGCCGTCGGCAGTGACCCCAGCCGTCGCAGAGCCCACCGCGCGAAGGGCACCGACCGTCCGCGGCACGGCGCTCGTCTGGGTTGCGGCGGTAGTCGCCGTGGTGCTGATCGCCTTCGTCGTCTACAACGAGCTGACGATGCGTCGCGGTCAGGCGCCGGCCAACCTCTCCGAGGCCACTCCCGAACCGAGTCCCACGCTGGCCGAGCCGTCCGCAAGCCCGCCCGGTCTGCGGCCGGGCGGCACGAACTCGCTTGCGTTGGTCCTCACGGCGCCCTCTTGGCTCAGGGTCACCGTTGACGGCAGTGTTAGCATGGAGGGTACGTTCCCGGCCGGAACGTCCAAGACGTTCCACGGCAGAACCGCGTTGGTGCGCATCGGCAATGCCGGCGGCGTTGAGATCTACGTGGACGGCAAAGACGTCGGGAAGCTTGGCAAATCGGGCGACGTCGCGGAGCATACCTTCGCCCTTTGAGAGGAGTACCGTAATTTCGTGGCGAGCGAATCCTCGTTCGATGTCGTTTCGCGTGTCGACCAGCAAGAACTCGACAATGCGCTGAACCAGACGCGCAAGGAGATCGAGAACCGTTTCGACTTCAAGCACAGCAAGACCAATATCGAGTCCGACGGAAAGAAAATCACGCTAATTTCCGACGACGAGCTCAAGATGCGAAACGTCGTCGACATGCTGCAGAGTAAAGCGGTAAAGCGCGGGATCGACATCAAGGCATTCGATTTCGGCGAAGTGGAGCCGGCCGCCGGTGGAACCGTGCGCCAGATCGTCACGATTCGCAGCGGAATTCCCAAAGAGCAAAGCCGGGAGCTGCTCGCGCACATCAAGACGCTCAAGCTCAAAGTCGCCGCACAGTACCAAGACGAGCAGATTCGCGTCTCGAGCAAGAGCAAAGACGATCTGCAGCGCGTCATCTCCGCGCTGCGTGCGATGGAGTTCGAGCTGCCGCTGCAGTTCGTGAACTACCGCTAACTAAAGGAAGATGCGAAGCGTTTCGTTCGTCAGTTTGGGCTGCGCCAAAAACCTCGTCGATACCGAAGTCATGATCGCCAAGCTCGGCGCCGCGGGCTGGCAGCTCGAGCCGGACGCGCAGCAGGCCGATACGGTCGTGATCAATACTTGCGCGTTCATCGATCCGGCGAAAGAAGAATCCACGCACGTGATTTTGGAACACGCGGCGCAAAAGCGTCGCGGGCAGCAGCTGATCGTTGCGGGTTGTCTGGCTCAGCGCTACGGCGAACAGCTGCAGAGTCTCATCCCCGAGGTCGACGGCGTGGTCGGTACCGGAGCGTATGCCGGAATCGTCGAGCTGCTCGACGACGTCGAAGCCGGTCGCCGCCCGGTGCGGCTCGACATGCTGGCCGAACCCGAGCACGATTTCTTGCCGCGGCTCATTACGACGCCGCGCGCGACGGCATATCTCAAGATCGCGGAAGGATGCGACCATCCGTGCACGTTCTGCATCATCCCGGCGCTGCGTGGCGCTTTCCGCAGCCGCAGCATGGAGTCGATTTGCGCGGAAGCGCGCGCGCTCGTCGAAGCCGGCGCCAAAGAGCTGATTCTCATCGCGCAAGACACCTCGATGTGGGGACGCGACCGCGGCGTTCGCCGCGGCGGCCTTGCATCGCTGCTCGAGCGTCTGCACGAGATTGAGGGTTTGGAGTGGATCCGCCTTCTCTACCTTTATCCTGCAACCGTCGATCGCGAGCTCATTGACGCGATCGCACGGTTGCCGAAAGTCTGCAAATACATGGACATGCCGCTGCAGCACGCGCATCCGGACGTGTTGCGCGCGATGCGCCGGCCGTCCAACGGCGAGCGCTATTTGGAGATCCTCGAAGAGTTTCGAGCGCGCGTTCCGGGCATCACGATGCGCTCGACGTTCATCGTCGGCTTTCCCGGCGAACGCGACGAGCACGTCGAGTATCTCGAACGATGGATCGAGCGTGCCCAGCTCGACCGCGTCGGCTTTTTCGAATACAGCGCGGAAGAAGGGACGCCCGCCGCAGCGCTTCCGCAGCGCAACGGCGTTC
>JAMXLK010000134.1 GCA_024281075.1 Vulcanimicrobiia bacterium
CCGCCTCCGTCCGCCGACGGCGGGCTGTTCGGCATGCCCGCGTTGACGATAACTCGTACGGTCGCATTGCGATCGACTTTCGAGCCTGCGGGAGTATTCTGCGAGGCAATCGTGTCGGGCGGATTTCCTGGAATATTTTGCGACGTATCGAGCGTAATGCCCAAACGGGCCGCCGCCGCGCGCGCCGCACTCACGGACATCGCGACGAAGTTCGGAACGACGACGGGTTGCGGACCGTTCGAAATAACGAGCGTGACGCGACTCCCTTCGGGTACTTTGGCACCCGCCTTGGGCAGCTGATCGATGACGTTGTCGGTAACGGTGTTGTCAAACCGGCGAACGAGGGTCACTGCAAAGCCTTCCTGCTGCAGCGTACGCTGCGCGTCGTTAGCGTTGTAACCTCGTACGTCAACCAGACCGAGGAGCGGCTTGCCGTTGCTGATCACGAGCTCCACAACTTGGTTGCGCTCCACTTTCGTGCCGGAGGGCGGCGATTGCCGGATAACGTGATCGGGCGCGACCGTCTCGCTTGCACTCTTCGTAAAGCGCGTACGCAGGCCGGCGTTCACGATCGCTTCCTGTGCCTGGGCTTGCGTCATCCCGGTGTAATCGCCGACGAGAACGCCGTTGCTCAGACCGGAAAACGGCCGCGCGAAGAGCACGTAGCCCAGTCCCGTTGCCGCAAGCAGCGCGATGATGAGGCCGGCGAATGCCCACCCGCGGCGGCGTGGCGGAGCCTCTTCTTCGAACCGATACGAGCGGTCCGGCATCGGCGAGCGGCGCGGCGGCAGACGCCGCCCGATCGTGCCCATCACTTCGGTCGGGGCGTCATCGGCGATGCGGAATCCCGCCACGTTAGGACGTTCGCGCGCTTCGCGTAACGCCGTCGCCAAATCGCTCGCCGACGAAAAGCGGTGCTCGGGCTTCTTCTGGAGCAGCCTATTGACGATTGCCGCGAGTGCCGGACTGACTCCCGACTCCTTGACGTCGATCGTGGGCACCGGATCGCCGATATGCTTCAGCGCGACCGTGACCGGAGACTCTCCGGTATACGGCAGCTTCCCGGTCAGCATCTGATAGAGCACGACGCCGAGACTGTACAGGTCGGAAGTCTCATGGACTTCGTGCTCCTGCGCCTGTTCCGGAGAGATGTAGTAGACGCTGCCCATGACCAAGCCGGGTTTCGTGAGGGCCATCGTCTGCTGCGAGACCGCGCGTGCGATGCCGAAGTCCGAGAGTTTGACGACGTCGTCCTTGGTTACGAGAACGTTGGCCGGCTTGATGTCGCGATGAAGCAATCCTTGACGGTGCGCGTAGGCCAAGCCGCTCGCAATCTGTACCGCATAGTCGATCGCAACGGGCTCGGGAAGGCGGCCGTCCGCTGAGATGATTTCTGCAAGCGACGGTCCGTCGACGAGCTCCATCACGATGAAGTACGTGTCGCCTTCCCGCCCGACGTCGTACGTATTGACGATATTGGGATGCGATAGCTTCGCGGCGGACTCGGCCTCTTGATAAAAGCGCCGCACGAACTCCTCATCGGCGGCGTATTGCTCGCGCAAAACTTTGATCGCAACGCGCCGGCGCAGCAAGATATCCGTTCCGCAATACACGGTAGCCATGCCGCCCTCGCCCAGCTTGCGGTCGAGCCGGTACCGGTTGTTGAAGATCCGTTCTTCGATCACGTTCCGTCGCTCAGTGCAGTCCGAATCACGTCGCGCGCGATGGGCGCGGCGTAGGTTGCGCCGTATCCGACGTTTTCAACGACGATCGCCACCGCGACGCGCGGGTTCTCGGCCGGTGCGAAGGCCACGAACCACGCGTGCGAGCGGCCGCGCGGATTCGTTGCCGTTCCCGTTTTCCCCGCAACGGTTACATGCGGCAGCTGTGCCGGGGTACCGGTTCCGCGCTCCACGACGGCAACCATCATTTTCGTTACCTTCGCGGCAGTCTCGGGCGATACCGGGCTTACGAGCGTTGCCGGGCCGGTTGAGCTCTGCGTCACGCCGCCGGTAACGACGTCGCGCACGACGTAGGGCCGCGGCTCGCTGCCGGCATTGGCGATCGTCGCTCCGATCAATGCCATCCGCATCGGCGTCATCAGCAACGCACCTTGTCCGAAGCCCATTTGGGCAAGCTCGCCCGGCACGATTCCACCTTTGGGCGGAATGTGATCCGACGCCGCCGGAAGCTGGAAGTCGAGCGAGTCGCCCAAACCCCAGCGTTGCAGGTACGTGTAAAACGTGTCGACACCCATCTTCAGCGCGATCTGACCGAAATCGACGTTGCTCGAGAGTGCGAAGGCCGTCATCAAATCGGCATACCCGGTTGCCTCGCTTTCGTTATCGTGCAGCGTGAAGTCGCCGATAACCAGGTAGCCCGGATCGTCGAAGGTGGAATCCATGGAGACCGTATTGCTGTCGAGCGCCGCGGAAGCGGTAAAGATTTTAAACGTGGAACCCGGCGGATAGAGGCCGTCGAGGGCGCGATTGAGCAGCGGCGATGACGGATCCACGCTCAGCGACGAAAATTCCGCATCAAAATCGTTCGGGTCGTAGCTCGGCACGCTTGCGAGCGCGAGCACGGCGCCGGTACGCGGATCCAGGACGACTCCGGCAGCGCGCGGATACTGCGAGAGCAAGTCGTAAAGATTCGCCTGGACCTTCGGCACGATCGTGGTTACGACGTCGGCGCCGCGCGCAGCAGGACGGTCGCCGCGTAGCGTTGCGACGAGCGCGCCGACCTGCGCCAACGGATCACCGCCGTAGTCGGGTGAGGTCAGCGCGGAATCGAAGCTTGCCTCGATGCCGGTCGTGCCGTACCGCAATGAGTCGTACCCGACCAGATGCGCGAGCTGCGCGCCGAGAGGATAGACGCGCTTGCCTCCGTGCGTCGCCGCCAGGACCGTTCCATCGCTAGCTAGGATCCGGCCGCGCCCGGCATCGAGCAGCGCGTGGCGCGGATTGTTCGGCCGTGCCGAAATTTTCGGAGCCTCGACGATCTGAACGTAAAACTGCCGCACCGCCAAGGCGACGAAGAGTAGCACGAAAAACGTCGACAGGTCTCGGATCGCGCGGTTGGTCATGCCTCGCGCAGTACCGCGACGCCGGCGGCGGTTCGCACCGCCATGTGCGGACGCCCGGGGTCGCTCTCGAGCAATGCGTTGACGATCGCGGCCGACGGCGTACCGGAAAGCTCGCGAATCGTCATCAACACCTCGACGCCGAGTTCGGCGAGCGGCTCGGGCGCGACGTATCCACACGCCGGAAGCGTTTCGAAGTGGCGCGGCTCGTACAGTCCGTCGCGCCATGGACCACGCTTGCCGAAAACCTGCGCGTGATAATCCCACGCACAGAGCTGCTTCTCTTTCCAGATGAAATCGTCGCGCACGCAGAGGCGCCGGCAGGCGGCGCACTGTACGAGCGTCTCCGCTGGTTGCGCAAGCGCCGCGGCAAGATCGTCGGGAAGATCGTCGAGATTGACGACGTTGCGGTCGTCGACCGCTTCAGGAAGCGGTCCGTCCCACTCGATTCGCGCGAGCAGCTCCAAGTCGCGCAGCGATGCGACGAATGCGCGATCGTCCTCGGCCGGAAACGTACGGTCGATCCAATCGAAGAGACCACCAAGCGAGAGGCCGACACCCCGCCGAGTGTTCCCGATCGCAATGCCGAGGGGAGTCCATGCAAGCGGGACCAGTGTCGCCGTTATGCGCTCGCCTTTCAAACTATTGATGACGGCGAGTGTACTTGCATTTGCTCCGATGACGAAAAGTTGCGGTACTCCTGCAAGCTGCGGGGCGGTCCTGCCCTGCTTTTGAGCGCCTCCGCTAGGGCTCGCGCGGTGTCGAGACTCGTCAAGCACGCAATACTGGCTTCGACCGCCGCGCGGCGAATCTTGTAGTCGTCCGAGATTTCGCGCGGACCCTTTGCGTCGTTGATGACGAGATCGACGGCGCGCGATGCAATCAAATCGAGCACGTGCGGCGAGCCGTCGGCAATTTTGTTGATTGCCTCGGTCGCAATGCCGGCCGCTTCCAGCGTAAAGCGCGTGCCGGGAGTCGCGACGAGCCGGTGGCCGAGCTCCGCGTAGGCTCGCAGAACCGGAATCGATTCGTCCTTCTCCTCGTCGGCGATTGAGACCAAGATTCGTCCGCCGGTTCCCGGCAAGCGAACGCCGGCCGCGACAAAACCTTTACGCAGCGCACCGCCGAACGTATCGTCGATTCCCAAGACTTCACCCGTGGATTTCATCTCCGGGCCGAGGATCGTCTCGACGCCGCGCATTTTCGAGAACGAAAACACCGGAACTTTCACGACGACGTAGGGTACGTGCGGGTGCAAGCCGACGCCATACTCCATCGCCCGCAGCTTCTCGCCCAGCGCGATGCGCGTGGCGGCCGCGACGAGGTTGATGCCCGTTGCCTTCTGGATGATCGGCACGGTCCGGCTCGCACGCGGGTTAGCCTCGATAATATAGAGGCTTCCGTCGTGCAGGACGAATTGAATATTGATCAACCCCCGTATTCCAAGCTCCGCGGCGATCGCATGGGTGACGTCGGCAATGCGCCGCTCCAGCTCTGAGTCGATCGATTGAACCGGGTAGACGCTGATCGAATCGCCGGAGTGCACGCCGGCGCGCTCGATGTGCTCGAAGACGCCCGGAATCAGAATATCCTCGCCGTCAAAGACCGCGTCGACTTCGAGCTCGAGGCCGCGCAGGTATTTGTCGACTAAGAGCGGGGCTTCGGGCAGAATCGGCGGCGCCGATTCGGCGTATGACGCGAGCTGTGCTTCGTTATAGACGATCTCCATCGCGCGGCCGCCCAACACGAATGACGGCCGCACGAGAACCGGAAAGCCGAGCTCGCGCGCGATGGCGCGAGCTTCACGAAAGCTGCGCGCCGCCTTCCCTTGAGGGCGCGCGACGCCGAGACGTGCGAGCGCCGCATCGAACTGCTCGCGATTCTCCGCCATATCGAGCGACCGGCGGTCGCTGCCGACGATCGGCACGCCGCGGCGGCTCAGCTCGGCCGCAAGATTGATCGCAGTCTGTCCGCCGAAGGCGAGCATGACGCCGCGCGCTCTGGTAGCGCGCCACGTCGCTTCGACTTCATCCGCTCCGGGCGGCTCGAAGACCAGCGTATCCGAGATGTCGAAATCGGTCGAGACGGTTTCGGGATTGTTGTTGATCACGACCGGCGAGTGCCCCGCGCGTTTGAGCGCCCACGCGGCGTGGACGCAACTGTAATCGAACTCGATGCCTTGCCCGATGCGGATCGGTCCGCTGCCGACCACGATGACGGCATCGCGCGGTGTCGTCCGCATCTCGTCGTGTTCGCCGCGCGAAACGTAGTAATACGGCGACTTGGCCGGAAACTCGGCCGCCGCCGTGTCGACCATCCGGAATGCCGCGTGCGTTCGTCCGTTGCGGCGGCCGTCGCGACTGGTTAAGAGTGCGAGGCTGCCCGTGGAGTACCCGGCCTGCAGTGCATCGGCAACCGTCTCCTCCGACGGATCGGTGCGCAACCGTTCCTCGATCGCTACGAGTTCGGCAAGCTCATAGAGCCAGAAGCGGTCGATCGCCGAGATCTCGTGGATCCGCTCGACGCGGTCGACCGATGTTTCGGCACCCCGCCGCAGCAACTCGCAGATCGCAAAAAGCCGCTCGTGCGTCGCGCGTGCGACGATTGCCTCGAGCTCGACGTCGCTCCAGTCGGCGAGCGCACCGGTCAGCGTTTCGCGATTGAGGTCGAGCCCACGCACCGCTTTCAGCAGCGCCGCGCGGAACGTTCGGCCAATTCCCATTGCCTCGCCGGTCGACTTCATCTGCGTTCCAAGCGCGGTGTCGGCGATTGGGAACTTATCGAATGGCCAGCGCGGAATCTTCACCACGACGTAGTCGAGCGTCGGTTCGTAGGCCGCCTTCGTGACCCCGGTGACCGGGTTTGGAATCTGATCGAGCGTTTGGCCCAGCGCGATGCGCGTCGAGATTTTTGCGATCGGATACCCCGTTGCTTTGGACGCAAGCGCCGAGCTGCGCGAGACACGCGGGTTGACCTCGATGATCGCGTATTCGCTGCGCTCCGGATGAAGCGCGAATTGAATGTTGCATCC
>JAMXLK010000135.1 GCA_024281075.1 Vulcanimicrobiia bacterium
GACACCGATTTACCGCGCGATCTCTTCGACACGTCATCGCCGCAAGTTGCCGGACGGCCAGACTATCCGTGGACGGATGTCACGTATCTGCTGCACGCGCACGGCGTTTCCTGGGCGTATTACGTCATGGACGGCTTCGAGCCCGATTGCCTGAACGACCAAAGCAGTTGCAGTCTCCGCCCGCAGAGCGCGCGCACGCCGGGGATCTGGAACCCGCTGCCGTCGTTCACCGATGTGAAGGAAGACCATCAACTCTCGAACGTCAAGGATACGAGCCTCTTCTTCAGCGATCTGCGCGGCGGCAAACTTCCCGCGGTCTCGTGGCTCGCCGCCGGTAATCGCTACAGTGAACATCCGCCGGCCCGCCTGAGCGCGGGTCAAGCATACGTTGCCGGCATCGTCAACGCGATTATGCGCAGCCCGTACTGGAACTCGACGGCAATCTTTATCAGCTGGGACGATTGGGGCGGCTTTTACGATCACGTACCGCCGCCGAAAGTCAACTCATTCGGCTATGGTATACGCATTCCCGGACTGGTCGTCAGCGCGTACGCGCGGCGCGGATACGTCGATCACCAAGTCCTTAGCCACGATGCCTACGTCAAGTTCATCGAAGACGATTTCTTAAATGGCGAACGCATCGATCCCAAGACCGACGGACGCCCCGACCCGCGCACTTCCGTTGCAGAGAACGCGCAGCAGCTCGGCGATCTGCGCGAGGATTTCGATTTCAGCCAAGCGCCCCGCGCAGCATTAATTATGCCCGGCGGAATTGAGGGCCCGTATAAGCCCGGTTACACCGGTCCGCCGTAAATCGGCGGCACGACGCTAAACCACCTTAACGATCGCCATCATCCCGCGGTCTTCGTGGAAGAGCATGTGGCAATGAAAAACGAACGTCCCGCGCGGCACGTTGCGAAAATCGAGTAAGATCTTGGTGATCCGCGGCTTCACGAGCGCGTAGTTCGGATCCCGCTTGTTCGGCAGCAGCTTTCCGACCGGCACGAAAACCGTATCGGCCATCAGCGGAACGCCCGGTACGGCTCGCTCCTGAACGAACGCCATTTGATGAATGTGAAACGCATGAGTTTCCATCGTCGCGTTGATGAGGTACCATTCTTCCACCGAACCGCGCTTTACGACGATATCGGGATTCGACGGCACCGTCGCGCCTGAAGCGTACGTCGGCCAAAAGGGATGCTCGTGGAAGTTGGGGTTCGTCGTCTCCGTCACGTAATACGCATCATGCGCCGGTACTTTGCCGTTCTTCGGAAAAAAATATTCGGTGAACGTCAGCGCGCGCCGGTGAACGGCTGACGGGTGCCCGTGTGCGAAGGCGACCAGTTTGCCGGCCGGCGTGTTCGCGATAACGGCCGGCGCCGAGTCGAGCGTGCTCGTTTGGGTCGCGGGAACCGCGCCGGCCGAGATTTTGACCAAGTTGTGATGCCCTTCGAAGAACCCGTCGACGCCCATGCAATAGTGCTCGGTTGAAAGCGTCAGCTTCTGCCCGGGCTCGAGCGTCATCAAAACGTCGACGCGCGACATCGACGTTATCATTACTTCGCCGGTAGAAACGTAGGTCGCAAGCGGACGCGCGGAGTCGCCGGATACCGGGATACCGTCGAGACCCACGAGCCGCATCGGCTGCACTTTGCCGGACTCGTCGTGTAACTGCAACGCCGACGCCGTGTCGGACGTACCATTGACGATTCGCAGCAGCTGCGGCACGCCGGCCGGCACGGTCAGCTTCGCCGGCGCGTCGGCCCCATTGACGGACATGAGTACGTCGGATCCCAGTCCGTCGCAGCCGTTCGGATCGGAGGCGATGCCGCCCGCATTCATTGGATAGCTATCGGGCCACGGCGGCGGGTTGAACGGGTCGTACGGAACCGGCGTCGCGCCGGCACGCGATGCTTCATGCGAGATCGCGGCCGCGACGAATGGAGTGCCGTCCGGCGCAAACGAATTGTCGAGCACGACGGGTATCCGGTAGCGCAGCATAATGACGTGCTCGTCCGCATCCGGCAGCGGTGCCGCGCGCGGCTCGACGATCCAGACTCCGGCGAGGCCCAATGCAACTTGTGCGTCCGACGCCCCGTGCGCGTGCGGATGATACATATACGTGCCCGCCGGTTGAGTCGCCGGAATCGTCACGTGATACTCGCACGCGTGCATCGGCGTACTGAGCGTCGAGAGAAAGATGTTTTCTTCCGACTCGGGGCCTTCGAAGCCGTGCAGATGGAGATTCGTATCGACCGGCGGCACTTTCATATACCGATCGTCGATCGTGTGATTCAGGTATCCGACGTAATGGTGCGTGACGGGTGCGGGCATCGCCATCGGCATGCATGGAGGAATTGCCGTCGATGCGACCCCCTCGCCTTTGCTTGGCCCAACGATATCGTTGACGATTCTGATCGCGAAATGCTCGCCTTGATGAACCCTGATCGTCGGCGCAACGGTTTGCACGACGCCGCTCCAAAGGTAGCGGTAACAAAACCGCTCGCCGGCGCCATGGCCGGCATGGTGAACCGCCAAGATGAGTTCGTGGTCGCCTTGCGCGTTGAGCGGAAGATTCCAAACCTCGACGTTTGGAGGATCGACCAGCTCTTGTGCGCCGGCAGGCGGCGCGCACATATTCGCATGCGAAACGCCGGCCGCTGCGAAGCCGGCATTCGGCGCGACCGTCGCCATCGACGCCACCGCAGCTAGCGCCGGCAACAATACGAAGCGTCTAGCGTTCATCTTTTCTGCTCCAAAACGACGACGCGCGCTCGCCAGAAAGACCTGGCGAGCTATCGCCGGTACGGTTAGAGCACGGCCGCATAAGTCCTTGCCGAACCGTCGGCTGTTAGACAGACGGCTATTGCAAGAGCGTCATTAACTCGAGCGTGTTTCCCGCCGGATCCCGAACGTAGAGCGACAGGTTCTTGCCGCCCGTCGTATCTTCAATCCGCTCCTCGACGATCTCGACGCCGCGTTCGGCAAGATGGCGCGACGAGGTCCAAATGCGAAGCGCCGATGCGAAGCTCGGCCATGCCGTACCGCGGAATGCGCGACTCAACGTGCGCACCGAGTGCGCGCTCGTAGAACGCAAGCGCGTCATCCATGCCGTTGACGAGCAGGAGCACGTGCTCGATCCGCTCGAGCGTAAACGGCGGTCGCGAATCGTCGCCGCTAACCATGTCCGCGAATTCAAGTAACGAGCCGCTTAAACCCCTGTAACGGCAGGGTTTTTCGCGTTGACCCGCGTGATAACGCCGTATGACCCGTCTGCTTACGGCGCTTTTAGCCGCATCGCTCTTCATACTGCCGCTCCACCGCGCTTCTGCTGCCCCAGAATCGCCGGCGCAACAACTCATGAGCAAGCTCAGTTGGCGGAGTATCGGCCCGTACATCGGTGGCCGCTCGGTCGCGATCGCAGGCATACCGAGTCAACCGAACGTCTTCTACTTCGGCGGCGTTCAGGGCGGCGTTTGGAAGAGCGAAAACTACGGGTCGAGCTGGACGAATATCACGGACGACAAGATTCCCGGCATCGCCGATTCAATCGGCGCGCTTGCCATCGCGCCGTCGAACTCGAACGTCATTTACGCCGGAACGGGCGAAGCCGACATACGTCAAGATTTCGATACCGGAGACGGCGTCTATAAGACGACCAACGGCGGCAAGAGCTGGTCCTACGCAGGGCTGCGCGACACCCACATGATCGCGAAGCTCGCGATCGATCCGCGAAACCCCAACGTGGTCTACGCGGCCTCCATGGGACACGTCTTTAAGCCCAATGCCGAGCGGGGCATTTTCAAGACGACCGACGGCGGCGCCACATGGCGGAGAGTGCTCTTCGTCGACGACCAAACCGGCGGCGTCGATCTCTCGATGGACGCGCACAACCCCAACGTGCTGTACGCCGCGATGTGGCAGGCGCAGCGCCAACCGTGGAAGCTGACCGACGGCGGTCCCGGCAGCGGCTTGTATAAAACGAGCGACGGCGGTGCTCACTGGAAAAGAATTTCGGCGAACCCCGGATTTCCGAGCGGCATTCTGGGCAAGATCGGCGTTTCGGTTGCGCCGACGAACTCGCGCATCGTCTACGCCATCGTTCAGGCGGGCGAAGGCGGCGTCTTTCGCTCGAACGACGCCGGTGCAACGTGGAAGCGCGTGAACTCCGAGTGGAAGCTGCGCCAGCGCGCGTTTTATTACACCGCAATCTTCGTCGATCCCACGAACGCCGAAGTTGCTTATGCGCCCAACGTCGACGCCGTCTATAAGACGAAGAACGGCGGCAGAACGTGGTCGGGATTAGAGACGCCGCACGGCGACAACCACATCGTTTGGGTCAATCCTCGGAATCCAAAAATTATCTTCGTCGGCGATGACGGCGGCGGGACGGTCTCCACAGACGGCGGCGACACGTGGAGCAGCGAGCACAATCAACCGACGGGACAGTTCTATAAAGTCGCGCTGGACAATCAGTTTCCGTTCCACGTCTTCGGACCGTCGCAAGATGAAGGCGCTTTCGAAGGGCCGAGCGCCGCGGTTGGACCGGGCATCGGTCCGGAAGCGTGGCATCCGGTTGCGCTGGGTGAGAGCACGTACGTTGCGCCGGATCCCGACGATCACGACGTAACGTACGGCAGCGGTTACTACAGCTCGTTCGTGCGTCTCAACTACAAGACGGGTGACGAGAAAAACGTAAGCCCGTGGCCACGGTATATGGCCGGCAGCCCGGCGTCCGACACGAAATATCGCTTCGGATGGACGCATCCGATCTTCTTCTCACCGGCCGATCCGCACGAACTGCTCGTCGCGTCGCAAGTCGTCTTCTCGAGCACGGACAAAGGCCAGACGTGGAAGATCATCAGCCCCGACTTGACGCGTAACGACCCGAACACCGAAGGCACCTCGGGTGGACCGGTCTATCCCGATCAAACCGGTGCTGAGACGTTTCCCGACATCGCCTCGCTCGCGGTTTCACCGCTCGACGCCAACATATTGTGGGCGGGATCGGCCGACGGTCTCGTTCATGTGACGACCGATCACGGTGCGCATTGGACGCTCGTCACGCCGCCGCAGCTGCCGCAGTGGGCCCAAATCAGCTCGATTCAGCCTTCGAACGCGCAAAAAGGCACGGCGTATTTGACGGCTTCGCGCTATCAATGGGACGATTACCATCCTTACGTCTATGCAACGACCGACTACGGTGCGCACTGGACGACGATCACCAGCGGCTTGCCGTCCGATCAATACGTCTTTTCGGTGCGGCAAGATCCGCGCGAGCCGCAGTTGCTCTTCGCCGGAACGCGCAGCACGGTCTACGTGAGCCTCGACGGCGGCGCACAGTGGATGCCGCTGAAGCTGAACCTGCCCGGCGTGCAGGTCCGCGATCTCGCAATCGACACACGCGAAGGCGAGCTCGTCGCCGCGACGCATGGGCGTGCGTTCTGGGTCATGGACAATATCGCACTGCTCGAGCAGCTCGCCCGGCAGCCGTCGCAGAGCGTGGCATCCGCGCAGCTCTTCACTCCCGAAGCGGCCTGGTTATCGAACGCGTACGGCGCGCCGGAGTTGTTTTCGCTTGACAACTACGGCGAAAATCCGCGCTACGGTGCTTCGGTCTACTACAACTTACCGCCGAACTACAACGGCAGCACGCCGGCGACGATATCGTTCCTCGACGCGAACGGCTCGACGATCCGTAGCTTCACGCTGCATCTCAAGGCCAAGCATCCACCCCAGATCTCACGCGAGCAAGCGGAGAACGCCGACGAGGCGCAGCGCCGGCAGCGCTATCTCCAACGGCTGACCGCCGCGCAGCCCGGCATCAATCGGTTTCAGTGGGATCTCCGATATCCGCCGGGCTACGATTACCCCGGATTCCGTACGGTTCCGACCGACGATTGGCCGGACGTCGCGGATGGTCCGACGATCCTACCGGGCGCGTATACGGTCGTACTGCAGTACGGCTCGCAACGGCTGCAAGCGCCGCTCAAGGTTCAGCTCGATCCACGCTTCCATCCCGCTCCCGGCGAGCTGCAGGCAAGGCTTGCGCTCGAAATGGAACTGCTCGGTTCCATCGACCGCCTAGACCGCGCAATCGCGGCCGCCATGAACGCGCGCAATCACGCTTCGGCCGCGCAACGAGCGCAGATCGACGACGAAATCGCGTCGTTGACGCTTACCGGCGTGAGCTCCAGTGAGTACGACGTCGTGCACCCGACGAAGGTGCGCGAGCAGCTCGCGTTCTTGATGAACTCGCTCGAGGCTGCGTATGCAAAACCGACCGCGGCGGAGTACGCCGCGGCCAAGGATCTCGAGGCGCTCGCGAGCACCGGCGAAACGCGACTAACGGCGCTGGCTCGTCAGGAGTAACAATAGGAGTCCGACGAAGCGTCACCGCCCTGAAGCCTCACTTGATGAACGCGGTGGGCCGGATCGAACTCGACGAAGAACTTCGGATCAAAGCCGATGGCGCCGTCTTCCGCCACGTCGAGCTTCACCATCCAGCTCCCAACTCCGTCGGGATAAAACTGATCGTCCCACGCGCGGTAGAGCGAGTTGGTGAAGTAAACGCGACGGCCGTCGCGGCTGATTTCCACCATTTGCGGTCCGCCCGCCAGCGGTTTGGACGGGTTGTTCGGGTGCGGTGCGCGGCGTACGATGCCGCCGATGTGAACCGAGCCGACGAGTTTAGGATTGAACGGATCGCTCACGTCGTACTGGCGCATTTCGCCGGTGCCCCAGCATGACGCGTAGAGATACTTATCGTCGAGCGACAGATCGATGTCGCTCAGCAACGGCGGTACGGCCGAAAATCCTTTGAGCATATCGGGAAGCTGCGCCGGGTCTGCAGGTTCGGCGGGAATCTCGATCACTTTGCGCACGTCCCAATTACCGTTTTCACGATGCCAGAGCCAAATCGAGCTCGAGAGATCCTTCAACGAAACCACGACCCCGGCGAATCCGTAGGCCTTGGCGGGATCGTGCGACGGGCGCAGCTCCAGCACCATTTGTTGTTCTGCGCCTAAGTCGAACGCTTGCACGTGACGGCGACTGCGGAGATCCCAGAAGTGCAGCTGGTGACCGTATTTTCCTTCGAGCAGCAGATTCGGGTTCAGGCCGCTTTCGATCATATTGGGCGTGCCCCATTCGCTGGTAATCATCACGTCCTGCGTGAGGTGCCACCAAAAATCGTAGGCTAGGTATTGTGGTCCGCGGTCGGCTTCCCACGCGCCGAGCACGTCGAACGTGTCGCAGTCCAGCATAAAAATTCCGCCGGGACCATCGCCTGCGGCATTTCCGAGCGCACTGATGTAGATGGCGTCGGGCCCGCAGTGCACCGTGTGCGGACGGGTGTATCCGGCCTTCGCGACAATCTCTTCGGGTTCGATGACGCGCACGATGTGCGGCTGCGACGGATCGGGTTTCGTATCGATCACGTGAATCCGTGACGAGCGCAAACCGGGCACGATCAAGTAACGCCGCTCAACATGGGGCCGAGGTGCAAACGGACAGAGCGCCGCGCTGCACGCATTCCAGCCGAAGTGGTGCAGTTCGTCGCCGGTATTGGGCAGATCGACTCGGCCGACTTCCTTTGCAAACGCATTCGACTCCGCGTCGGTGCCGACGACGGCGATTGCGTCGGACGATCCGTTACCGGTTGCGCTGAGCAGCGCAACGTAGGCGAGGGTTTCCGGCGGCGCTTTCATCGCGTCTTTCGCGGACGCGTAAAACGTCGGATCGGGTTTTAAAAGCATGGCTCGAGCCTCCCGTGAACGCCGCAGCTTCCGTGGGACAGAGCCGTTTCCTGCGCTAAAGCAGCAGCGTCACCAGGCCTGAGACGATCAGCGCCGCAGCCCAAATCAAATCCACGTTGAACCAGGCCGTGCGCAAGAAACTCACGCCGAATCGAACGTAGACCGCCATTGCAATACCCAGCGTCGCGATCGCGTAGCCGAGCGTATGGAGCGCGACCATCGCGACGCCGGCGCCATACTGCGGCGCAGCCGGCATCGGCATCCCCATCGCGTCGGCTGCTCCATGTGCGGCGGTGACGAACGGTACGAGCATCAATCCGGCGCCGTGGGCGCTCGACATTAAGAGCGACCAGAGCGCCAGACCCCAGAAGCCGACCCGCATGCCGACCCAGCGCGGATGCCGGACGCGCACCAGGCGAGCGATTCCGAAGGCCAGTAAGATCGCCGCAGCCCCAATCCGTACCGCCGAATGCGGAAGCTGCGCCGCTGCAACGACGGTCACGAGCACGACGGCGCCGACCGAGGCAATGTGGCCCAAGGTAAGCGGGACGATCGACCGTAAAACGGCCGCACCGCTGCGCTCTTGGAGTCCGATCGCCACCGCGAAGAGCCACCCCATCGCCGGATTGATGCCGTGATAGCACCCGAGGAAAAAGATTCCGAGCCACGGATAATAGGGAGCCACTACTCTTGGAGGTTCGCTATGTCACGCATCGGTTTGATTGTTCGCGCTCTGCCCGCCGTCGCCGCGGCGGCCCTGCTGCATGCCTGTGCCCATTCCGCAAGCGCGGTGCTGCCGGGTGACTCGTCAGGAACGCAAGGCCTCCTGCCGATGGCAAATCCACCGATGTGTAAAGGTCAGAAAAACGCCAAAGATCATGCATCGGTCACCGAAACGCTCTCCACGAAAGGCGGTTCGCTCTGTATTCCGGAGTTCGGCGGATTCGGCGGCAAGGTGAAGTACCCGGGCGCGAGCCCGTCCGTGCAAGTCACGCTCACGAGCAGCACGACGAACTACAACGGCATGCCGCAGCTCGGTCAAGGAACCGCAATCTTTTACCTGCAGCTCGCGATTTCAGGCAGCACGTCTTTCGGCAACAAGGTTCGACACGGCGGCGGCCTCACGTCGGCGCAGATCCAGCCGGGTTATCCCTACACCGTCTACGGCCAAGCGGTAGTATTCGGCGTCAAGGTCAACTTCGGACCGTGCTATGCTACGGCGACGCACGGGAAGTACGGCGGCGTTATCGGCGGCGTCGGCAATCTTCTGAAGGGTCAATCAATACCGACCGCCGGCAACGCCGTGCTCGAAGTTTACGCCGGCCAGCAGACGAGTTCGCCGTGTTAAGCGACCGCGATCGGTAAAACGATTCCGGCAAGGTTCAGCGGATCGTAGTTCCCCAGGCCGACTAACTGCGTCTCGCCGCTGCGGCGCGCCGCGCGCAGCGCATCGACGGCCTCGGGCAGCGCGAACTGTTCGCCGACGAACCCGGCAACGAAACGCCCACCTCGAATCTCGCCGCGGGCTTCCATGCGGCGCAACACGATCAACAACTCGCGCCACGGCGGCGCGAGGCTCTCGCGGGCGATCACGTCTCGAAAGACCACGCCCCAGCGCGCGAGCAGACGGCGCGCGAACGACTCGCGGTCAATGCGCTGGGCGGCCGCAGGCAAGAGCGTCCACCGCCCGCTCGACGCACGCGGACGAGCGCGCAATCCCTTCTCCCCGAGCCGGCGCTTTGCGTCGCTGAGCGAGCGCAGCGCATCGAATCCGTCGGCGGTAACGAGTCCGGCCGCAACCAGCTGCCACAGCGCCTCTTCCACTTCGCTCGGCAGTCGTTTGGTGGCGCGAACGATCTCGGCGAAAAACGGCGCGTGCAGCCGCTCGATTTGCTCGAGCACCTCGCGCGACGCGTGCGAAAGCGCGGCGACGTCGCGCCCGCGACAGACGATGAGCTCCTCGGCATTCGCGCGCAGAAAGATCGCGATCGGCGCGAGCCGCGTTGGCCGAACGCGCGTGCGGTCCGCTCCACCGCTGGGCTCGAGCGCCGGGTGCGGCGTGAGACGACCCCACATGATGTCGCCGGAATAACAGAGCCGATCGAGCAGCTCCGGTTTATAACCTGCGACGCGCGCCGGTAAGATCTGTTCCTCCCACGCGTAAGCCGGAATTTCGTAGCCTTCCAACTGACGCACGATCTGCAGCGTGCCGTCGATGCCGTGCAGCCGCGATGCGGGCGCGACGTGCTGCCATCGCTGGAGAAAGGTCATATAAGCCGCCGTGCTCACCGGCTCGATCTCGCGGCGCAGCGTCCCAATGGTGAGCCGATGGATGCGCGCGAGCACCCGGCGGTTGCACCATTGCTCTACGCCTTCGCCGCCGGAGAATTTTCCGCGCAGCACCTGTCCTTGCGTCTCGAGCCGCAGGAGCGCGGCATTGACGGCATCGGGCGGCAAGCTGAGACGCTGCGCAATTTGCGCGACCGTCAGCGGGCCGCTGCATTCGAGCCATCCCCGCACGATTTCGGTAACGGCTTCGTCGCGATCGTCGCCGGCGCCGTACGCGGCGCGCGCCAGATCGAGCCGCTCGGCGCACGTCCAGAGTTCCGCATCGCAGGCGGCCTGCCCTGAGCGGAGTCGAAGGGCTCGACCGTCGGCAACCAGCTCGTCGAACCACGCGGCCCAGGCAGCGACCGGCGGCAGCACGACGAGCGAAGAGAGCGCGTCGTGAAGCTCGTCGGCATCGCGCACCACCGGCCACGACTCGGCGGCGACTTGTTCGATCGCGGCGGAATCGAGCACGCCCGCTCCATCGATATCGTCCCGCAGCGTTCGACGCAGCTGCACGGCGCGCGCGCGGCGTTCTTCGAGCGGCGCATCGTCGAGATACGCATATGGATTCGCATTGACAATCTCGTGCGAGAAGGGCGACGGCTCGGGCGTATCGATCGCTACCGTACGAATCGCGCCGCTTTCGACGGAGCGCAGAACCGCAAGCAGGCCGTCGATATCCATCGCTTCGCGCAAGCAGTTGCCGATCGTTTCACGCACCAGCACGTGATCGGGAACTCGAATCGGTCCCGTAAGATTCTCGGGACACGCCGCTTGATCGGGAAAGACGGACGCGAGTAAATCGTCGGCCCGCATGCGCAAAATTTGCGGGGGCACCTTGCGGCCGCCGTTAAACCGCAGAATGGCCAACGCGCGCGCGGCATTCCAGCGCCAGCGGGCCGCAAACATCGGCGCCGGCAACAGTGCTTGCGTCAGGGTCTGCTCCGCACTCCCGGATTTCACGAATTCAAAGGCGACCTCGAGCGGAAATGCGTGCTGATCCGTTAGCGAAAGAATGAACCCGTTATCCGTCGCAGCGGCTTGCAGCTCTAGGTTGAACGAACGGCAGAATCGCTTGCGCAGCGCCAGCCCCCACGCACGATTGATTCGCGCACCGAACGGCGTGTGGAGGATGAGCTGCATGCCGCCGCTTTCGTCGAAGAAGCGCTCCGCGACGATGGTGGTCTGCGTCGGCACCGCGCCGAGAATCGCCTTGCCGGCGCGCACGTACGTAACCGCCTGCTCCGCGCCGCCGCGATCGAGCGCACATTCCCGTTCGAGCCATTCGTAGGCGCCCGCATCGTCGCGTTGGTCGATCGCTTCCCGGACCGCACAGACTTCCCGCGAGAGCTCGATCGTACGGCCCAGCCCTTCGCCGTTCCAGAACGGAATCGACGGCGGTGCTCCGTGGGCATCCTCAACGCGCACGACTCCGGCCTCAACGCGGCGAATTTTCCAGGAGTTCGTTCCGAGCAGAAAGATATCGCCGGCCATGCTCTCGATTGCGAAATCTTCATCGAGCGTGCCGATGACCTGGCCTTCGGGTTCCAGCACGACGTTGTAGTTGGCAGTATCCGGAATCGCGCCGCCGCAGGTGATGGCCGCCAGCCGCGCACCCCGCCGTGGACGCAGTCTGCCGTTGACGCGATCGTAGTGCAGAAACGTACCGCTGCGACCGCGTGACGTGGCCACGCCGTCGGCGAGCATGGTAACGACGTCGTCGAAATCTTTTCGCTCCAGGTCGCGATAGGGGTAGGCGGTTCGCACGGTATCGTAGAGCGCATCGGCCTTCCACTCGTGCTGGGCGCACGACGCAACGATTTGCTGCGCGAGGATGTCGAAGGGAGCTTTCGGTATCGTCAGCGCGTCCAGAGCGCCGCCACGGATTGCGCGAACCAATGCCGCACATTCCAGCAGCTCGTCGCGCGTTGTAACGTAAAAGATTCCCTTGGGTTTGGCGCCGATCCAGTGGCCGGAACGCCCGATTCGCTGCAGCGCTACGGCGATGGCGCGCGGCGAACCGAGCTGCACGACGAGGTCGACCGAACCGATGTCGATGCCGAGCTCCAGCGATGCCGTCGCGACGACTGCGCGCAATCCGCCGGCGCGCAAGCGGCGTTCCACGTCGAAGCGTAACTCGCGCGCGAGGCTTCCGTGATGTGGCATGACGACCCCCTCGCCGAGCCGCTCGTTGAGCGCGAACGCGGCGCGCTCGCTCATTCTACGGGTTCCGACGAAGATCAGCGTGGTGCGATGGGCGCGAATCTGCTCCGCAACGCGGTCGTAGATTTCGCCCCACATCTCTTTGCTTGCGACGGGCCCGAGCTCGTCGTTCGGGACTTCGACCGAAAGCTCCATTTCACGCCGGTGACCGATGTTGACGATCGCAGCGCTCGGGCTCAAAAAGCGCGCCACTTCTTCGATTGGGCGTACCGTTGCGGAAAGCCCGATTCGTTGCGGACGCGCTCCATTTTCGCGCTCGACCAGATCGTTCAAACGCGCGAGCGTCAACATCAAATGCGAGCCGCGCTTGCCGGCGGCCATGGCGTGGATCTCGTCGACGATGACGGTCGTAACGCCCGAGAAGAGACGGCGCGACTTCTCCGCGGTCAGCAGAATGAAGAGCGATTCCGGCGTCGTGACGAGCACGTGCGGCGGTTTGCGCAGCATTTGCGCGCGCTGCGCCGGCGTCGTGTCGCCGGTGCGCACGGCGGTTCGAATCGGCTGCAGCGGCCAAAGACGCTCGGCTGCGAGCGAGAGAATTCCGCTCAAAGGTTTTTCGAGATTCTCCCGCACGTCGTTGGTGAGCGCTTTGAGCGGCGAGACGTAGACGACGAGCGTTCGATCCGGCAACGTATCGTTGCTCGCGCGACGTACGAGATCGTCCAGCGCGAGCGTAAACGCGGCGAGCGTCTTACCCGAGCCGGTCGGCGCGGAGATCAGCACGTCGCCGCCGGTCCGAATTACCGGCCAGCCTCGTGCTTGCGGCTCCGTCGTGCCGTCGAACGCCGAGGCGAACCAATCCCGGACGAGCGGATGGAGAGCGTCGAACATTGGCGCCTTATTCAACCCGCAACCGGGCCGCCCCGTGGCAGTGGATTAGCTGCTTGTTATGACGGGGAAAAAGAGCGGCATGAAATACTCGTTAATGCTTTCTGCCGTGCTGGCGCTGGGACTGGCGGTGCTACCGCAAGCGGCACTCGCACAGACCGACCAAACAACGGCGGGCCCAATGGCGACGGCGACGGTAAATCCCGGAGCCACCGATCAGGGCTTGGGTACGGCAACGCCCGGCGTCGAAAACAACACGTCGACGGAGACCACGACCACGAACGGCGGCAACACGGGCTGGTGGGGCCTCGTCGGCCTGATCGGACTGCTCGGGCTCTTCGGCGGCCGCAGCAACCGGCGAACGACGATCTCCGGGCCGCCCTAGACGCAACCTCATCCAAGCGACGCTCCACGGCGTTATACGGGACATGAGAATCATCGGATCGGTCCTGCTCGCCGTGAGCGTTTGCCTTGGGGCCTCTCCCCCTGTCTCGGCAGCGCCGCAGACCCAGCGCGTCGTTCTTGCCGGCGGCTGCTTTTGGGGAATGCAGCTGGTCTTCGAATCGCTGCGAGGCGTCGACCGCGCCGTCGCCGGGTATGCCGGCGGCAGCGCCGATACGGCGCACTACGAAACCGTCAGCACCGGCGCCACCGGTCATGCGGAATCGGTTGAAGTAACGTACGATCCCGCGCGCATTACCTTCAAGCAGTTGCTCGACGTCTATTTCTTGGTGGCGCACGATCCTACCGAGCTCAACCGGCAAGGTCCCGATGAGGGAACGCAGTATCGCTCCGAGATTTTCTATACGTCGCCGGAGCAACGCGCCGACGCCTTACGGTATATCGCGCATCTGCAAACGCAAGGCATTTACCCCTCGAGGATCGTGACCAGCGTCGCGCCGCTGCGCGGGTTCTATCCCGCCGAAAATTACCATCAGGATTTTGCCGTGCACAATCCGCAGAACCCGTATATCGTGATCAACGATATTCCGAAGCTGCAGAAGCTGCGCAAAGAGTTCCCGCAGCTCGTCCGGACTGACGCCGCGTTTAAGAATTAAGACGGGGCGTCGGTGGTATGCGCCGCGTAGGATCGAGGTTCGAAGTACCAATCCGGCAGTGAGGCCGGAAACGTGATGTCGTTGAAATCGTAGTCGACCGTTGCGTCGCGCCCCAAGTATTCCGCGTCGGATTGATACGTCGGCTCGCCGTGAATCTGGGTTACGATCGGCATATTATTCAGCCAACTCAGCGTTACCGTGAAGAGCATCGCATAGACGTGATGGCTGCCGTTGTCGTCTTCATAGAGCTTATCGGTTGCGACGACCCGTTTGAGCTCAAGCGTCTTCCGCTCGACGTAGAGCTCCCGCAGACGATTACGATCCGGATCGCGGCGCGGCATGAGACTGACGTGGATTAAGTCACCTTCGTCGGCAACGCGCGTCACGCGGTAATCGAACTCACCGAGGGCGGACACGGTGGCGATCACGGGAGGAAGACTGCCCGTCGGCTCGGGCGTCGGAACGAACGTGCGCGGGTTGGTGTGCGGGTGGACCGGCGCCGGCTCGAAGAGATCGGCCGTCGGCGGACCTGGATCCCACGGCTCGTTGAAGGAAGGCCGGAAGAACTCGAGCGTGCCTCGCGACGATCCGCGATAGACGCGCCGCCCAAGGGCGGCACGGTCGTACGTCCGGCACCACATATGGTACGTATAGCTGTTCAGCAAATCGGGATACCCGTCGTCGAGCGTCTGCTTACGAACCAGCGTGTACGTGACGTACGGCGGCGGGGGACGATGCGACCGAAACTGTCGCCGAATCTTATAGAGCAGCTGCTCCGGCGAGGGCAACGCAATCGGTGTCGCGGCCGCCGCGGTACGCGTATCGGCGCCCGACGATGGCGCTGCGGCGATGCTGATGCCGAACAAGAGGAGCGCGGCGACGAGCGCAGACTTCACGGTAGACTTCTTTGGCCGCGACGGCGCTTGCGGTCCTGGCTTTTCGATTGGGCGGTCTCTTGCGCTTCGATCAGCGCGGCGCCATCCGAATCGCACCGTCGAGGCGGATAACCTCGCCGTTGAGCATCTGATTTTCGATGATGTGGCGCGCCAGCAGGGCGTATTCAGCGGGTCGCCCGAGCCGTGACGGGAACGGTACCTGCTTGCCGAGCGAATCGCGCGCCGCTTCGGGAAGTCCCGCTAGCATCGGCGTATCGAAAATCCCGGGCGCAATGCTGGCAACGCGAATTTGATGCTGCGCAAACTCGCGGGCAATCGGCAGCGTCATTCCGACCACGCCGCCTTTCGAAGCGGAATACGCGGCTTGGCCGATCTGTCCGTCGTAGGCGGCAACCGAGGCCGTGCAGACGATAACGCCGCGATCCTCACCGGGCTCGACGGCGCGCTCGAGCATCTTGACCGCAGCTAACCGGATGACGTTGAACGTGCCGATCAGGTTGACGGCGATGACTTTGGAAAAGTGTTCGAGCGGCTGGGGACCCTCGCGTCCGATGACGCGTTCCGCCGTGGCGATTCCGGCGCAGTTGATCGCACCGTGCAGCGCGCCGAACTTGCCGGCAGCCGTATCGACTGCACGCTGAACTTGCGCGCCGTCGGTAACGTCGGTGCGCGCGAACACGACCGATTTCCCTAACTCTTGCGCGAGCTGCTCGCCGCGCTCGCTGACGTCGCAGATCACGACGTTAGCTCCGCCTCGCGAAAGCTCCGCGACGCATGCGGCGCCGAGCCCCGAGCTGCCGCCGCTGACTAAAAACGTGCGTCCTTTTAACTGCATAGCCGCCGTGGTACAGCCCGGGGAGGGCGATTTCCTGGACCCTGGGTAAGAAACCAAGATGACGGTCGCATTTTACGGTGCCGGTATGCTGGGATCCGCAATGGTACGTGCGATGCTGCGGCGCGGCATCGACGTCCGCGTTTGGAATAGAAACGCGCAGCGGGCGGAAGCGCTCGAGCAAGACGGTGCGCATGCATTTTCCGATCCCGCCGAAGCGGCGCGCGGCGCCAAGCTCGTTCATCTCTGCTTGAGCGACGACGGCAGCGTCGACAGCGTCATCGATGCCGCGCTACCCGGCGTTGCCAAAGAGACGCCGATTATCGACCACACCACCGTGTTGCCGCAGCGCGTTGCCGAGCGCTCGCGGAGGCTCGGCGCCGATGGATATGCCTTTCTTCATGCGCCCGTCTTCATGGGACCGCCGATGGCACTCGAAGCGACGGGCGTTATGCTGGTCTCCGGCGATTCATCGCTCGTGCAGCGCGTTCGCGCCGACCTCGAGGCAATGTGCAGCGATTTACGGTACGTCGGCGAGCGCGCCGAGGACGCCGCCATCTTCAAGCTTATGGGCAACGCGATGATGCTTGCGGTAATCGGCGGGTTGAACGACGTTTTCAGAATCGCCGAAGTGCAAGAGCTCACGCGCGAGCGCGCCTTCGAGCTCTTCGATTTTTTCAATCCGTGCGGGCAAATCATCGGTCGCGGCAAACGGATGGTTCACGAGGCATACGAGCCGTTCTGGACGCTCGACATGGCACATAAGGACGCAGCGCTGATGCAGGCCGCCGCGCATCACGAACGCCTGCCCGTCGTCGACGCGGTCGAGGCACTTCTGCGCAATGTTTCCGCACGCGGATTAGGGTCGCTCGATCTCGGGGCCGTGGCGGCCCGTTAAGAACCGCGTTAGCGCGGCGGCGGAAACGGCAATGCCGTTCGGCGCGGCATCGGCGACCCCGTCCACATCGGACGCGGCGTCGGCGCCGGCGACGGCGTGAAGACCGCCGTCGGTGCAACCACGGGCGCTGACGCGTTAAACGGTGTCGGCGATGCGATGCTTTCCCGTTCGCCCACGTCCACGAAGAGCCGGCGCGTCGCGACGTCGTAGCGCGCTGCAACGCCCAGTTGCTGCAACGCCGGGCCGGCCGCGACGTAGGCTCCGTCGAGCGCAACAGACGGCCCTCCCACGACCGGCACGCGCACGCGACGCTCGCCGCGTTGCACGACGAGCGTATTGTCTTCGAACCAGAGCCGGTCGGCGAGCCGCGTCAGCAGCGGATCGACCGGCGCAAAGACACGCCCGTTCGCGATGTAGGCGCGCGCGTACGCGCGCAGCGGGCGCCCGTCGATGAGGACCGTGACGGGAGCTCCCGGTGGGAATAGCGGCACGTTCCCCGATATACCGCTTGGAATGGAGCGACTCATCTCCGCGTTTCGCGAAGCCATCGTGCGCTTCGCCCGGGACGGGTGCGCTTTCCACGCGCAATCGGTGGCATTCAATGCGATCTTCGCTCTTTTTCCGCTCAGCGTACTGGGGCTAAGCGCGATCACGCTGGTGCTTCCCGAGTCGCAACATCGCGCGATGCTCTTCTTCGATGCGCTCGCGCCGACACTGCACGACTACATCGTCAACAATCTTACGACCTACATCTACGGGCGCGGCATCTCGAGCCTAATTGCACTCGCTTTCCTGCTCTGGTCCGGAAAAAATTTATTTATGGGCCTGGCGTATGCGCTCGATCGAGCGCTCAACGTTCCAAAGGGACGGCCGCTCGTTCACAACCTCGCGCTCTCTTTTATCATGTTACCGGTCACCGGCATCCTGCTGCTCGTTGCAATTGCACTCCCGATCGTGCTCTCGGTCGCCTTCCGTGTTGCCGGCATTTACGATCCCGCCCGCATCACGCACATCTTGGGATATCTCATCTCGATCGCGCTGGTTTTTATCGTCGCCCTCGTGCTCTATCGCTGGCTCCCCAACCGAAGCATCTCGTGGGCGTTCGCGCTGCGCGGTGCGACGGTCGTCGCAGTCGCGTGGCCGGCCGTGCAATATGCGTTTGCCGCCTACCTGACGCACGTCGACTTTTCGCACATCTACGGCGCGTTATCGGCTCCGCTCGTCTTGCTTCTCTGGTTCTATTGCATCGGGTCGATCTTTCTCTTCGGCGCGGAGTACAGCATCGCGTGGCCGACCGGACATCCCGACGCCGATGCAGAAGAATCGTCGGCGAATGCCTGAAGGAAGTTTGCTGCGCCGCTTTCTCATGACGGCGCTTATTAGCTCGTCGCTCGCTTTTGCGGTCGGCGCCACGCCGCCGCCGCCGCCCGTACCCACGGCCGCGCCGGTTCCAGCAGGAATCGGACAATTGCCGACGGTGCTGGTCTATCCGTTCGACGTGCAGACCGGTTCCGATCCCCGAATCGGCATTGCGATCGGTCAGATTCTCGCACAGGAGATGGCCGCCGCGGGCGGCATTACGGTGCTTCCCGTGCCGCAAGGAATCAAGCGCGCCAACTTCCTCGATAACGCGCACGCGGCGCATGCCGACTTTTACATCAGCGGATATGTGACGCCGGTCGGCGACAGCGCCGCCGTGGTGGAGCAAGTCGTAAGCGTCGAAAGCGGCGTGATTCTTTTTTCGCAGACCGCGCAAGTTGCCAGCGTTGCCGACGTCGCATCGCAATCGTTGCTCGCGCGCGAACAGATTTTAGCCGTCGTCGGACGCGGTACGGAGAACGTTCAGACGCGGCCGACCAATACGCCGGCGCCAACGTCCACCAACGGCGCCCAAGTACCGATCCAGGGCCTGGGCAGTATCGTCAGCTCCGTCTTCGGTAAGCACAAAGGCGGCCGCACCCCGACGCCGGGCCCGGTTGTGAAACCATCGCGCGGGGTTATCGTCGCGCCGGTCACCGCATCGGGCGCGATCGGTTCGACCGATTTGACCAGCGCGGGTCGTGAACTGTACTTTGCGATGAATACGCATTACAACGTGCAGATGACGTCCATTACGAGCAATCCCCAGCAATCCGCAGATACGATCTGCGGCTCCAATCGCGACAACACCGTTGCGACCGGCACCCTGGCGGCGAGCTCCGAGCACCACAAGACGCAGTATCAATTCGATTTATTCGTGTACACGTGCTTCGGCGCAACCCTGGCTCACCATACCGGCAAAGCGTCGACGATCAAAAATGCGGTGAACGCAGCGGTTTTAGCCTACGCCACCGCGCATCCCGATAACAGCTAGCGCGCCTTAATCCAGCAGCCCTTCGGGCGGATCGATGACGATGCGCCGGTCTGCCAGATCGATAGTCGAAACGATCGCGCCGACCATCGGAACCATGCGGCCTTCGATCACCAGCATATCGCTGGAAGGATAGTGTTCCACACGCTCGACGCTGCCGTACGCAGTGCCGTTTGTGCCGTAGACTGCGCACCCAATGAGATCGTCGTCGAAATACTCGCCCGCCTGCAGCTGCACGTCGGCACGAGATGCAAAGAGTGCCGCGCCGGCATACGCGCCGGCAGCGTCAGCATTGTCGACGCCGGCGATGCGGATCAGCAGACGGCCTTTGTGCGCGCGGACGCTCTCGATTCGAATCGTCGACGGTAGACCCGGCTGGCGGCAACGCAGTTCCGCGCCGGCAGAAAAAACGGTGCGACCCGCACTGGTCGGGTCGCACTTGAGCTCGCCGCGAACGCCGAAGACGCCGGCAATGCGCCCGACGGCTATGTCACTCTCCGTCGGAATCTTGCGCCGCTTCCTCGCTATCGAGAATGTCGACGGCCACGCGGCCTTCGGCCGTGGCTCGGACGACCGTTCGCAGTGCTTGGGCTACGCGTCCGCTGCGGCCGATTACTTTGCCGATGTCTTCCGGATCGACGACGAGCTCGATGACGGGCTGAGCGGTCTCGTCGATAAAGAGTTCGACCGTCACACTCTCCGGTTTCTGCACGAGTTTCCGCGCAAGAAATTCTAAAAGCTCGGTTGCCCGGCGATGCCCCGCCCACGGGTCGCTCGATGGTGCGCTCGGACGACGTTCCCGGCGAACCGGAGGCCGTGACGGGCGCCTGGGGGCTGCGGGCGAAGCCGGAGCCGGCTCTTTTCGCGTGACCGTCTCCCTGCGTCGCTCCTCGCTTGCACGACCGCGTGCAGGATCGAGCGGCTCGGGCTCGTCGACGACCGTTTCGCTAAAGAGTCCGAATTCGTCGTCGAAGGAACTCACGACGCGCCGCCCTGTTCGCCCTTGGGCTTCCGCTTCGTCGTCGGAATCGGTCCCCGTTCGACGAGTCCTTTTTCAGCGAAAAGCCGGCGAACCGTATCGGAAGGCTGCGCTCCCTTGGCGAGCCACGCGCGCGCCTTCTCTTCGTCGACCACGACGGTCCGCGGCTCGGTGCGCGGATTGTAGTGACCCAAGATCTCAATGAATCGCCCGTCGCGCGGCGCGCGTGCGTCTGCGACGACGAACCGGTACGTTGGTTGTTTTTTGGCGCCGCTGCGCCGCAAGCGAATCTTTACCATTCCTCTTCTCTTATCTACCCCGCCTGGTTTTGGTCAGGTGTTTGGCCATCTGGCGTGCTTGTTCGAACTGTTTGACGAGTCGGTTCACGTCGGCGACTTGCGTGCCGGAGCCGCGAGCGATCCGCTTACGGCGTGAACCGTTCAAGACGTCGGGATTGCGGCGTTCGCCGCGAGTCATCGAGCATATGATTGCTTCGACTTTCTCAACTTCGCGCTCGGGAATTTCGAAATTCTTCGGCAACGCGCGCGAGAGCCCGGGAACCATCTTTACGAGGTCGCTGAAAGAGCCGAGTTTCCGCACTTGGCGCATCTGATCGAGAAAGTCGTCGAGCGTAAATGTTTGTTTGAGGAGCTTCTCCTCGAGCTTTTTCGCCTGATCTTCGGAGTACAGGCTCTGTGTTTTTTCTATGAGGGTGAGCGCATCGCCCATCCCCAGGATTCGCGATGCAAGACGCTCCGGGTAGAACGGTTCCAGCGCGCCAAGCTTCTCCCCGACGCCGATGAACTTGATCGGAGCGCCGGTGATG
Source organism: Vulcanimicrobiia bacterium (assembly GCA_024281075.1). Classification (GTDB taxonomy): domain Bacteria; phylum Vulcanimicrobiota; class Vulcanimicrobiia; order Vulcanimicrobiales; family Vulcanimicrobiaceae; genus Cybelea. Next base: position 20,979 of record JAMXLK010000135.1, read on the forward strand.
CTGTGGATCGAGAGTGCCGCGCCGCCGCGTGTATCGCCGTCCAGCTTCGTCAGGATGACGCCGGTAATTCCGAGACGGTCGTGAAAGCCTTTCGCGACGTTCGTCGCTTCTTGGCCGGTCATTGCATCGGCGACTAAGAGTATTTCGGAGGGACGAGCGATGGCTTTGATCCTTGCAAGTTCGTCCATCAGCGGCTCGTCGATCTGCAGGCGGCCGGCGGTATCGATGATGACCGTCGAGATGCTCAGGCGTTTCGCTTCGGCGATTCCGTCGCGCACGATGCGGACCGGGTCGGCCGCGCCGAGCTCGAACACCGGCAGCGCGATCTGCTTGCCGAGCGTCTTGAGCTGCTCGATCGCCGCGGGACGATAAACGTCCGCCGCAATTAACAGCGAGCGGCGCCCCTGTTCCTTCAGACGCAACGCCAGCTTGCCGGCTTGTGTGGTCTTCCCGGAACCTTGCAGACCGACCAGCATCAAGACCGAGGGAGGCGCGTCCGAAAATTGCAGCCGCGCCTTACCGGAACCGGTCGACGGCCCTAAGAGTTCGACGAGCTCGTCGTAAACAATTTTAAGGATCGTCTGCGCCGGCGTCAGCGATTCCATGACGTTGGCGCCGACCGCGCGTTCTTTAACGCGATTGACGAATGCCTTCGCGGCGCCTAGCGATACGTCGGCTTCGAGCAGCGCAATGCGAACTTCGCGAAGCGCTTCGTTAACTTCGCCTTCGGTGATCCGCCCGCGCCCGCTCAGGCGCTCGAAAATCGCGCCGAGGCGTTCCTGGAGTTGGTCGAACAAATCGTCGCTAGGAGGTTGAAGAGCCCGCCGTCGTCTCGTCGATGCGTTTCACCGCATCGCCGACGGTTTTGATCTTCTCCGCTTCCTCGTCGGGAATATCGATGTTGAATTCGGTCTCGAACGCCATCACCAGCTCGACTTGGTCGAGCGAATCGGCACCGAGATCGTCGGTGATCGATGCTTCGGGCGTCACTTCGGACTCGTCGACGCCGAGCTGCTCGACGATGATCTTCTTTACTTTATCGAACGTGGTGGACATTACGTCTCCTTTCAACTGTGCCTTAAGTCCTGAGCCTGTCGAAGGATCACATCAGGATGCCGCCATCGACTACGAGCGTCTGTCCGGTGATGTATCCCGCATCGTCGGAGCACAGGAAGGCTACGACTCTGCTGACGTCCTCGGGCGTCCCGGCTCGGCCGAGAGCGGCTTGCTTAATCAAATACTCCCTAGCGGCGTCGGGCATGGTCTCGGTCATGGCGGTCTCTATGAGACCCGGCGCGACGGCGTTGACTCTTATATTCCTCGAACCCAACTCCTTTGCCACCGATTTGCAGAGCCCAATAAGCCCGGCTTTCGAGGCGGAGTACGCCGCCTGGCCCGCATTTCCGATCATGCCGACGATGCTCGTCACGAGTACGATCGAGCCGGAGCGCTGCTTCATCATCGGCTTCGCCACGGCCGCGCAGAGATAGAACGCCGATTTGAGATTCACGTCCAGCATACGATCGATCGTCTCGGATTTGAGCCGCAGCAAGAGCGCATCGATCGATTGACCGGCATTAGAAATTGCGAAATCGATGCGCGAGAATCGCTCGATGACCGCACCGGTAACGCGCTCTACGGCGTCGCGATCCGCAACGTCGGTCGGAAAAACTTCTGCAGTCGCGCCGGCGCGCGCGTTTGCACAGAGCGCGGCCGTTTCGCGCAAGGCTTCGACGTCCCGGCCGATGAGCGCAACGTCGGCGCCGCGCGCGGCAAGCGTTTCCGCGATCGAGCGTCCGATACCGCGGCTGGCACCCGTCACGAGCGCGACCTTACCCTCCAACATCATACGTTTGCTGCCGCGCCTTCGATTGCGGAACGCAGACTTTCGACACTCGCGAAGTCACTGACGATCTTGGCCGGAGGAGCTCCGGGCATTCGCTTCATCAGCGCGCTGAGCACGCCGCTCGCGCCAAACTCTACAATCGTATTCGGATCGTACGTGAGCAGCCGTTCCGCGGTGTCGTGCCAACGAACTTCGTCCACGACGGACCGGATGAGGTTCGCTTTGATCGTCTCGACGTCGCGGTACGGCCGCCCGTCGACGTTGGAGATGACGTCGAACGCAGGCTGCGCAAACCGGGCCGCCTCAACGGCGGCGCGAAGGCGGTCGACCGCCGGTTCCATGAGCGCGCTATGCCACGCCCCCGAAACGTTGAGCGGGACGACACGCTTGGCGCCGGCATCGAGCATCGCTTGACCGACGCGTGTTACGGAGTCCAACTCGCCGCTGATAACGATCTGCGTCGGCGAGTTGAAGTTCGCAAGCCCCACGCGGCCGCGGTCGTGCACGCTCTCGAGGACCGCACGCACTTGGTCTGCATCGAGACCGAGGATCGCCGACATGCCGCCGGGCGTGCGTTGCGCTGCAGCCTGCATCGCTTTTCCGCGCTCGCTCACGATATGCAGGGCGTCGTCGAAGTTGAGTGATGACGCGATGACCAAACTGCAGAGCTCGGCAAACGAATGGCCCGCCGTGACGACGGGCGCGACCGCGCCTGCGGCGGCGTTATACAGCGCGAGATTCGTCGTGAAGATCGCAGGCTGGCTGAACTCGGTCTCGCGCAGCCGTTCTTCAGGGCCTTCGCGTTGCAGCGCGAGCAAATCGTAGCCGAGCAGCACAGACGCGCGCTCGAACGTGGCGCGTGCGGGCGCGGACTGCGCCGCCACGTCGCAGCCCATGCCGACGCCCTGCGAACCCTGTCCCGGAAAGACGACCGCGACGCGCATTAGGCGGTCCAGCGCCATGCGACGGCGCCCCACGAAAGGCCGCCGCCGAATGCGACGAAGACGATGAGGTCTTCCGGCTTGACCAAGCCCGCGCGCACGGTTTCCGAAAGTGCCATCGGAATTGAAGCAGCCGACGTGTTGCCGTACTCGCTGATGTTGACGACGACTTTTTCGTCGGGAAGATCCAAATAACGGGCCATTGCGTCGATGATTCGGCGGTTTGCTTGATGCGGAACGAGAAACGTCACGTCGGCTTTGGCGAGATTTGCCTTCTTCAGCACCGAGCCGGTGGCGTCGACCATGCGCTGAACGGCCAACTTGAACGTTTCGCGGCCCTGCATATGGATCAGGTGTACTTTTGCATCGAGCGCGGCGTGGTCGAGCGGACGCCGAGCGCCGCTGCCTTCCGCGTAGAGCAATTCCGGACGGCTACCGTCGGCGCCGAGATCCGAGGCGAGAAAGCTGTCTTCGGCAGAGCGCTGCAAAATGACGGCCCCCGCACCGTCGCCGAAGAGAATCGCCGTCGAGCGATCGTGTTTGTCGAGAATCTTCGACAGCGTTTCCGCTCCGATGAGCATGACGCGTTGATACACGCCGGATCGAATCAGACCCGAAGCGACGGTCAGGCCATAGATAAATCCGCTGCAGGCTATCCCGATATCGAACGCGGGCTTATCGGTCACGCCGAGCTTCGATGCAACCAGACACGCCGTCGCCGGAAAGTAATAATCCGGCGTCACGGTCGCAACGATAAAACAGTCGATCTCTTGGGCGCGCATCCCCGCGTGAACGAGCGCCGCGCTCGCCGCTGCGGTCGCCAGATCGCTGGTCGCCTCTTCTTCGGAGGCCCAGTGCCGGCGTTTCATGCCCGTTCGAGTCGTAATCCAGTCGTCCGTGGTATCGAGCCAGGATTCGAGATCGTGATTCGTGACGACGCGCGGAGGCGCGTAGTGTCCGACGCCGACGATCTTCACCCCAGCGGACGGCACGGAACGTTAACCGGCCGGTTCTTCTTGTATCTTGAGGACCTGACGGCCCTTATACGTTCCACAGTTCGAGCAAGCGAAGTGCGGGCGCTTCGGCTGGTGGCACTGCGAACAGAGCACCGTCGTTACATCCCCCAACTTCCAGTTTGCCGCACGCCGGCTGCGCGTCTTGCTGCGCGGCGTCTTCCATTTTAAGTTCGCCACAGTACTCCCCGTTTCAAATCTGAGCGGATGGGCACGAGCATTCGCCCGTATTCCGGTTCGCCCCGCAAGCCGGACAAAGCCCCCGGCATTCGGCGCTGCATCGCAGACCCATCGGCAGCGCGGTCAGCACGCTTTGCTGCGCCAGGTCGGCCACGTCGAGCCGGTCGCCCGTTAACACGTTGCTCTCTCCGAAGGGCTCGACTTCCCGCCCGTGCGCCGGGTCGAGCCGCTCGTCCACGTCGACATGCAGCTGCAGGTCTACGTCTGCGAGACAACCATCGCATTGGCCATGGACGCGCGCGTCAACACTTCCCTCGACCACGAGCATGCGGTCCGCTTGGCGCAGCTCGAGCTCGACACGAACGGGCTCGGGAAAGACGAGGCCCTCGAACGGCTCGATCGGCACCTCATCGTTGACCACCATGAGCTGCCGGCTGCCTGCGAGGAGCCCCCCGATATCGACTTTGTGCGAACGATCCATAAAACCCAGTGCGCCGCAGCATGAGGCCCCGCCAATCAGGGCAGGGCCGCCACGGACTTTTGCCATTCTAGAACCCGGCTCAGCGCCTTGTCAAACGCTTCGCCCGGGGGGATAGAAGCCTGCCATGAACATCGATCCAACCGCCTCACGCTTGGCTGCCGGCGGCGTCGCGTTCGCTCCTCAGATCAGCTCGGCAGCGCGCCGGTACGGCCTCGATCCGGAACTCCTGGCGGCAGTCGCCGCACAAGAGACCGGCGGCCCCGACAGCAATGCCGGCCGAAACGTCGTCGGCGACGGCGGCCACGGTCACGGCATCTTTCAAATCGATGACCGGTGGCACTCCTTCGCCGCAACCAGCGAAGCAATGGACCCGGCTAAAAACGCCGACTACGCGGCCGGAATGCTTTCGGGCCTCCTCAAGCAGTACGGCGGGAACGTCCGCGAGGCGTTGTCGGCGTACAACGCGGGTTCTCCGACTGCCACCGGGACGCGGACGCGCTGGGCCGACGGAAGCGATCTTTCGTACGCCGATTCGGTGATGCGTCACTATCAGCGGCTCACCGGCGAGTCGCCGCAAACGTCGGCGATTGCGGAGTCAAGCGCGACCGTAGCGTCGGTCGGACAGCTCCAACTGCAAGCGCAACGTCTTCCATTTTTGCCGCCCTCCATGCCACCGATTGCACCGGCGCCGCGGCACGCAGCCTCGCACGCGTACTTTCGCCAGCCCACCGACTACATTGCTCTGCTCGACGACGACAACCACGAGAACGACTCGTAGAAGAGGAGACTTATCTTGTCATCATTGCCAGTCGAAGGCACCATTTCGGCCCGACCGTACCATCACGTTCACCATCACGAAGATCACGGACACGTGCGCGGCACACCGCCGCCTCGAGCGGGAACGATTTCAGCTCCCGTCAACGATTCGCCCGAGAGCGCCGCAGTTGCCGAGCTCGGCACGCTGATCTCGTCGCTGGGCTCGCTCTCGCAACAGGCGCAAAACATGCCCTTAACGCCGCCGAGCCTGCCCGCCCTGCCTCAAAGCGGCTATCGGCCGCAAGCCACCGACTACACCCAAATCATCGGCGACGCCACGTAGCGCCAAAGGAGCAATGAAATGGCATTCCTGCTTCCCGTGCTCGAAGGGCTCGGTTCCGGAATCCTCGGCAACGCGCTCGGGGGCGCAATCGGCAACGGCGTCGCCGGCGGTGCACAAAACGCTGCGATGAACGCACTCAACGCGCAGGACCAGAGTTTTCAGCTGGGCATGTATGCGTCGGAAGTTCAAAATCAAGAGCAGCTTCAGATGCAGTCCGAGGTCTTCGATCAGATGATGGACGAGCGCAGCGAAAACATGCGCGAGGTCGATACACTGCGAAATGTCGACATGGCGCAGCGTAAGATGGACGACTCCATCACCAAGAAGTTCATCCAATCGATCACCGAATGATGAACGCTCCAATCAACGCGCTTCGAAACGAGCGCACGACCGCGGCGCGCGGCATCACAACCGCGCCCCGCGGCGCCGCGCCC
>JAMXLK010000136.1 GCA_024281075.1 Vulcanimicrobiia bacterium
TGGTATCAAGCCGAGGCGTTGGTAAAGAGCGGGCGCGTCGACCCTCGCGCCGTAATCACGCACGTGCTGCCGTACACGGCGTTCGACGAAGCGTTCGCGCTCATGGAAAAAGGAGAAGCGGTCAAGATCGTGCTCGACTTCAAAGGAGATGTCGCCAAGCCATGAATCAAGCGTTCGAAGCGAAGCTGCAGACGGACCTCGACGCGCTCAAGAAAGCGGGAACGTACAAGCATTTGCGTCACTTGACGACGCCCATGGCGCCCGAAGTGCATATGGAAGAGGCCGGCGACGTCATCGTGCTATCCAGCAACAACTATTTAGGCCTTGCCGATAATGCGGAGGTCGTCGAAGCGGGCAAACGCGGACTGGATAAATATGGTGCCGGTACCGCTTCGGTTCGTTTCATTTGCGGAACCTTCGACATTCACCGCGTTCTCGAAGATCGCATCGCCTCGTTTTTGGGCACGGAGGCTGCGCTATCGTACGTTTCATGCTGGAATGCGAACACGGGCCTCTTCGCAACAATCTGCGACGAAGGCTCGGCAATCGTCTCCGACGAGCTCAACCACGCCTCGATCATCGACGGCGTACGCTTGGCGTCGAAGGCTCGCCGCGAACGCTTCAAACACAGCAACATGACGCAGCTGCAGGAGAAACTCGAGAGCGTTGCGGGCAGCTTCCCCATCGTTATCGTTACGGACGGCGTCTTCTCGATGGAGGGCGATCTCGCAAAGCTGCCGGAAATCGTGGAGCTGGCACGACGGCACGGCGCGATCGTCGTCGTCGACGATTCGCACGGGACCGGCGTCATGGGTGCAACGGGCCGCGGGACGATCGAGCACTACGGGTTAACGGGTCAGGTCGACGTCATCACCGGAACGTTGGGCAAGGCGCTCGGCGGCGCGGCCGGCGGATTCGTCGCCGGCAGCCACGCGCTGGTCGATACGCTGATCCAGCGTTCGCGGCCGCAGCTTTTCTCCAACGCGCTGCCGGCGACGGTTGCCTGCAGCTCGCTCGCAGCCATTGAGTATCTCGACGCGCATCCCGAGCTCGTGCTCGACTTGCGCGAAAAGACCGAGTATTTTCGTAAGGGTCTCAAACGCATCGGCTATAAGCCGCTCGAAAGTGAGAGCGCGATCGTTCCGATTATCGTCGGCGAAACGGCGCGCGCGATCGCTGTCAGCGACAAGCTGCTCAAAGCGGGCGTTTTCGTGACCGGTTTCGGGTACCCGGTGGTGCCCGAGGGGACGGCCCGCATCCGCGTGCAGATCAGCGCTGCGCTGACGCAGGACGAAATGGACCGGGCGCTTTCGGCATTCGAGCGCGTCGGACGGGAGACGGGACTGCTGTAGTTCGGGTCCGGTCTTTGAAGTTCAAGCGACACGGCATCATTCTCAAACCCGCGCCCAACCTGGGGCGGCTGGGGATGCTCAATCCCGCCTGCGCGCGCTTGCGCAATGGAACGCTGCAGCTCTATCCGCGAATGGTTGCGCCCGGAAACGTCTCGCGCATCGGTTCGTTTCGGGTTCGCGAGAAGCCCGATCCCTCGACTCCGCCTGGGACAGGCTCGATGGAACTCGAGTTCGACGGATTCGCCCTTGAGCCTGAAGCGCCGTACGAGCTGCGCGATGGACCCGAGGGGCACGGTTGCGAAGACCCGCGCGTCACCTTTATCGCAGCGATCGATCGTTACGTCATGGCGTACGTTGCATTTGGTCCGCGGGGCCCCGAGGTCGCCGTTGCGATTTCCGAAGACGGTTTGCAATGGCACCGGCTTGGTTTGATACAGTTCGAGGGTAGCGACGAGCCGTTTGCCGATAAGGACGCCGCGTTCTTTCCCGAGCCTTGCCTCTCGCCCGACGGCATCGAGTCGCTGGCCTTCTATCATCGCCCGACGCTGCAGCACTTTCCGGCGGATCCGCGCGAAGCGATCGCGCAGATCAAGGCGTTGCCGCCCGAAGAGCGGGAAGGCATTGCCGTCGGCTACGTACCCCTCGCTGCGGTTCGCAAGGACCTCGGCGCGCTCTGCATCGCGACGCAAACGCATCGTCTCACGATGCCGCCTGCAAATTGGGGGACGATCAAAGTCGGTGCGGGCGCGCCGCCCGTCCGTGTCGACGAAGGCTGGCTTTCGGTAATTCACGGTGTCGACGAGTTGGCCCATCCTTCGGATGCTTCGCTGCTGCGATATGTCGCCGGCGTCATCATTCACGACCCGCGCCGGCTCGAGCGAATTCTCTTCCGCTCGCCCGAGCCGCTCTTCGTTCCAAAATCGGGTGCCGAACTGCACGGCGCGGTCGGCCACGTGGTCTTTCCGACCGGGATCGACCGGCGCGGCGAGCGCGAGTTCGATATTTTTTACGGCATGGCCGATTACGAGATCGGCTGCGGACGGCTGACGCTCGATTAGGGCGTTGCCCTAAACCGTTTGCCGGCTTGCGGCATAGCCATGGCATGAGCAAACTCTCAAACCCTCTCGCCGTTGCGGCGGTACTCTTCGCCACGCTCGGGCTTACGCCGCCGAGCGTCGATATCAAAAACGATGCTTTTGCACCGCAAACGCTGATCGTCGCGGCGGGGACGACGGTGACTTTTACCAACGACGATGACGACGCACACACGGTTACGGCCACCGACGGAAGTTTCGATTCGAAAGGGCTCGATACGAACGGCCGCTGGCGGCATACGTTCGTCAAGCCTGGGACGTACGCGTACTTCTGCCAGCTGCATCCGTTTATGAAAGGGACGATCGTCGTGAAGGCGGTGACGCAATGAAACGCGCTTCATTCTTAGAACACGTCGCCTGGACGGGTGCGGGTATCGCGTATTCGCTCGGCGCCGGAGGTCTGCTGACCGGCCGGGCGGTCGCAGCGGGCACTCCCGGCACGATCGAATTCGTACAGATCAGCGACAGTCACATCGGCTTCCGCCAGGCGGCAAATCCGGACGTCGCCGGTACGCTCGCGATGGCCGTGGACGCAATCAATGCGCTGCCGGCGCAACCCACATTCGTCGTCCATACCGGCGATATCACGCATCTTTCGACGGCCTCGCAGTTCGACGACGCACGCGCGATCCTGTCGCGGCTTCGCGCGCCGCTGATCGCGCTGCCCGGCGAGCACGACGTCGTCGGCAACGACTTCAAGCCGTATCTTGCGAACTTCCGCATTCCGCACTCAACCGGCGGCGGGTGGGCTTCGTGGGACGCGGGCGGCGTGCACTATATCGTCCTGCTCAACGTCTTCAATTTTGAAAAGCTCGGATTGCTGGGCAGCGACCAACTCGAGTGGCTGCGCAAAGACCTCACAGCCGTCGGCCGCACCACTCCAGTCGTCGTCTTCACGCACGTGCCGCTCTATGCGCTCTATCCGCAATGGGGCTGGACGACCGAAGACGGCACGAAAGCACTCGCTCTCTTGCAGCCCTTCGATCGGGTGACGGTACTCAACGGACACATTCACCAAGTCGTCACGCACGAAGAGGGCAATATCCGCTTCGCGAGCGCCGACGCAACGGCATATCCGCAGCCAAAACCGGGTAGCGCGCCGAAGCCAGGTCCGGTGACGCTTCCTCGCGGAGATCTACTGCGTGCCATCGGCTACCGAACCGTCGAGATCGATGGCGGTAATCTTCGATTCGAGGACAGCGCATTGGGCTAGCGTGCCGGACGAATCCCTTGCGGAGTCATTCGGCCGCCGCGACGCCGGTGCGTACGAAGCCGCTTACCGCAGCTTTGGGCCGCGCATGCGCGCCACGGCGATGCGCCTGTTGCGCGATTGGGATGCTGCCAATGAGTGCGTTCACGACGTATTCCTGTACCTTTGGCGCAAAGAGACGGCCTATTCGGCTGCGCGCGGCAGCTTGGAAGCCTTCCTCGTGACCTGCGTCCGAAATCGCGCACTCGAGCGTTTGCGCGATGCCGCGCGCGGACGTGCGGCGAACGAAAAAATGGAAGTTCGCGAAGAGTACGTGTTGGAGGAAGATCCCATCGAGCGCGAGCGTATCGGCCGCGCGGTCGCTGCGCTCACGGAAGCGCAAGCCGCGGTCGTGCAGCTCGCTTACTATCGAGCCATGACGCTGAGCGAAGTTGCGGCGCAGCTGCAGATTCCCGTGGGCACCGTCAAGGCGCGCTTGAGCGCGGCGCTGCGCGCGCTGCGCCGTTCTTTGATTCCGCAGGTCGATCATGGACCGTAGCGAGCACATCGGCGAATCGGCCGAGCTCTACGCGGTCGGTGCACTCGACCCGGCGGGACACGCTGCGGTTGAGGCTCATATCGCGCACTGTGCGCAGTGCTTGCGTCGCGTCGGCGAAGCCGAAGAGACGGTGCTCGCGCTCGAACGGGCAAACGCCGTGCACGCCGCGAGACGCGATGCTCGCGCGCCCCGGCGATTGACCCGCCAAGCCGTTGCGTGGCTGATACCGTTGACGGCGGCGGCGGCCTTCATCCTCGGACTGCTCTTCCCGCGCCCCGTGCCGCAGCATGACGTCGCAACGCTTGCAATGATCGGCAGCCACTTCTCGCACGCGCAATTTTCGGGGCACGGCTCGGCGGCGAAGGTCATCTATGCGCGCGATCGGTCTTGGTACTACGTGATCGTGGAGGGCCGGCGTCGTTATTCCGTCTATGGGTTCGCGGGAACCGCTCGCACGAAGTTGGGGGAAACGGTGCCGTCGGGCAAGACGAGCGAATTTTTTACGCGCAGCTCACGCGCATACGATCGCCTCGAACTGCGCGATCGTACCACCATCGCCGGAATCGCAACGATTCGCTAAGAGTGCGTCTTTCGCACTGCGTCGATCACTTGATGGACCGCCTCAAGAACGACGTGCGGATCGTCGAGCTGAATGTATTGCCGGCCAACGCGGTAATCGAAAATCTGCCGCGAATTCGTCGAGAGCTCAAGCCAGGTACCCTGCGCTAACGCCGAGTCGTGCTCGAACGCCATGCGCGAACTGTGGACGCTCGCCGGCGACGACGGCGGCCGCCCGAAATGCCAGGTGGTGAGCACGCGAATCGGGCGCGAACCGTACGATCGCACGTGTTGCTGCAGGTAGACCTGGTCCCCAGACATCTTTTCCATCTCGGAAATCATGGCATCGTAGAGAGAGACTTGGCTGCGCGCGAAATGGAGCAGAACGGCATTAAGCTCGGCAGAAAAACGCGCTTCGGGCAAGCCGCGAAAGAACATCCCATCGCAGCTCTTTGGCGGACCTTCCGCAAGCGCATCGCGACATTGGTGCAATTTGACGATGATTTTCTGAAAATTTTCATTATCGCGTACCCGCCATTTTGCGGGCTCCACGTCGCCGTCATCGGCGTCAACGAGCACGATACCGCCCACGTCCTCCATGTAACGATCTGCAAAGACGCGCATGTTGTAACTACCGAACGCGTGCGCGACCAGCACGTACGGTGGGGAAACCGACGCGTTATGCAACGCGGCGTGGAGCTCGTCGGCGATCCGTACGCTCGTGCGCGGCATCACCGCGGGATCGCTAAAAGCATATCCGCCGCGATCGTACGCGCAGGCGCGGCTCCATTGAGCGATTTGCGGTTGCACGCCCGCCCACGCCGGAGACCAATCCCCAAAACCGGAGTCGAAGACGACCGTCGGCGAGCCGGACCCGATGCAGTAGAAGTTCAGATGGCCGCTTCCGCTGCTGACGAGGGTACCCGGCTTCGTATAGAGCGAGTCTCCCGAGGCAGCTCCCGCGATTGCGCTCGCTGCCGAGAATAGCAAGAGAACGCCCAGTGATCTAACGATCGATGTCATACAAAGCGGCGACGCTGCTGGAAGTTGGTTGCGGGGGGTGGATTTGAACCACCGTCCTTCGGGTTATGAGCCCGACGAGCTACCGGACTGCTCCACCCCGCGATAAGAACGACTACCTTACGACGCGCCGGGTTTCGCCCCTGCCTGCCGAAAGCGAGCGGCATGGGCGCGAACTCCCTTGCGGCGCGCATTCCGAAGATTCACCTGCACTGCCATTTGGAAGGCAGCTTGCGCGCGTCGAGCTTTGTGGAGCTGGCCGACCGACACGGCGTTCCGTTGCGGTATCATCCGACGAGTGGATCCGCCGATGCGGCGTTCGTCGACGAACCTGCCGAGCCGGTCGACCGTTCGGATCCCTATCGATTCAAAGATTTTGAAGAGTTTCTGCTCATCTTCGCCGCCGTCAGCCGTTCGCTTCAGGCGCCGCAGGATTACGCGCGGCTGGCGCGCGAGTTCGTCGAGGATGCGTTGGCGCAGAACGTCATCTATGGCGAACTCTTCGTGTCGCCCTCGGTGTGGACGTTCTTCAATCCGCAGCTCGACGTGCGCGAAACGATGGAGGCCGTCGTCGGCGAGCTCCGCAAGGCGCGGCCGCATGCAGAATTCAAGCTCTTACCCGATCTCACGCGCAACTTCGGCGCGCGAAGCGCGATGGAAACTGCGCGCGCAATGGCCGGAATGACCGATCTCGAAGTCATCGGCGTTTCACTCGGGGGCGACGAGATCCGGTTTGCTGCAAGCCTTTTCGTCGATCCGTTTGCATATGCGCGCGCGCAAGGATTGCATTGCGTCGCGCATGCCGGCGAAGCCGCCGGAGCGGCGAGCGTGCGCGACGCAGTCGAGCAACTCGGCGCGGAGCGCATCGGGCACGGAATCCGCGCACTCGAAGACCCCGCCGTCGTCGAGTTGCTTGCCGAGCGTCGCATCGCCGTGGAGATTTGTCCGAGCTCGAATCGGCTCACCGGATCGGCGCTGCCCGACAACCCGCACCCCTACATCGATTTGGACCGTAACGGCTGCGTCGTCACGATAGACGGCGACGATCCGACGATCTTTCGCACCTCGATCGCCCAAGAGTACGCGCTCGTGGAGGCAGTCGCCGGAGCCGACGCGTTGGAGCGTTTCGTACGTAATGCAATCCACGCGAGTTTCGCGCCTGCGGAAGCAAAGCGGGCGATGGAGGCGCAGCTTGATGCGGCCGTTGCGGAACTTCGGCCCGCACCGCGAAGTTAGAAGGTCTATGCCGGGCCACTCGCACTCACACTTCGCCGAGTCCTTCGAAATGTATATGAAGGCGATCTACCGCCTCGAGCGTGAAGGGCCCGGCGTAACCACGTCGGCGCTTGCGACCGAACTCGGCGTTGCACCCGCGTCCGTCTCCGGCATGCTGAAAAAGCTCGTCAACGACGGCTTCGTCGAGCACGAAGTTCGCGGCGATATCAAGCTGACGCGTCAAGGCCTCGAAGTGGCCGTTGGAGTGGTACGCCGCAATCGTCTGGCGGAACGGTTGCTCACCGACATACTCGGTATGCCGTGGGACGAAGTGTACGCCGAAGCGTGCATTCTGGAGCACGCAATCACGCCGCGCGTCGAGGAGCGCCTGATCACGGCGCTCGGCGATCCGAAAACCTGTCCGCACGGCCACCCCATTCCTCCGGCAGATTTAACCGAACCGGTGCGCGACGGCATTCCGTTGGCACAAGTGGAGCCGGGAACGCGCGTGACGGTTTCCGGCGTGACCGAACAGATGCCGGAAATCTTGCGTTATCTGGGCCAAGTCGGCGTCCGGCCCGGCGTTACGCTGCGCGTGCTTGACAAAGCGCCTCTCGGCGGTCCGGTGACCATCGAAATCGACGGCGACCGGCACGCAATTTCACTCGAGCTTGCGCGGACGGTCATGATCGGGTGATCACGCGCTTCCTCATCGTCCTCAACCTGATCGGTTTTCTTTGGGAAATCTATGCCGGCGGTCCGGAAATGCTTTCGGGCTTCGGCAGCGGACGCGGCATGGAGCGCGTCCTCACGGCGGGCGCTCTCGTTCCGGCGTTCGTTTTGCAAGACGGCCAGTGGTGGCGCATCTTCACCGGCGCATTCCTGCACGGAAGTTTGCTGCACATCGGCGTCAACATGATGTCGCTGTGGTTTCTCGGACGCTTCATCGAGTATGCCATGGGGCCATGGCGGATGCTGCTCGTCTACGTCGTTTCACTGGTTGCGGCCGGACTCGGCGTCGTGTACTTTAGCAGCCCGATGGTTCCGACCGTTGGAGCCAGTGGCGCGATCTTCGGGCTCTTCGGCGCGCTCTTTGCAATTGGATTTAAACTCGGCAAGCCCGGCATGGAGCTCGTACGCGCCAACGTCGGCATCCTCGTCGTCAACCTTTTGATCACCTTTACCGTGCCGGCGATATCGTGGCAAGCGCACGTCGCCGGATTGCTCGCGGGATTCGCGATCACGTTCGTCATCTATTATCCGCCGCGCCGCGTCGCGCCGGTTGTCGTCGATGCTCGCACGGGGCGCGCGATGGAGACGGAGTACGAATCGCCGCTCGATCCCGGACAGCGCGCGTAGTGACGGCATCGCTCGAGCACGTCTTCGGAAGCGACGGACCGTTTTCGAAGGCGCTCCCTGGTTACGAACCGCGCGCGGGGCAGCTGCAGATGGCGCAACTCGTGGAGCGCGGCCTCATGGAAGGGATGCACACCATCGTCGAGGCCGGCACCGGCGTCGGAAAGTCGCTTGCGTATCTCGTGCCGGCGCTTCGCAGCGGAAAAAAAGTCGTCCTCTCGACCGGCACGATCGCGCTGCAGGAACAGCTGGTGTACAAAGACATTCCGCTCGTGCGCGAAGCGCTCCAAATTCCACTGCGCGTCACGCTGCTCAAAGGCCGGAGCCACTATCTCTGCCGGCAGAAGCTCGAACGATTGCGGGAGGGCCGGCTCGTTGCGCCGTCGCGGTCGCTGCAGGCGATCTGGGAGTGGGCCGGCCGAACGAAAAGCGGCGATCGCGCGGAGCTCGGCTTCGTGCCGCCGGGTGACGAGTGGGAGCAGCTCGATGCCGACGCGGACGAGTGCGTCGGTGAATACTGCTCGCACTTCCGGAACTGTTTTTTCTTCGCAAAGCGCGACGAGGCAAAGTATGCCGACGTCGTCGTCGTCAATCATGCGCTCTTTTTCCTCGATCTCGTCGTCGGCGGCGGCCTTTTGCCGCCGTACGACGTGGCGGTGCTCGACGAGGCGCACCAGTGCGAGCGCTGGGCGACCGATGCGCTAACCGCCGTGTTATCGGGCGCTTCGATCGGACGCATGATGCGCAAAGTGCATCGCACCTACGAACTGCCCGGCGATTTTGATGCGGAGTTCGATCGCGCAGTTGCCCGGCTCGAGTCGGCGCTTGGACGCGTCGGGGCCGATCGCTATCCGGTTGCAGCCAACGAAGACGCGTGGCCGGCGCTGGAGAGCTTGCGCGACGCGCTCTATCGCCTGGAAAATTGGGTTTTTGCGAACTCGCATACCGCGCTGAAGCGTGCCGTCGAAGATCCGTTGGAAGCCGAACGCCGGCGCGACTTAGTATTGCGGCTCGTTCTGGCGCATCAATCCGTCATCGACCGCGTCGAAGCCGGCGCGCCCGAGACCATTACGTGGGTGGAGCGCGGCGACGTCGATGGGCGTTACTGCCTGAACTGCGCGCCCCACGAGATCGCCGAATTTCTTCGCGAAGCGTTATTTTCACGGACCGAGAGCGTCGTGCTCACCAGCGCGACGCTGGCCACGAATGGGTCGTTTGAGTTCGTGCGCCGTTCGTTGGGTCTGGACGATGCGCAAGAGCTTGTCGCCCGCTCGCCGTTCGATTACAAACGCCAAGCCCGGCTCTTCGTGGCTCCGCCGGAGCTCAACCCGAAGTCATCGGAGTTTGCGCGCCGTGCCGCACCGCTTGTGGAAGAGTGTCTCGATCGCACCGGCGGACGCGCGTTTGTGCTCTTCACGTCGTACGCACGGCTGCGCGAAGTCTACGCGCTGGTCTGCGACCGGCTGGCGTATCCCGTGCGTTTGCAGGGACAGCTCCCGCGCGCGCATCTACTCGACTGGTTTCGGCGCACTCCGGGCGCGGTGCTCTTCGCGACGGCGACGTTTTGGGAAGGCATCGACGTGGCGGGCGACGCCTTGTCGTGCGTCATCATCGATCGTCTGCCGTTCCCTTCGCCGACCGATCCGCTCGTGATGGCGCGGCTGCGCGCGCTGGAAGCGCGTGGGCTCGACGGCTTCGAGCATTATATGATTCCGGCCGCGACGGTGCGGCTCAAACAGGGTTTCGGGCGGCTCATTCGCAGCACGACCGATCGCGGTCTCGTTGCGCTGCTCGACGGCCGCGCAGCGTCCACGCGATATGGCGCGACGATCCTGGCCTCCCTGCCGCCGGCGACGCGAATCGACCGCCTCGACGATTTGGACGCGTTCTTTAAACTCAGTCCTCCTGCGTAACCTCGACCTTTGCGCGTTCTTGCAGCTCTTTGACGATCGAGGAGTCTGCGAGCGTGGTCGTATCGCCGAGCGTTCGTCCCTCGGCGATGTCGCGCAAAAGACGACGCATGATCTTGCCGCTGCGCGTCTTGGGTAGTTCTTGCGTGAACGTGATGTATTTTGGCCGCGTGAACTTTCCAAGCTTCGCTCCGACATGGTCGCGCAGCTCGTCGGCCAAATCGGCGGATCCCACCTGCGCGCCCTTGAGCGAAACGAAGGCGTAGATGGCTTGCCCCGTCATCTCATCGAGTTTTCCGCAGACCGCCGCTTCCGCGACGGCGGGATGGTCGACCAGCGCGCTCTCGACTTCCGTCGTCGAAATTCGATGACCGCTGACGTTCATCACGTCATCGATGCGGCCCATGAACCAATAGTTACCGTCGGCATCGCGGTGTCCGCCGTCGCCGGCAAAATAGCGATGCGGAAACTTGGACCAATACGTCTGAACGTAGCGCTCGTCGTCGCCCCAAATGCCCCGCAGCATGCCGGGCCACGGACGCGTGAGCACGACGTATCCCCCACCGCCCAGCGGCACCGATTCTCCGCGATCGTTGACGATGTCGGCGCCGATGCCCGGTAAGGGTTTGGTAGCGCTTCCCGGCAGCAGCGTCGTGACGCCCGGAAGCGGCGCAATCATGATGCCGCCCGTCTCCGTCTGCCACCACGTATCCACCACCGGCGTGCGATTTCCGCCGATCCACTCCAGATACCAGATCCACGCTTCAGGATTGATCGGCTCGCCGACCGTTCCGAGCAAACGTAGCGACGAGAGGTCGTGCTTTGCGGGATACTCCGGTCCCCACTTCATGAAGGTTCGAATCGCCGTCGGCGCCGTGTACAGAATCGTTACGCCGTAGCGCTCGACGATTGCCCAGAACCGGTCCTTGTCGGGAAAGTCCGGCGTGCCTTCGTACAGGACGCTCGTTGCTCCGTTGGCCAGTGGCCCGTAAACGATATAGGAATGGCCGGTCACCCATCCGATGTCGGCGGTGCACCAGTAGACGTCGCGATCTTCCTTCAAATCGAAGACGAGCTTGTGCGTCATCGCCACGTGCGTTAAGTAACCGCCCGTCGTGTGCTTGATGCCCTTCGGCTTCGCCGTCGTGCCGCTGGTATAGAGAAGAAAGAGCAGGTCTTCGGCGTTCATCGGCTCGGGCTCGCAGTGCGCCGGTTCCCCGGCGACGAGCTCGTCCCACCAATGGTCGCGTCCTTCGTGCATGAAGACTTCGTCGCCGATGCGCCGCGCGACGATGCAGTGACGGATCGACGGCGTATGCGCCATGGCAATGTCGCAGTTGCGTTTGAGCGGTATCTTATTGCCCCGCCGCCAGCCGTAATCCGCCGTAATCAGAGCGACGCACTCGGCATCGTTGACCCGGTCGATGATCGATTCCGGGGAGAAGCCGCCGAAGATGACGGAATGCGCGGCGCCGATGCGCGCGCACGCCAGCATCGCGACGGGCAGCTCGAGTATCATGGGCATGTAGATCGCGACGCGGTCGCCGCGGCGTATGCCGAGCTTGCGCAGTCCGTTAGCAAACCGGTTCGTCGCATCGAGCAGCTCGCGATACGTGATCGTGCGGCGATCGCCGGGTTCGCCTTCGTAATAATAGGCGATTCTGTCGCCGCGTCCGGCGCGGACGTGCCGGTCGAGACAGTTTGTCGAGACGTTGAGCTCGCCGTCGCCGAACCATCGCGCAAAGGGTTCGTTCCACTCCAAGCCGACCGTGAACGGCTTCATCCATTCGAGCTTGCGCGCCCACGACGCCCAAAACTCGATATAATCGCGCTCCGCCTCCGCGTAGATTTCGGGCGTAGCGTTGGCGCTCGCCGCAAATTCCGGAGAAGGCGGAAAGCGCCGGCTTTCCTCGAGCAGCGCTTCAATCGCTGGAGTGCTCATGGTCTCCAGACGTTCCGAGGCGGTAGACCTATGCCTGCCGAAGTTCAGCGCAGCAGAGATTCCTTGATGTTTGCCGCACTCGTCCTCGCAGCACTAACAGCCTCGCAAACGGGGCTTGCAAGCATTCGTTACGATGTGCCGCCGCCCAACTTTGCGTTTCCGACACCGCAAGGAGCCAAGTATCTCTCCGATTTTCACGGTCGCGTCGTCGTCGTGGATTTTTGGGCGACGTGGTGCCACGTTTGCACGGAAGAACTTGCCGAATTCGTACGCGCACGCGAAACCTTCGGCGATCGCGTCGCCGTGGTGACGATTTCCGACGAGTCGCCCGACGTGGCCTCGACGTATCTGCAAGCTTCGAATATCGCGTTGCCGCTCGTTGAAGACGTGGCCGGCGCCGTCTTCAGGATCTACTCGGTCTCGGCGATCCCCGTCACCCTCGTCCTCGACCCCAACGGGAACGTCTCGTATGTCTCGGTCGGGGCGCTCAGCTGGACGGAGCTTTCCCAAGCGATCGAGCGGGCGCAAGGTAACGCATCCGCTAGCACTCGGGACGGGAGAGTGCTACAGTAGGGGATGTGATAGACGGCAGCGGACTCGGCAAGCGCAAGGCTTATATCCTCGCGACGGTGGTTTACGAGTATATCGCGACGGCGGAGCCGGTGGGCTCGCAAGCGCTCACCCAAAAATACAACCTCGGCATCAGCTCGGCGACGGTCCGCAACGAAATGGCGGAGCTCGAGGCGGGCGGCTACCTTATACAGCCGCACACGTCGGCGGGGCGCATCCCCTCGGATGCCGGTTATCGCACGTACGTGGATTCGCTGATGCAGCCGGAGGAACTCACACCGGACGAGCGCCGGCGGATTCGTGACGAGCTTGGCGACGCGACCCGCGAGCTCGACGAGATCATCGACCACACCACGCGGCTCCTCGGCCGTCTTTCCAATAATTTGGCGTTCGTCACGAAGCCGCAGCAGGAAGCACAGCTCTTCAAGCATCTGCAGCTGATCTGGCTGTCGCCGCATACCGGCGTCGCCATTGTGGTGACGTCGCTGGGCGTGACGGCACAGAGCCTTTTCGAACTCGGTGCCGAGGTGCAGCCCGATGACTTGACGCGCTTTTCGAACGCGCTCAACACCCGGCTCGCGAATCGCGCGCTGCGGGAAGTCACGGAGACCGAAGTCGCACATGCCGCGCAAGAAGCGGGCGTCTCGGAGGATCTCCGCAACGTCGTCGTCGCGGCGCTCGCGTCGGCGCGCTCGAGCGAGCTGCCGGACATCGCTGCAGCCGGCGCGCAGAATCTGCTCGACCAGCCGGAGTTTCAAGACCTTCGCAAGCTGCGCTCGATTCTGCGCATCGTCGAAGAGCAAAAGACGTTGTATCAAATCGTTTCCGACGCGGTGAACGCCGAGGCGGCGAGCGTCAAAATCGGTCACGAACTCGGCAGCGAAGAACTCTCCGATCTATCGGTCGTAACGGTGCCGTATCGTTTCGGTTCGCATGCGCTCGGAATGCTTTCGATTTTAGGGCCGCGCCGTATGCCGTACGCGCGATTGTTGGCCCTCGCCTCAGGCACTGCCGAGACGCTCAGTCAGCGGCTCTCGGATGTCGACGACATACCGCAAGCCTAACGACACATCAGCCCTTTACCATGCCAAGCCAGGATTACTATGAAATCCTCGGCGTCTCGCGAGACGCCTCGGGGGACGAGATCAAGCAAGCTTACCGCGCACTAGCGCGTAAGCATCATCCCGACGTCGCACGCGACAAGTCGAAAGCGGAGCATCAGTTCAAAGAGATCAACGAAGCGTACGAAGTGCTTTCGGATCCGCGCAAGCGCGCGCAATACGACCGCTTTGGTTCGGTTGGGAACGGTTCGTCGGCCGGAATGGGCGATTTTGGATTCGGACAAGCCGGCTTCGGCGACATCTTCGACATGTTTTTCGGAAACGTACGCGGCGGCGCGCAAGCGCGGCGCGCGGGCCCCGAGCGAGGAGCGGATCTCCGATACGACGTCGAGATCACGCTCGAAGAAGCGTTCAACGGAACGACCAAAGAGATCGTTTTCGATCGACTCGGCCAATGCGAAACCTGCAAGGGCAGCGGCGCGCAAGCGGGCACGATGGTCGTGCCGTGCGATCGATGCGGCGGAAGCGGTATGGTGCGAAACACGCGCGCGACGCCGCTCGGTCAGATCGTGACGCAGAGTCCGTGCAGCCGCTGCGGCGGCGAGGGCCACGTCATTCCGAGTCCATGCGAGACCTGCAACGGAACCGGGCGTCGCGAAACCGAAACGCGGCTCACCATTACCGTACCCGCGGGTGTCGACGATGGCTCACGCATTCGAATCGCCGGCAGCGGCGAAGGCGGAACGCGCGGAGGACCAGCCGGCGATCTCTACGTCTACTTGAGAGTCGAGCCGCATCGGCTCTTCCGTCGCGAGGGCCGCGATACGTTCGTCGACGTGCCGGTCAGCTTTACCGAGGCGACGTTGGGCAGCACGATCGAAGTGCCGTCACTGGCCGGCGACGTCGATCTAACGCTTCCTGCCGGCACGCAATCGGGAACGACGCTTCGGCTGCGCGGATACGGCATGCCGACCGTACGCGGCGCGACGCGCGGCGACCATCACGTGACCGTGCACGTCGTCGTTCCAACGAAGCTATCCCGTCGCCAGCGCGAGTTGCTCGAGGCGTATGCCGAAGCCGGCGGCGATGCGGTCGGAGAGCGCACGTTCTTCGATCGCGTCAAGGATGCGTTTCGTCCGGAGTGACGCACAGGTCGGCCGGCGCGGCACGCCGTTTCTTTATCGAAGGAATGGGAGAAGCCGGCAGCGTGATCGAGATCGACGGAAGCGACGCGCATAAAATTGCGCACGTCCTGCGCTTGTGCGCCGGCGACCGTATCGAGATCATCGATTCGACTGCCACGGAGTTCGACGCGACAATTGAGACCGTCGACCGCTCCATTACAGCCAGATTGCTCGAGACGCGCGACGCCGCGCACACCACGCCGGTGCTGCGCGTGGATGTCGCACAAGCGGTCCCCAAAGGGCGGCGCATGGACTTTGTCGTCGAAAAAGGCACTGAGCTGGGCGCTCACGCGCTATTTCCGTTCTTTTGCGAACGAACGATCGGCCGCAGCGTGGGGGACGAAAAGCTTGCCCGGTGGCGCCGGCTGGCGCGTAGTGCGGCGCAGCAGAGCCGGCGGCGAGAGGTGCCGCACGTGGCCGATCCGCTTTCTTACGATGCGCTGTTGTCGAGGTTTGAAGCGTACGATGCGGTGCTCTTCGCGTGGGAACTCGCCCCGCGTCAGGCGCTGCGTGACGCAATGCTTTCGCTCTTGCCGGAGCGCGGCGACATTTTGGCGGTCGTTGGACCCGAAGGCGGCTTTACCCATGCCGAAGCGGATGCGGCGCTCGCGCGCGGCGCCGTAGCGATCTCGCTCGGACCCCGTATTCTGCGTACCGACACGGCCGCGCTGGCGCTGCTGGCGGTGATTGGCGCCCTGGCGTCGTAGAATCAGCGATTCGATGCCGCTGCCCTTTTCAATCGTAATTCCGACCTATAACGAAGCTGCCGGCATCGGCAAATTGCTCGGCGCGCTCGACGGCGTCTTTCGCGCGAACGCTCTCGATGGAGAGATTATCGTGGTGGACGACAACTCTCCCGACGGTACCGGCGCGATCGTCGACGCGCTTTCGAGTACGATACCGGTGCGCTGCCTTCACCGCTCGGGTAAGCTCGGGCTCTCGAGCGCCGTCATCGACGGCTGGGGTGTGGCGCGTCCGCAATCGGTGGCGCTCGGCGCAATGGATGCCGACTTTAGCCACGATCCCAGCGCGTTGCCGAAGATGGTTGCTGCATTGGAATCCGGAGGCTACGGATTGGCGGTCGGAAGCCGCTACGTTGCCGGAGGCGGCATCGCGAACTGGCCTGCGCGACGCATCGTTACGTCGCGCGTGGCGTGCTGGCTCGCTCGACCGCTGACAAGCGTGAAAGACGTAACGAGCGGCTATTTTTTGGTGCGGCGCGACGCCTTGAGCGGAGTCGCGCTCGATCCGATCGGCTTTAAAATCGGACTTGAAGTCATTGCCAAGGCGCATTATGGCAAAGCGCTCGAGGTGCCGTACGTTTTCACCGATCGCGTGGCGGGCGAATCGAAACTCAACCAACGCGAAATCTTCAACTATCTCAAACAGCTAAGCCGGCTCTATTCGGCCCGGCTTTCGCCGCAAACGGTCAAAACGCGAAAGGCCGTCGGAAGCTGATGCCGGTTCCCGAGTGGCTTCCCGGTCGCCGAGCGAAAGACGCCGCTGCATCAAACGATGCGGCGATGTGGACCAAGTGCCCGAAGTGCAACGAGGTGCTCTATCGCCGCGATCTTGCTGCGAATCTCTTCGTTTGCTCGCGCTGCGGTTATCATTTTAGAATGGGCGCCTACGATCGGATCGTTTCGATCGCCGACGGCGACTTCACCGAAATCGGGCAGGACGTGCTGCCGAGCGATCCGCTCGGATGGTCCGACAAAAAGACCTATCCGGCGAAGCTCAAATCCGACGCGGAGCGCAGCGGGCTTTCCGAGTCGGTCGTTTGCGGATTTGCGACGATCGGCGGCTTCCCCGTCGCGCTGGGCGTCATGGATTTTCATTTTCGCGGCGGCACGATGGGCCAGGTCACAGGCGAGCGTATCACGATGCTGCTCGAAGAAGCTCGCCGGCGCAGGGTGCCGTGCGTGATGTTTGCCGCGTCTGGCGGCGCGCGTATGGAAGAAGGCATGCTCGCGCTGATGCAGATGGCGAAGACTACCGCCGCCGTAACGCGCTTCATGGAAGACGGCAACTTTTTTCTCATGGTGCTGACCGATCCGACGACCGGCGGCGTTTCGGCGTCCTTCGCATTTCAGGCCGACGTGATCGTGGCCGAATCCAAGGCGATGATCGGATTCGCAGGGCGGCGCGTGATCGAGCAAACCATCCGGCAGCGTTTGCCGGATCAGTTCCAAACGGCCGAGTTTCTCTTGGAAAAGGGCGCCATCGACATGGTGGTCGATCGGCGCAAGCTGAAGGAGGCGCTGGTGCGCCTCCTCGAGTACACACGGCGTGAGCAATAACGTCATCGTCGAGCGCGAGAAGGGCTTGGTGGAGCTCGAGCGCCGCATCGCCGAACTGCGCGAAGCGTCGGCCGCGCAGCCGCTCGACATGTCGACCGAGATTGCTGCCCTCGAAGCGAAGTACCAGGCGATCCTCAGAGAGTTCTTCGGGACGCTGACGCCGTGGCAGAAGGTTCATATGGCACGCCATCCGGCGCGTCCGACGTCGCTCGATTACATCTCGCGGTTCGACCGGTTCGACGAATTGCACGGCGATCGCCACTATCGAGACGATCCGTCGATTGTCGGCGGCTTTGCGTTGCTGCGTGGTCGCCCGGTCATGGTGATCGGGCAGCAGCGCGGACGCGATACGCGCGAGAACCTGCGGCGCAACCTCGGCATGCCGGCGCCGGAGGGTTATCGTAAGACCAGCCGGTTGGCCCGCTTGGCCGCGCGCTTGAAGCTGCCGATCGTTACGTTCGTCGATACAAAGGGCGCCGATCCAGGAATAAGCTCCGAGGAACATGCGCAGTCGGAAGCCATCGCAACTTGCCTGCAGACGTTCGCGACCGCGAGCGTGCCGATCGTCGCTGCAGTCATCGGTGAAGGCGGATCGGGCGGTGCGCTCGCGCTCGCGATTGCGGATCACGTGCTGATGCTCGAACACAGCACGTATTCGGTTGCGTCGCCCGAAGGGTGTGCGGCGATTCTCTGGTCGGATGCGAGCAAAGCGGAGGAAGCTGCGGCGAGGTTGAAGTTAACCGCCGATGATTTGCGCCGTTTCGGTGTCGTTGACGAGATCATCGCAGAGCCTCTCGGCGGTGCCCATCGCGACGCCGAGGATGTCGTGACGCGAACGCTCGATGCCGTCGATCGCTCTTTGACGCGCTTGAGCGCATGGTCCGCGGAGCGACTGCTCGACGAGCGTTATCAAAAATATCGCCGGCTCGGCGAATGGCGCGCTGAGAGTCTGGCGCCGACGGGAACCGCACAATAATGCGCCGGCCGTCTCCTGCATTGCGGCTCGCCGGGCGCATTACCGCAACGGCCCTCGGGCTGCTCGTCGTAACACTGGTGGCAATTCAGTTTGCGCGCGCGATCGGCGAAAATCTGACGGCCGTACACCAACTCTCCACGCTGCGGTCGGATATCGCCGCACTGCAGCGGCGTCGCGACGAACAACAGCGCGAACTGCGCCGTTTGCGCGATCCGCAGGGCGCGATTCCAGAGATCCATGACCGCCTTCGGCTCGTGAAGCCCAACGAAGCGCTGATCTTCGTTTCGCCGCAGCCCGCGGTGCCGGCCGGTCCTTCCGCGACCCCGTGAGCGGCACCGCAAGCGGTATCGTCATCAATCTGAATACTTATGGTGCGACCGTGCGGCTCGACGACGGAGACCTCGCGACGGCCAGCGCAGCGGACGTGGAGAGTCACCGCGACCAATACCAGCGGTCTCTGACGGGGCGCAAGCGGCTTGCATTTGAAGTTCGGCGTGAGGGGCGGCGCTGCGCCGTTTCACTCGCGCCGCAGATCCGCGATGATAAACTCGAAGAGCAGATCGCATCGTACTTGAAGAGCACCGAAGAGTGGGAGCCGGCCGACGGTCCGCCGGCGGCAGAGCGCCATTTCTTGCGCAAGAAGCGCCGCGCCGCGCTATTTGAATCAAAACATAGTTGAGCAAACGCTACGCCGTCGTCTCGATCGGAACCAACTCGACGCGAGCGCTGCTCGCCGACGTCGCGCCGGATAATCCGCGCGTGGAGCTTGTACGCTCCATCGGTACGCGCATCGGCGAAGGCCTCGGCGAGCGCGGCAAACTCGGCGACGAACCGATGCAGCGAACGCTCGACGCTCTCGCGCAACTGGCCCGCG
>JAMXLK010000137.1 GCA_024281075.1 Vulcanimicrobiia bacterium
TCCACGTCGCGATTGCCGAATCGGGCGACGATTCCCACGCAAGCTTCATAATCGCACGGGTGTCATATTGCTCGTAACGCTTGAGCTGCGTACCTCCCCAGACCGGGTTGTCGATGTCGAGCGACCAATCGTGGACGCCGTGAAAGTCCACGCCGGCCTTGAAGATATTCGAATTGCGCGCCAGTGCGAGCGCGGTGAGGTAGCCGCCGTAGGAACCGCCCCAGATGCCGAGTCGGTTTGCGTCTACATTCGGTTGGCGCTGCAAGAAGCGCGCACCGGCAACGACGTCTTGATACTCCGACGCACCGGTCGGGCCCCAACGCGGCGGAAAGTTGAAGTCATGACCGTAGCCGATTCCGAGCCGGTAGTTGACGGAGAGCACTACGAATCCGCGACTGGCGAGATATTGGTTCACGGCATACGCGTTTGAGTAGTAATCGAAGTAATGCCACGTCAGCATCATCTGGCGCGGCGGGCCTCCGTGGACGAAAATAACTGCAGGATGCTTACCGAGGCCGCTCGGTTCGAAGAGCTGGCCGTGGATCAGTAAACCGTCGGGCGCGGTGAATGAAACTTCACGCGGCGTGACGAGCTGCGCCGATGGAAAATCGGATGGCACCAAATTTGCATCCAGCGCGCGCTGCGTCCCGCCGGAAAGCACTGTTATCAGCGGCGGCTGCTGCGCGGTTGCGCGATCGACTGCTGCGCCGTTATCGGCAAGTCCGACTGGTTGCCACTCGCTACTGGCGCCACTCGCCAATTGCGTAATCATGCCGGTAGTGACGTCAACACGAAAAGAATGACGACGATCGCCGTCGCCGGCCATCGATCCCGTATTTGCGGAATAAACGACCGACCGGAGGTCGGGCGCGATCGCGTCGTCTTCAACCATAAATGGACCCGGGGTGAGCAAACGCGCGGAGCCACCATCCGCCGAAACTGCATAGAGATGCGGCCAGTTGTCTTGTTCACTCTTGAAGACGAGCTGATTACCGGCGGCCCATTCCAAAAACGGCCCACCGGCCGTTTGCGGCAGCGAGCCGCGCAGCGTGTTTGGACTCGACCAAACGAGATGGCCGGCGCCGCTGCGCGCGTCAGCGACCCAAATTTGCCACGGCTGCACGTTCCAGTTGAGCGGATTTTGCGGGGGCCCGCCGTCGCCCGGCGCTCGGATGAACGCGATGCTCGCACCCTCGGGCGACCAGCGCGGCATGATGTCTTGCGACGTCGACGGCGAGAGATACTGAATCGGTGTCGAGTCGTTGCGATAGATTCCAATGAAGCTGTGGTCGGAGCGCGTGGAGACGAATGCGAGCCCCGAGCCGTCGGGCGACCAATGCAGATCCGACTCCTGACCGCGATCGAAGAATAATCGCTTCGCCGACGCACTGCCGTCGATCGGTGCGATCATAACGGCACCATCGTTGGTGAATGCGACGCGCGTTCCGTCGGGAGAGATCGCGGGTGCGTCGCCGGTTCCGAGCAACTTCGGCGCAGCACCGCCGGATGTCGCGATCGACCACACTTGCATCTCCGGCTGTTGCGGCATCGAAGCTGGGCCCGGTTGCAGCGGCAGAGGCCAATTCGCATCATGAGCGCCGCCGCGTACGTAGACAACGTGCGAATCGTCGTTGGAGATTGCAAGATTGCTGAGTTCTTGCCCATCGTCACCGGCGGACGAAAACAGCTGTACCGGCGTCCATTGCGGCTGCCGCGCAAACCAGAGCGTTCGCACGCCCTGCGTGTCGAGGGCGTAGGCGATTGCCGTTCCCGATTTGTCGCGAACGAGCACGTTGGGAAACGGATAGCTTAAGATTTGAGCGAGCGTGAAAGCAGCGATCATAGCCGCCGTTTACGACCTTTACTGCCGAGTCATCCTTCGACTCCGCTCAGGATGACACGGACTCCGCTCAGGATGACACGGACTCCGCTCAGGATGACACGGACTCCGCTCAGGATGACAAGGGACCTGATCCTACGCTGGTGTGGCGGCGGGCTCGCCTACCTTGAAGGTCAACTCGGCGCGGTTCTCGTCGAAGCCGACGTTCACCGTGTCGCCGTCGTTGATCTCGCCCGCCAAGATTTTGCGCCCGATCGGCGTTTCGAGCTCCTTTTGAATCGTGCGCTTGAGCGGGCGTGCGCCATAGTGCGGATCGTAGCCGACTTTGACGAGGTGTCGCTTTGCGGCGTCGTCGACGACGAGCTTTATGCCGCGCTCGCTCAGGCGCCCGCGCAGGTGATTGAGCTGCAAGTCCACGATCTTGAGCAGCTCGTCTTCGTCGAGTGCATGGAAGACGATGATTTCATCCACGCGATTGAGGAACTCCGGACGGAAGTGTTGGCGAAGCTCGTCGAGCACGGTCGCGCGCATCACCGCGTAATCCGCGCCGTCGAACGAGCCCTTGTAGTCGAGGATCCGGTGGCTGCCGATATTCGACGTCATGATCACGATCGTGTTTTTAAAATCCACGGTGTGTCCTTGACCATCCGTGAGCCGCCCGTCGTCTAAGATTTGCAAGAAGACGTTGAAAACGTCCGGATGCGCCTTCTCCACTTCGTCGAAAAGAATGACGGAGTACGGCCGGCGACGCACCGCTTCGGTGAGCTGGCCGCCTTCTTCGAATCCGATGTAGCCGGGCGGGGCGCCGAGCAATCGCGCGACGGTGTGCCGTTCTTGGTACTCCGACATATCGATGCGGATCAGCGCCCGCTCGTCATCGAAAAGATACTCGGCAAGCGCGCGTGCAAGCTCGGTCTTGCCGACGCCGGTCGGACCTAAGAAGATGAACGAGCCGATCGGCCGATTCGGATCGGCAAGCCCCGAGCGCGAACGAAGCACCGCTTCGGCGACCGCGTCGACGGCTTCGTTTTGTCCGATCACGCGGCGATGCAGCTCGTCCTCGAGATGGAGCAGCTTTTGCTTTTCGCCTTCCATCAGCTTGGTGACCGGTATGCCGGTCCAGCGCGAAATCACACCGGCGATATCGTCTTCGTCGACTTCTTCCTTCGAAAGGCGCGCGCCGTCCCCGTCCTTATGCGCGAGCCGCTCCTCTTCCGCAGCCAAGTCTTTTTGCAGCTCCGCAAGTGTGCCGTAGCGCAGCTCGGCGACGCGGTTGAGATCGTACTGCCGCTCGGCCTGTTCGATCTGCACCTTGGTTTGCTCGATTTGATCGCGCAGCGAGCGCAGCTTCACGGCCGCGTTTTTTTCCGCGTCCCAGCGAACCCGTAACCGCGTCTGATCCTCACGCAGTGAGGCCAGTTCTTTTTCAATCTGGTCCAAGCGCCGGCGGCTCGCCTCGTCGTTCTCCTTACGCAGCGCTTCACGCTCGATCTCGAGCTGTAGAACGCGCCGCGAAACTTCGTCGAGCTCTTGCGGCATCGAATCGATCTCCGTCCGCAGCTTCGCGGCCGCCTCGTCGACCAAGTCGATCGCTTTGTCGGGCAGAAAGCGATCGGTAATGTAACGACTGCTCATCGTCGCGGCCGCGACCAGCGCGCCATCTTTGATTCGGACGCCGTGATGAGCTTCGTACTTCTCTTTCAATCCGCGCAGGATGGAGATCGTATCCTCGACGCTAGGCTGATCGACCATCACGGGAGCGAAGCGCCGCTCGAGGGCCGCGTCCTTCTCGATGTATTTGCGGTATTCGTCGAGCGTCGTTGCGCCGATCATGTGCAGCTCGCCGCGCGCCAGCATGGGCTTGAGCAAATTCCCGGCATCCATCGCGCCCTCGGCTTTGCCGGCGCCGACGACGGTATGCAGCTCGTCAACGAAGAGCACGATCTGGCCTTCGGATGCTGCGACGTCTTTGAGCACGGCTTTGAGCCGCTCTTCGAACTCACCGCGATACTTGGCGCCTGCAATGAGCGCGCCCATGTCGAGCGAGACGATGCGCTTATTCTTCAAACCTTCGGGGACGTCGCCGCGCACGATTCGCTGCGCCAGTCCTTCGACGATGGCCGTCTTGCCGACACCCGGATCGCCGATCAGAACCGGATTGTTTTTCGTGCGGCGCGAGAGCACTTGAATGATGCGGCGAATCTCTTCGTCGCGTCCGATGACGGGATCGAGCTTGCCGCGCTCGGCTTCCAGCGTCAAATCGCGGCCGTAGCGTTCGAGCGCTTTGTACGTGCCTTCAGGATCCTTAGTCGTCACGCGCTGATTGCCGCGCACGTCGCGCAGCGCTTGCAGGAGCTTATCCTTCGTGAGCCCGGCATCGCGGAAGAGACGCCCCACCGCTCCGGACGATTGCGCCATCGCCAGCAGCACGTGCTCGACCGACGTGTAGTCGTCTTGCAGCGCCGTTGCTTCGTTCTCCGCGACGCTCATGATCCGGCCAAGGTCCGGGGAGAGCGTGACTTGCGCGCTGTCGGCGCTCGCGCCGGTCAGGCGCGGCAGCTTCCCAATGGCATCGTCTGCAGCGCGTGCGAGCGCTTTCGGATCGCCGCCGGCTTTGGCAATAATGTCCGGCGCTATTCCGCGCTCTTGCTCGAGTAGTGCCGCGAGCATATGTTCGGGCGCGGTCTGCGTATTGTGCTCGTGCAGCGCCCGCGAATAGGCGGCATTGAGCCCGTCGGCGACGCGCTCCGTCATCTTCTCTACGTTCATCGTTCAATAATGATACAACGCGCGCGCACCGATGGTTGCAGGGCATTCCTGCCACCAGAGGAGGGCACGGCGCCTAGCCGTAAGGCGCGACGATGCTCGAAATCGCCGGCGGTGCCGTGCGAGCCTATTACTTGTTCGACGTTGCCGACACGATCGACTTAGGCCGAATGAGCGCGCTCGGCGGCGAGACGCGCGCTCCGGCCGCGCTGCCGCTGCGCAGCGACGCGCAGCCGTATCTGCAGTTTCCGGTCCCACCGCTGGTCGCGAATCTCGCCGAAACTGAAATTGACGGCCTCCGGTGCAGCATTCGCGTGAAGTTCTACGATTACGGCGTCATCTCGCTGCGATTGACGTTCGCCGCACCGGCGTCGTGGAACGATCTCATCGCACTGACCGAGCGGGCCCGCAGCGATGATCGCATCGCAGCGTTCGCGCAAACGACGGTCACTAAGATCTGCACCGATTATGCGAACGCGTTCGACGAACGTCACCCACCGCTGGTTGAAGATTACCTAATCGTGGAAATCGACCGGTTCGCTCGATCCATCGATGCCGAGACGCTTCTGCGCGATCACTCAGCGGCGCTCGCAAGCCTCTTGCTCGGCGAGCGGCGGCGGCTCTCGCCTTCGGAGACCGTCGAAGCGCTGCGGACGCGATTCTCCTATCACGAGGACGATTTGACGATCGTGCAATGGGATACGGCGCTGGTGTACGATAGCGGCGAGAGCGCGCGCGCGATCGAAGAGATTTTGGAGTTCGCGAACTCACAGTTGCTGGAACTGCGTACCTATGACGCGCTGCTCGACCACGAGCTCGACAGCATCTATAAGATGCAGCCAGGAGAGACGTCGCGCTCGCTGCGCGGCCGCCGCGAAGCCGAGCAAGCCGCGACGCTGCGGTATCTGATCGTGGACGTGCTCGAGCTCATCGATCGGTCGAGCAACGCGCTCAAAGTCGTGGGCGATGCGTATTACGCGCGCATTTACCGCACCGCCGCGGCGCGGCTCGGCCTTGCCGACTGGCAGCGGCAGATCGACACCAAACTTGCGAGCGTCGGCGAGATGTACCGCTTCTTCAACGATGAAGCGCGCAGCCGCCGGGACGAATTTCTAGAAGTGATTATCGTCGTGCTGATCGGCGTCGAGGTGGTCATCGGGATTTTGACGTTGTTGCATTTATGACAACGCGCCACTATAGCTCGAGGGCGACCGCGACGGCGCCCTCTTCGGTCCACTCGGCGCCGAGCGCCATGACTTCCGGCAATCGCACTCCCATCGAAGCACTCAACGCGGACATCATTCGATCGTATTCCTGCTGCTCTGTGAATTCCCGCTGCACTTCGAGCGAGGCCAGCCGCGCATCGACAAAGCCAAGGAGCATGGCCGCTCGCTCGCGGCCTTCTTGAGCGGCGCGCATGTCGGAATATTTTTGCAGCGCACCGACCGCCGCCAAGTGCTGCAACGCGCATGCCTTCAGAACCGTTTGTTTCACTTCACGCATCGCCGAAAGCGCCTGCCGCGCGTACATGCGCGCGTCATCAAAGCAGTCCAATGCAATGAAATACGCGGCCATATTTGCGAGGTCGTTCGCCACGGACCGGCGATTCTTCGTCGCCTCATGACCGGCGCGTGCTTCCTCCGCTCGTTGCAGCGCTGCAGCGGCATCACCGGCGGCAAATTCTGCTTCGGCCAGGTGGCCGGCGATCGACGCCGCGGGGCGTTCCAAACCAAGCGCCACGTAGTATGCAAGTGCTTCTGCGTAAAAGCGGCGCGCGCCGGGGACGTCGCCACGGCGCGCTCGCGCGGTGCCGAGGTCGCCGAGAGCTAACGCTTGAAGCCGGCGGTTATCTAGCTGCCGAGCGCAGAGAAGAGCTTCCTCGAGCAACGCTTCACCTTCGGTGCTACGCCCAAGCGCTCCGAGCGCAATACCCGCGGCCTGTTTGGCGCGCGCACGTTGAAGTTCATCGAGGTCGTCGTTCATCTGTAGCGCGTGCTCGATCGACGTCAGCATCGCTTTGAACTCACCGAGGGCGCCGCACAGCTCGGCATCCGCAATATAAAGGCGCGCGAGCACGCCGCCGTCGATCGCGCCCGAGCAAGACTCGATCGCCAAACGCACCCAGCGCCGGCCTTCGACCGGGCCTGCCGAATACCAGATCCGTGCGAGCGCGGCCGCAAGCAGACAACCGGTGCGAAGATCGCGACGCTCCGAAAGCGTCCAGCCCAACGCACGACGGAAGTTATCGACCTCCGCATCGGCCTCGCGAAACCACGAACGCTCAGCCGCGGTGTACCAATCGCGGTCCAACCGCGCGGCGAGCGCATGAAACGCCGAAGCGTGACGCTGCGCGATCGTGTGGCGCTCGCCGTGTTCGGAAAGTTTTTCGAGTACGTATTGGCGGGTAGCTTCGAGCAGGTGATAGCGGGCATCTCCGCGCGCGAAGTCTACCATGACGAGGGACTGCGTGATCAGCGACGAGAGCAACTCGAGGACATCCTCCGCCGGCAGCTTTTCATCGCTGCAGACCGCAGTCGCGGTTTCGAGCGTAAAACCGCCCACGAAGATTGCGACGCGGTCGAAGAGCAGCCGCGCTTGGGACGAGAGCAGCGCGTAACTCCAATCGATCACGGCGCGCATGGTTTCGTGACGCGCAAGCGTCGACGCGCCTTTTCCGGTCAACAGATCGAAAACGCGATCGAGGCGTTCGCAGATCTGACTCGGCGAAAGCACGGACGCGCGCGCCGCTGCGAGCTCGAGCGCCAGCGGGAGGCCATCTAGCCTGCGGCAGATCTCGACCACCGGCTCGACGTTATCGGGCGTCACCGCGAAGCGCGAGTCGGCCGCGCGAACGCGATCCGCAAAGAGCGCGACCGCGCCATACTTCATCGCCTCATCGGGCGCCAGTACGCCGCGAGGCGGCACCGCCAACGGCGGTATGCGGTAGACGCGTTCGCCTGATATGGTCAACGCCTCGCGGCTCGTGACGATAACGGAAACCGTGGGCGACTCCGGAAGCAGCGAACCGATCACGCTCCGCGCTTGCGCGATGACGTGCTCGCAATTGTCGAAGATCAGCAGCATGCGTTTTCGCGCGAGATAGGAAGCGAGCGTTTCGAGCAGCGGCCGCTGCGGCGACTCCTGCACGTGCAGTGTGGACGCAAGCGCATGTGCGACGAGCGAAGGATCGCTCAGCGGAGCGAGTTCGACGAACCAAACACCGTCGGGAAAACGGCTGAGCAGGCGCGCGCCGGCCTCAACCGCTAAACGCGTCTTCCCCGCACCTCCGGTTCCGACGATGCTGACGAGCGCCGCCGTTTCAACGAGCTGCGCGATCTCGTCGATAACTTCATCCCGTCCCAAAAATGAAGTCAGCTGTCGCGGCAGGTTGTTCGGCGGCGTGATATCATGCTCGGCGATTCGCGACCCGCGCGCACGACGCGCGGAAAGCTCGAGTGCCGCGCGGGCTTCAGAGGGCAGTCCGAGGGCGTCGGCAATTCGTTCGAGTGTGTTGCGATAAGGAACCTTGCGATAGCCACGTTCGAGCGCACTGACTGCCTGCACGCTAATCAGCGCGCGCTCGGCCAGCATCTGCTGCGAAAGACCCGCGCGAACGCGATAGGTCTTGAGCAGTGTAGCGAGATCGGCCGTTGTTTCGACGTCCGCCAGTGAGGCGGCTAATGGCTTCACCGCCCGCGCCCTTCGTGGCGGGAGCGATGAGTCCATGCGGATTAGAAGACGATCGGCTTACCCGCCGGGGCTAGGAGCGATACCGTACGGGTTGCCGTCGACGCTCTGGTACTGATAAACGCACAAGCCGCTCCCCTTGCCCTTGTCGTTGCTCTTGCAGTGAGGGTTCCCTTGAAGCACGATAGCCCAAAAATAACCGCTCGCGTCGGAGAGCCAGAGCGCCTTGTCCTTCTGATCGAAATTCAGATTGTTCGGTAACCCGAAACCGTAGCCGGATGGACCGTTGGCGGCAAACAACACACAGCTCGCCGTCTTGGTGCATTGATACACGCCATACGCCTGATCGACGTAATAAAGATCACCGCTCTGATCTAAGGCGACGCCCTCCGCCTGTTTAAGGCCGGATACTATCACGGTTCCCGGCATGTTGCATCCGGCGAACTCTACAATGGAGCCGCTGTTGGTGTTGGGATCCTGGAAACTCCAGAAACAGTTGCCCTGATGGTCGATCGCGATGCCTTGGCCTTGGATCGTATCGTTGCCGTATGTCAGGACGCGCGCGGGCTCGCTCTGCCGGTTCAGATAGACGCTGACGCTGCCCGGGCCGCCAGTCGTCGTCGAGTAGTTCGAAACCGCGACGAGGTTACGGTCAGCCGTAGCTGATACGTTGTCGGGAAGCTCTCCGTAGTCGTCGAGCGTGTTCGACGGATACTGCGGAATCGAACCCTTCTTGATCTTATAGACGAGAACGTTGGAATGGCCGGTGTTCGTCAGAAATAAATAGTCGTTCGGCGTCGTCGCAGTGCCTTGCGGCGCCGAGACATCCTTATTCAACGTTCCTTTGTGCGTCAGCGTGTAGCCTTTGCGCTGATAGATGCTCGCATCGTTGCCGTAGAGCTGCGCGGTAATAATGAAGGAGTCGTTGCCGTAATGATTAGCTCCAGGCATAATCGGCGCGTCGGAAAGCGTCGGCGCTGTGGCAGCCACCTGCGAAGGGACCGCCGAGCCCCCGCCGCAGCCGCCCAGTAAGGCGAGCGCCGGAAGCAAAAAAGAAAGTCGCACGATTCTATTAACGGACATCCTCGTCACCTTCGTTCCAATAGCCGGCAGCTTTGTCCTCGGAATAACTTGCCCGCCCCGCTTCTTTCGGAGGAGGATGAGAGACGCGAGGCGGGCTTTTGGCGAGGCTCCAAGTGTTTGGTGCAACACACGCCGAGAGAGTGCGCGCGCTCCGTGGTCAGCGCGCGCACCCCGATGATAACAGTAGAGAGCAGTTGTGAAATCATCCACTCACCACTGTATAGGTAACCGTAGTAGTAGCCTTACGAACCCTAGATCGAGTTCGTAATGGCGACGTTCGCATAGCCGAGAAGCTTGTTATGCTTCCCGCCGTTGTAATTGAAGGTTGCGGTACAGTATCCGGTCACCGCTCCGGCGGCGACGACGTACTGCGTCGGATCCGACGGATTGACCGTCACGCTGGCGATGCCCGAAGCGCCGCCGCAGTTATCGACTTCACTCAGCGTGCCCTTCTTATCCTTAGGCAGACGAATGGTGACCGTAACCGGTTGGTAGCTGGAGGGCGTGAAGTCTACGACGCAAGGGGTGGCGCGGACGCCGCCGTGCGCGGGGCAATGGTTCTTGACCTGAGGCGCGACCACGCTCTGGCCGCCGGCGGCCGGAGTAAGCCCGGCTTGAGAGCCGCTGCAGCCCGAGACCAACGCCACCGCGATCGCGATCGCGAGGACGCCAAAAAGAGACCGTGCCGAGAAGTGTGTTGCCATGTGTATCTCCTTTTTCGTGTCGATGGTTGGCGTCAGAAATCGTACCATCGAGCGACCGGCCGGGCATCATGCACTTCGTAACGTGTCAAAAACTGTAGTAGTAACTGTGTGAGTCAAACCAAGCGAGCACTCTTGCGCAACCGCCGGAAATCTCCATCGCGTATCGTGACGCCGCGCGCATCGAGCCACTCCAAGAGCGGCACGGCGTACTTTCGCGTCGTGCCCAACAAGTCGCGAAATTGAGCGGCCGTCATGCGGTCGTGCCGGCCGAAATGCGCCTCGAGCCGAGCATGGATCTGCGTGATCTGCGCGCCGCGGTAGAGATCGTCGCCGACTTTTACCAAGCCGCCTTCGGCCAGCATCGTGTCGAAGGCTTTAGGCAGGCCGGTTAAGTGCGATAGCTTGACGGCCGCCGCCGCTCCGGCGAACGGAATCGGTAGCAGCGGCTGATCTTCGGCGACGGGAACGAGATAATCGAAGAACGCTCGCTGTTCCGGGGTCAGCGACGGCCGATGGCCCGTCGTCGAGTAATAGCCGCCGCGATTGATCGCGCGCCCCGACTCGACGAAGTGCTCCGCAATGCGGACAAGGGTCGCTTCGGGAATGGCAAGCGCCCGAGCCAGCGCGACCGACGTCATGCCGATCGCCCACGGTTCCCGTCCGTGCGATGCTTCGAGTGCGACGAGCATTCGCTCGAGCAGCGCTTCGGCAGCGCCGGCATCGACGTATGCTGCCGGACGCGCGACGCGAATCGCATCGCCGCGTTCGACTAAGCGCTCCAACGCATCGCGCGCGGTACTTTCGCGGAGATTTGCAGCCGATGCGACGGTGGCGAGATCGGCGGGCTCGGTTTTCCTGTCGCGAAGCACGGCGAGCACTGCCTCTTCCGAGGAATCGGCCTGCTCGGCGGCGG
This sequence comes from Vulcanimicrobiia bacterium, assembly GCA_024281075.1. Taxonomy (GTDB): domain Bacteria; phylum Vulcanimicrobiota; class Vulcanimicrobiia; order Vulcanimicrobiales; family Vulcanimicrobiaceae; genus Cybelea. Next base: position 10,994 of record JAMXLK010000137.1, read on the forward strand.
CCCCAACCTCGACGCCCTCGACGTAGCCGCCGCCCAGAAGCGTCATCGGCGAAGGGCGTCGGAGAACGAAGCGCAAGCCGGGAAACGCCACGACCGGTTCGCGCAAATGCAGTTGCGCACGCATTTCGTGCGCACCGCCGTTTGCGTGGGCGAGCACGAGCGTTCCCATGATCTCCGCCGATCCGATGTACGCGCGCACCGGCATCCGGCGGCGAATGAGGATCAGCGCGTTCTGCAGCGGGACGAATCGTACGGCGAAGTTCGCGCGCGCGGCAAGCTCGCTGCCGACGATCGCCTGTCCGCGCGTGACTTCGGCGCGGTCGAGACTCGGTAAACTCAAGGCGACGCGCATTCCCGCTTCAACCGTGTCAAGCGTTGCATCGAAGACGCCGATGCTGCGCACGTGCGTGGCCTTACCACCCGGCTCCAGCATCAGCGTTTCGCCGGCTGCAATGCGCCCTTGCATCAGCGTGCCGGTCACGACGGTGCCGAGTCCTTGCAACGTGAAAGCGCGGTCGATCGGCAGATATGCCGGAGCATTGACGTTCCGCGGCGACATTGCGGCGAGCTCGTCGTGCAACGCGCTTTTGAGTTCGCTAAGACCTTCGCCGGTGAGCGATGAGACGGCATAGATCGGTGCGCTCGCCGCAATCGTACCCTGAAGCCGATGGCCGAGCGCTTCCCGCGCGGCATCCCGATCGTCGCCATCGATGAGGTCGGTTTTCGTCAGCGCGACGAGCACGCGGCGAACGTTGAGGAACTGCAGAATCTGTAGATGCTCGAGCGTCTGCGGCATGACGCCCTCGCGCGCGTCGACGACCAAGATCAGCAGCTCCATGCCGGCCGCTCCCGCGAGCATGTTATGCAGAAACCGCTCGTGCCCGGGAACGTCGACGATGCCGGCTTCAACGCCGTCGTCGAAGCGCAAGTGCGCGAAGCCGAGATCGAGCGTCATACCGCGCACCTGCTCTTCGATCAGTCGATCGGGGTTGGTGCCGGTCAGCGCCGCGATCAACGCCGACTTGCCGTGATCGACGTGACCGGCCGTACCGACGATATGCATCGAAGGCGCGCTATCCCGCGGCGCGTATGCCGTAGCCGGCGAGAATTTCGTCCGCGGCGCGCAGTCCCGATTGAGCGCCGCCTTCCATGAAGCCCTGATACTCGACCGACGTATGCTCGCCGGCGAAGTGTACGCCGCCCTGTGCGCGCGCTTCGTGTCCCGCGATCGTGGTGCATTGTCCGACGAGCCAGCACGAATAGCTCGCGAGAATATTGGGGTCTGCCTGCGCGTTGCCAAACGTCGCCTTGCCGTTCCACGTGGCCGAAACGCCAGGCCAAATTGCGTCGAGTTGCGTGAAGAACTGCCGCACGTGCCACTCTACGGCAGCCGAATCTCCTACCCGCGCGTACGGCATCGCCGGCGTATTGACCAATGCCGGCGCGCCGCCAGTGAAGACCTCGATGAGTCCGTCGGCGCCGTGCTGGCCGAGCGAATAATCGAGTGCACTTTGAATCCGCAGCGTCGTCCAAATTTGTCCGGTCGTCGGCTCGGGCCACGGATGAACCGGCCGCATCCACGCGCGCTTATTAAACTGCAGGTGCAGCTTGGTGTGATAACCGTAGCCGAGATTTTCGATCGCATTGGCCTTCGCCGAATCGAAATTCGCACCGGAATAGTCGACGGCGCGCAGCGCAATGAACGGAATAGCGAGCACGATGCGATCGGCATAGACCGATTCCGAAACGCCGTCACGCCGGAAACGCAATTCGTACGTTCCGCCCGCGCGCCGGCGAAGCGCTTCGAGTCGATAACCGAAGCGAATGCTGCCCGAAGGCAGATGCGCGGCGATCGCTTCGGGGAGCGCTTGACTTCCGCGCGCCAGAATGTAGCGTTGATCGGAGTAACCGAGCACGTTGAGCCTGCGATCCTGTGCGAACGTCGTCTGCTGGCCGAGCTGCAAAACGAGATTGAGCGCACTGAGCTCTTCGATCTCGCGTCCGTATTCGTTCCGATACGCTTCGGCGATGAGGCGCCCCAGCGGCGACGCAAGCCCCCCGGGGACGTAGCGAACGATCCAATCGCGCATGCTCATGAGGTCGAGCCGGCGTGCGGTGGGCGTCGCATTGGCGTAGGTAGTCGTCGAGTTGACGTGCGCGAGCTGATTTTGGAGAATGGGATAGATCTTTGCAAAATCGCGGTCGGCGTCGGCCATTGCATAGTAGGAGCCGCCGATGTAACACGTATCGCGCGCCCGCCGCGGCCACGCGGCATGCGTATCGAGCAGCGCGAGCGAGAACCGGCGCGCCAACGTGCGGATCGTCGCATGCGTCGAATCGACCATCGCGCCGCACCACTCAGTGTGCTGGCCGTCGTTCCAATACGCTCGCTCCGAGTGCATGCGGCCACCGACGCGCGACGAGGATTCATAGATCGTCGCCTCGATGCCGAAATCGCGTAAATGCATCGCCGTGACCAATCCCGCGATTCCCGCGCCGACAATGACAATGCGCTCCCGCGCGCGCGGGATGCCGGGCAGCGCCGCCGCACCAAGCGCCGTTGCCGCTTGGCCGATAAACTCGCTGCGTCTCAAATTTTGATGCTGAGATCCGCGAAGAAGCCGAACGGCTGTCGTACCGACGAGATGCCCACCTCGGTAACGTTAAAGAACGTGCCGTACGGATAGCGCAGTTGCGCCGGCGGATTTTTGATGAAGTTGCCCGACGGCGCCAAGATGTTCGACGGGAGCGTGGAGTAGACGCACGTGACGGAGTTGTCCCAGGCGTAGCCGCGCTGGAAGCATTGGTTGTAGAGATTGACGGCTTGCACCGTCAACGTCATACGTGGTGACAGATCGTAACTCGCCTGCAGGTTCGCGGTGAGCTCCGCCGGCTGCACGAAGGCGCCGAGATTATCGAAGCGATTGCTATACGGATCCGGCAAGAAGATGGCGCCGGCTGCCCCGCCCGGACAGCTGACGCCCGGCGTCAGCGGCGTTCTCGACGGTTCCTTCGAGCACGATTGCGGCACGTAGCCCGGCCACACGAGCGGCGAGCCGTAGTTGGAGCCGTCGCTGTAGTGCAGCGACGGCGTTACGGCCAACCGGTGGTGCCGGTAGTTGAGAATGAGCGACGCGACGTCGGGGACTTCGTAACCGTTAGCAGCGTTGAAGGGACTCGGGATGACGTCGTACGGCGTGTACCAGCCGCCGGTATCGAAGAGCGGCTGCAACGTGCCGCGATAGTACGGATTGGGAATCTTGAGCTTACCCTGATCTCCGGTTCCGGATTGGTTATTGCGCAAGACCGGCTCCGCATTGTTTGGATAGGCGCCGCTGCCGCAGGCCCGCCAGTTCGGCGAGCTCTTCGTCACACCCGCACAAGCCGACGTATAGGAATTATACAACTCGATCTGGGTGTTGAGCGCGTCGATGACGCTCACGCCGTTGATCGGACTGAACCGGATACGATTCTGCGTGTGCGTGTACGACAGCAGCCCCGAGAGTCCGTCGCGGCTGAAGTCACCATACTGCACCGACAGCTCGACGCCGTACGATTCTTGCGTCCCGACGTTGAGCCCGGCCAGGGTCCCTTGGACGGGATTGATCGCTTGGAACTGCAGCTCGTTGCTCGTGTTGCGATAAAACGGCGTCACCTTATACGAAAGCTGCGTACCTTTGACGTGCTTTTCGAGCGACAAGTCGAAATTATTCGACGTATCGGGATAGATCGCGTGATCGGGCGTGTGATAGCCGTATGGATAAAACTGAGCGATGAACGACGCGAGATTCTGTTGATAGGTGTTGTACTGATAGTACGACGAGCCTTCGGCGCGGGCGTACTTTCCGGCCGAGCCTCGGATGACCGTATCGGGGTTAATCGTGTACGTGAACGAGAGACGCGGTTGAAAGATGTTCGAGACGTTCGTCCCGCCGGTGACGTTATACAGCCCGTTACCCGGCGCGGAGAGCGGATTGAGGCCCGGCGCGCAAGGGCCGAACGAGCCGGTCGCGCCGTTCCACGACCACT
>JAMXLK010000138.1 GCA_024281075.1 Vulcanimicrobiia bacterium
GCGGCATGCCGCTCGGGGGCGCTCGGCTGCGTGCAAGATAAAACGGACTTTGCAGAGCAGCTCAATGAGTATTTGCGTCCGGTACGCGAGCGGTACGCAACGTATCGCGACGACCCCTCGTTGGTCGAGCGGATCGTCGCAGAAGGCACGCAGCGCGCACGCGAGATCGCCAGCGGTGTCCTCGTGGACGTCAAACACGCAATGAAGCTAATCTAGCCGCGGCTTTCCAACGCGCGTCATACCGACGAGCGTTCCTCTCAATGTGTCATCCTGAGCCGGCCGCGTCGAAGGGCGAAGCGGCACCTCATCGATTAGGCCGGGTCCATTCGGACCCGGCCTAATCGCAACGCGAGCGTATCTAGCCGTTCCACAAGGCGAGCATAGCATGCCGCCCATGCGTCGTCACGACGTAAACGCGTTTTGCCGAGATCGCTGATTCGCAAATAAGCCGGCTTATTTGCGCGGTGCGCGAGGCCAGAATGCTAGGAGCGGTACGCCCAGCAGCAGTACGAACGGTAAAAAGACAATGCGGCCGTGCGAGAGCGCAAAAACGATTGCAGCGACGGCGAGCATGATCGCCGCCGCAGCGATGATGCGGGCAGCTAGGGCCAACGCTTGCCGACGCGGATCTTCGGAGCGACTTTCGTTCTGCGTTCGAAAACTTCGAGGTTCATCGTGCCTTGGGCACGCCAGTCGTTGACCACTCGAGCGTGCATGATCGACGCGACGACGAGCGTCGAAGTTACGGCTGTAATGATCCATGCGAGATCGTTCATCCGAAACAGAGCGCGCACGATCAGAGAAAGCGGCACGCAGAAAAGCGCCGCGGCAAGCAGCGCCTTCCAGAATTTCGGCTCGGCGACCGGGGTGCCGTACAAGAGGCGTCGCTATTCCTTGAACTTAGGGAGTGTCTTGGCGATCGATTCGAGCGCCCAGTCGATATCTTCGACCGATGCCGCGTAGGAGAAGCGCAGATAACCCTTGCCGGCGGCGCCGAAAGACGAGCCGCCGCCGCAGGCAACGCCGCCCTCTTCGAGCAGAAATTTTGCCAGCGCCCGATCGTCTTGGGTTATCGCCGAGACGTTGGGGAAGGCGTAAAACGCGCCTTCCGGCAGCAGGCACGAAATGCCCGCGATCGCGTTGAGACCTTCGACCAGGCGATCTCGCCGAGTCCGAAAGATGTCGTTCATGCGCAACACCGGTTCGTCCGGCCCCTCCAGTGCCTCGATGCCGGCCATCTGCACGAAGGTCGCGACGCAGCTGAATGTGTTGTTGTTGAAGAGCGTCACCGTTTTCGCGAGCCGTTCGGGCAACAGCGCGTAACCGAGGCGCCATCCCGTCATCGCATACGCTTTCGAAAAGCCGTCCACGACGATCGTACGGTCGCGCATGCCGGGAAGCGACGCGATCGAAAGATACTCGCTGTCCAGATAAAAATTGCGGCTGTAAATTTCATCAGCCAGCACCAGAAAATCGTGACGCTCGGCCAGATCGGCGATGAATTCCAGATCGCTTTTCGTCAACACGCCGCCCGTCGGATTGTGCGGTGAGTTGATGACGACGACTTTCGTCTTCGAAGAGACGCGGCGCGCCAGCTCGTCGAGATCCATGCGCCAGTTACGCGATTCCAAAAGCGGTATCGCATGAACCGTCGCTTGATGGTAGCTGGCACACGACGCGTACGCGGGATACGCGGGATCGAAGTAGACGAATTCGTCGCCCGGGTCGAGCAGCGCGCTCAGCGTGTTCCAGATGACGGGCTTTGCACCGGGGCCGACGACGACGTTCTCCGCGCCCCACTCAGGCGTTATGTTGCGAAAACGACTGGCATACTGCGCGATCGCCGACCGTAACGACGGCAGTCCGCTCGAAGGCGTATAGTGCGTATGGTTGTCGTAGAGCGCGTCGACGGCGGCCTTCTTGATATGCTCGGGCGTATCGAAATCGGGTTCGCCGATCTCCATGTGCACGACGCGGCGACCTTGTGCTTCGAGTTCGCGCGCGCGCGCAAGAATTTCGAAGGCATTTTCGGAGCCTAACCGCGCGACCGCGGCAGCGAGACGATCTTCGTGTACTGCGAGCATATAACTACCCTCTCTAGAACGCTCGTCGTTTCGCCCGAGCGAGAGGCGGAACCTGGAATATCGATTCGTTACGGCTTCTTATGGAAGTACTGCGTCAGAATCGACCGCGCAATCGGTGCGGCGACGGTCGCTCCGTAACCGCCGCTCCGATCGACGAAGACCGCGACGGCAAACTTCGGATGTGCGGTCGGCGCCCATGCAATGAACCACGTCGTGTTCGGTCCGTTACCACCGTCGGTCTCCACCGTGCCGGTCTTGCCGGAAAACGGCAATCCGTCGATCGCCAAACCGTACGCGGTACCGCCGGGATCGGTCACTTTCGACATACCCGCGCGCACTGCAGCCAATGCGGCGGCAGTCACGGGAACGTGCCGAATCACGCGCGGCGGGAACTGCGCGACGACTCGTCCGCCGGGGCTGCGAATTTCGCGGACGATCTGCGGCTGGTAAAGGGTTCCGCCGTTAATCACGGCCGACGCGACGTTGACCATTTGCAGCGGCGTCGCTTGCATCGCACCTTGCCCGATTCCCAAAAAGCATGCTTCGCTCGGCTCCATTGGAACGCCGAAAACGCGCCGCTCCCACGCGCTGGTCGGCCAGTTGCCCTCGTTTTCGCCCGGTAGATCGATACCGGTCTTCGCGTTTAAACCGAACGCGAGAGCGTACTTTCGCAGCCGCTCGTTGCCCAGCCACCATGCAAGCCGGAAGAAGTACCCGTCGCTCGATGCGGCCAGCGCGGGAACGAACGTCGTATTGCCGAGGCCGCCGGCGGCGATGTCGCGAGCGTAATAACCGCCGCAATCCCAGCCGCCGGTATCGTCGACGATTTGATTCACGCGCACGACGCCTTCCGTCAACGCAGCCGAGCCGGTGACCATTTTGAACGTCGATCCGGTCGGCGTCGCGGCTGCAATCGCTCGATTGAAGAGCGGCTGCGCCGGGTCGGTTAAGTCGCGTGCAATGTGTTTCCAACGAACGGCGGCAAAATCGTTCGGGTCGTAGTTGGGATAACTCGCAAGGGCAAGAATCGCGCCGGTCCAGGGATCCTCGGCGACGACCGCACCCGACAGCGTTCGCCGTCCGAGCGAGCGGATTTGGTCGGCGAGCGCATTCTCCGCAATCTGCTGCAGGCGCCAATCCAAATTCGTCCGCAGCGTGTCGCCGGGAATCGCCGCTCGCGAGCCGAGCTTGATGTTCGCTACCACGGCGCCGGTTGCGTCGACGACGACGCGCTGGCCGCCCGGCGTTCCGCGTAAATACGCGTCGTACGTTTGCTCCAGTCCGTCTTTGCCGATCACGTCGTTGGGCGAGTATCCGCGGTGCTTCAACTCCTCGTACTCTTGCTGCGTGATTGCGCCGACGTATCCGACGAGGTGCGAACCTGCCCGGCCGTGAGGATAATCCCGAATCGGCTGTACTTCGAGATCCACGCCGGGAAGATCGGTCAGCACCTCGGATAGCCGCGCCACGGCGGCAACGGGCAAATCTTCGGCAAGAATAACCGGCCCGTACGGCTCGTTTACGACGACGTTGTCGAAGCCGTCATAGTTGACGCCGCGGTGATGGAGGAGACGATACCACAGCACACGGTCGTCGACGCCTAAAATCTCAGCGAGCGTCTTGAGCTCGCGGGCGGCATTGCGCACCTCCGATGGGATGACACCGACGACGAACGAGGGACGGCTGCGTGCAATCGCCGTGCCGTGCCGATCGAAAATGATACCGCGCGGCGCGGCGACCGGGATTAGACGGATTTGATTAGCCTGCGCTTGCGCACGATAGCGCTCGCCTTGAACGAGTTGAACTTGAATCAGGCGCACGAGCAGCGCAACGAACGCGACGACGACGATTGCGCAAAAGACGACGACGCGCCAAGCGGGCCGGCGCCACGGCACCGGACGCGGAACCGGCGTACGGTTCATTCCGGCGCCGTTTCGAAGCGCCGGACGATCAGAATCGCCGCGATCATGATGACGGCATTGAATCCCGCTTGCAACAACGCTTGATGAAAATGGAGCGTACCGAGACCGGCCGGATAACCGGAGAGTGCCCTCACGATCCAAAAGATCAACGCGCGCACGAGCGTCGCGATCACGACGATCGTCGTCGCGAGCGGAACGGAATCGGCGAAAAAGCCCCGTGAGAGCCGGCTGGCCAGCAGCGCGCTGAGGCTCGTCGCAATCGTCCAAGCGGCGCCGGTCTGCGGGGAGAGTGCGTCTTCACACAAGCCGGCCGCGAGCCCGTAAATCGCCGCGCGTAACGCATCGGCGCGCACGGCGTACCAAATGACGATGACGAGCACGAGGCTTGGCACGACGTCGCGGATTGCAATGTAGTGCACGAGCGTGGCCTGCACGAGCACGGCAGCGCAAAGCCAAGCCGCCGCAACGTACCATGCGGGGCCGACGAACGGCGCGACGTGAGGTTTAGCGGCTCGATGCACCCGGAACGACGACGACGCGGTCGAGGGCGCCAAAGTCGACGTACGTCTTGAGCACCGCGGTCTGATAGAGCGTGCCGTCGCCTCGCTCGATCGCCTTTACGACGCCGATCGGAACGCCGGAGTGAAAGGAGCGACCTTCGCCGGTGACCACCGCATCGCCGACGTGTAACGGCGCATCCTGGGGAATGTACTCGACCACGACGCTGCCCAAATTACCGCGTGCGATGCCCCACCACCGCCCGCGAGAAACGAAGGCGGGAATTCGGCTCGTGTAATCGGTGGAAAGCACGACGGTGCTCGAGAACGGCCCTGCCGCCGAAATGCGTCCGACAACGCCGTCGGCGCCGACGACGCCGTCATCTCGCCGTATTCCAGCGCGGAAGCCCTTGTCGATGGTCACCGCGCGCGATTCGTTTTCTGGGGGAAATCCGATGACGCGGGCTTCGACGCCGTGATAGAGATCGACGACGGGACGTACGGCGGCCTCGCTCGCGTATTGCGCCGCAAGCTCGTGCAGCCGCGCGTTCTCGGCAATAAGGGCGCGATTGCGTGCACGTAACGTTGCATTTTCTCGCTCGAGCGACGGCAGTGCGACGATCGTCGTGCCGAGCGTTCGAACGCCGCGAATCGTTGCGGCAATTCCTAATTCACCCACATCGAAAACCGAACCGGCAATCGAGGCGATCGGACTGACGGAACCAGTGCGCTGCGCGGCAATCTGCAGCAACGCCAAAAGCGCTGCGGCGATGATGATGCCGATCAGCGCGACGAGCCTGCGTTCGTCTCGGTAGGTAAAGATGGTGAGCTGTCATTCGGTTTCGGAAGCGCGAATCCTAACCGTCGAAGCGCCCGAATTACGCGGGCGAGCGGCAAGCCCATCACGGTGTAAAAGTCGCCTTCGATTCCGGCGACCAGCGATGCGGCGCGTCCCTGGATTCCATAGGCGCCCGCCTTGTCGAGCGGCTCGCCCGTGGCGACGTACTCGGCAATTTCGCTGGGCTGCAGTACGAAAAAATGAACGCGCGTCGTCTCGCGCTCCGCGACGGCTCCCGCGTTACCGGGAACAGCGAGCGCAAACGCGGTGTGCACTTCGTGGATGCGGCCTGATAGGCTCTCCAGCATGCGAGCGGCCTCGTAGGAATCCGACGGTTTGCCGAGCGCCACGCCGTCGAGATCCACGACCGTGTCGGCGGCGAGAACCGGCGCACCGCCGGACGCCGCGCCATTGCGGAGGGCAAAGCGCAGCTTCTCGGCGGCGTGGCGGCTTGCCAACTCTGCCGGCCGCAGATCGGGCAGCGCGGGCTCTTCGTAGCCGCTGTGGATAACATCGACGGCGAGTCCGAGCGACCGCAGTAGATCGAATCGGCGCGGCGACGCACTCGCTAAGACGATGCGCGACAGAATCATGGCGTCAGTTGTAGATGTGACCGCCCGTCGCGACGTAGCCGCCGGCGTGCCGTCCGCGCGGATCGCGGTGCGTCCAGTGGATGACGCCCCCGAGCGGATAGTATTCGTACTCCCCTTTGACGAGGACTTGCTGCCCGCGCGCGAGCGGAATGGAGCCGGTAAAATCGGTGTTCACTTCGACCCTGACGATCACGCTGCACGCCGAGCTGAGGCGCATCAGGAATCCCTCGTGGGGACTGACCCGCCCCGGCTGGACGCCCAACGTGCGCGTCACGGTTCCGTCGGCCACGACCTCAACGTGCGAGCGTCCCGCCTCGTAGGCAGAACAGAGGCCGGGGTCATCGGCCGGCTCCGTCATGGCGCATGCATGAAGCGCGACGGCGGCCGCAAGCGCCAGTAGCGTTCTAAGCGCGGACGCCATCGCCATGAAAACCGTAGAGCCGGTGCGCGACGATGTATTGCCAAACCGGTTCCGGTACCAAATACCGGACGCTGCGCCCTTGCGTCAGGAGGCTTCGGACGAGGCTGGCGGACTCCGGAAACTCCGGCAGATTCAGCGTCGTGACGCGTTCGCGGAGGTGCTGCGGCAGCACCGAAATAACGCGCGCCAGCGCGTCGGCACGAACGCCGGCGCGCGGAGCGATGACGAAGCGCTCGAGCGATTCGAGCACGTCGTCGAGCCGAACCCAGTTCGCCGAAACCAGTGAATCCGCGCCGATGATGAACGTGAAACCGGCATCGGGATATTTCTCGTGCAGGCGTGGAAGCAGGTCGGCCGTGTAGCCGGTTGCGTTCTCGCGCAGATCCGAATCGTCGAGCTCGAATGCGTCGTTGGATTCGATCGCACCGAGGATCATCGCGCAACGGTGTGCGGCGTCAGCCTGCGGCTTGTCGCGATAGTGCGTATTCCCGGTGGGAACAAAAAGGACGCGATCGAGCCCCTCCAGCAAGCGCGCAGATTCGGCAACGAAGCAATGCGCGTTGTGGATCGGGTCAAACGTTCCGCCGAAGATCCCTATCCTCATGAATAGGTGAACTCGTACGGCCCGATGCGCACCGTATCCCCTTCCGCGGCTCCCATCTCCACAAGGCGTTTCTCGATACCCATTCGTCCGAGTGCGCGCTCGAAGCGCGCCAACGCCTCGTCGGAATCGAAGTTCGTCATTGCTGCGAGCCGCTCGACGCGCTCGCCCGAAATAACAAACGTGCCGTCCGTGCTGCGTTCGATCGCGAACGTATCGGGCGCGGCGAGTTCGATGCGGACCGGCGGCGCCGGCGTTTGTGCAATCGGCGTCGATTCGATCGTGCGCGCGACGGCGTGGATCAAATCGCGCACGCCTTCTCCCGTTACCGCACTAATGCCGCGAATCTCCGCAAAACTTCGCCGGAGCTCGCGCAGCGATTCTTGCGCGTCGGGCAAGTCGAGCTTGTTGAGTACGAGCAGCCGTGGCTTTTCGAGCAACTGGGCATTCCACGCACCCAGCTCCGATTCGATCGTCTCTTTTTCTGCGAGGATTTGTTCGAGCGGTTTGGCGCCGTCGAGCAAATGAACCAAAGCCCGCGTGCGCTCGATATGCTTGAGGAACTGATCGCCCAGTCCGACGCCTTCATGCGCGCCTTGCACGAGACCGGGCACGTCGACCATCACGAACGATTCTTCGTCCGAAACGCGCACCACGCCGAGTTGTGGCTCGAGCGTCGTGAAGGGATAGTCGGCGATCTTCGGACGCGCGGCCGAAACGACCGAAAGCAGCGTCGACTTGCCGGCATTGGGAACGCCGACGATGCCGCAATCGGCGAGCAGCCGCAACTCTAAACGCAGCGCGAAACGTTCGCCCGGCTCGCCGTGTTCGGCGAAACGCGGCGCTTGACGAACGCTGGTTGCGAAATGCTGATTGCCCAAACCGCCGCGGCCGCCTTTCGCTGCTAAGACGCGCGCGCCGGGCGCTTTCAAATCGGCCACGAAGTCCTGCGCGCCGTCGTCGCGCTGTTTGTAGATCAGCGTGCCGACCGGCACCGCGACGGTCAAATCTTCCCCGCTGCGCCCCGACTTATTAGAAGTGCCGCCCGGCTTTCCGCTCTCCGCTGCGAACTTACGACGATAACGGAATTCGACGAGCGTGGAGAGTTCCGGAGTTGCTTCGAGGTAGATGCTGCCGCCGTGACCGCCGTCGCCGCCGGCCGGACCACCCTTGGGCACGTATTTCTCGCGCCGCCACGCGACGATGCCGTCGCCGCCGTCGCCTGCGGCGACCGTGATCTCGGCCTCGTCGATGAATTGCACTGCGGTCTATCTTCTCCGCAAATAAAAAAGGGGCCTAACGGCCCCAGAGTGACACGGAGCGGCCTTATGCGGCCGGAACCACCGAAACGCGCTTGCGGCTCGCGCCGTTGCTGAACTCCACGACGCCGTCAACCAGCGCGAAGAGCGTGTGATCCCGCCCAAGACCAACGTTCGAGCCTGGGTAAAAGCGCGTGCCCCGCTGGCGGACGAGGATATTACCGGCGATCACCCGCTCGCCGCCGAAGCGCTTGACGCCAAGGCGCTGAGCGTTGGAGTCCCGGCCGTTCCGCGTGGAGCCGGCACCCTTTTTAGACGCAAAAAGCTGAAGGTCGAAGACGAACATAGCCGCGCCATTGTACCAGAGCCCGGCCAAAATGCAACTCGCCCGCCCGGCTCCGGCTCTTTTTCAGGCGGCTCCTTAACGGTGCGTTGCTACCCAGATAAACGACGCAATCACAACGAGCAGTACCGTGCCGCAGACCATCCCCGTTGCCGTAACTATTGCCGTCGGCAAGCTCATACCGACCTCCCTCTACGAACTGCCAACTCTACGGGGTCGCGGTTAGCCATGTTTCGCCGGCTTACCAACCAACCACGGATGCCCGTCTCAAACTGACCCACTTACCGCGTTTCGGTGGTATCATGGTTTCTTCGCTGGCACCAGACGCAAGACGCCAACTCGAAAGGCGATCCACGTAAAGACTGCGATTAGCGCGAACCCTGCTGGCAAGGCTACGAGTAAATAAGCGCCATAGGGCAGGTGCAGTCGCCTCAAACTCTCTGCGAGTATCCCCTGCGCGACGAAGAACGCTAGCACTAAGCCCACGGCGCAGAACCAGCAGCGGCGCTGAGACTTCACGCCGCTATTATATTGCGGCGATGCTAGCCTAGACCACCGAGCGCATCCCAGGAAGATTGATAGATTTAATCAGTCTGAATCCGGCGACGAAACGCCTAAATAAATCTAGCGAGCGCCAGCGCTATAATGAGGCGTGACAATGTTTGTCGCCTTCATTGCCTATATCGGCCTCTTGTACGTCCTTAGCCTTGGGTTGAAGTGGTTCTTGAGTCGGCTCGGGATAGCACCGTCGGCGGAGGCGCTGATAAGGGTCTTACTAGGGATCGCGGCGGCGGTCGGGCTAGCTTTCATCATGCGGGGGGTGACTGCACTCTCTCTGCCGTGATGTTTAGGCCATGCCTAGGCGCAACATGACTGGTGAGACCAGGGAATACCGCAAGTCATCTAAGTTCGAGGTGGCTGCGTTCGGCGCTGTGATTGTCGGCATGTCTGGCCTCTTGGGCGGCTGGCGTGACGCGCTTTGGAGTCTCACCCTTATAGCCTTCATTGTCATCGTGAGCGTTGCCGGTGGCTTGCTGCGACGGCACGGCTGGCTCTCGCACCCGGCAGCCCTCGTGCTGTTAGGAATTTGTTGGATCGCCTTCCTGGCTCTCCACTCTTCGTGCCCGGACTTCGTGCCCTGGTGCCATCGCTAGGTTTGTCAAACGCTAGCGGCAGGCTGATTCAAAGTGACCCACTACCCGCCTTTCCACACCTGTGGACAAGCTTGTGGAGAAGGGCCTGCTCGAGCCCTATTCCAGCGTCTTTCGGGCCTTATACTGCCGAACAATTCGAGCACCGTGCGGGGTCCCGTTATATCC
>JAMXLK010000139.1 GCA_024281075.1 Vulcanimicrobiia bacterium
GCAGACCCAGCCGTTGCTGCCCTTCGCGGCGACGACATAGCCGGTCTTGGTCATCACGAGAACCTCCGCGTTGTCGGAGATCGATGCCGGCGCTGCGCTACGCGCCATCTCAATTTCGGCGTCACGCGGCATGAGGTATTCCGAGACGGGGGCCATCGTCGGATACGGATTGCTTGCGGCCGTTTGAGCGTTCGCGGAGGCGCAAGAGGCAAGTAAGACGGTGGCGGCGATGCACGCGGTAGTTCTCACGAGTGTCCTAACGCACTTAGGGAACGAGTGTGACGGGAACCGACTGCCCCCCCAAGAACGTGGCAACTCGTGATCTCGCTAGGCGATAGTACGGATGAGCAGGGGCATCCAATCTGGGCTAAGGTTGTCGACCAGTCTCGCTGCATAGGGTGCCACGCCTGCACGACCGCGTGCAAGTCCGAGAACCTCGTCCCGCTTTCGGTTACGCGCACGTACGTAAAAAGCGTCGAGGTCGGCGAGTTTCCGCAAGCTCGGCGCAACTTTCAAGTCACGCGTTGCAACCAATGCAGCGATGCGCCGTGCACGACCGCGTGCCCGACGAGCGCGATGTACCGTCGTCCGGACGGCATCGTCGATTTCGATAAGTCGATCTGCATCGGATGTAAGGCGTGCATTGCCGCGTGCCCGTATGATGCGATCTTCATCAACCCTGAAGACCATTCGGCCGAGAAATGCAATTTTTGCGCGCACCGCCTCGACGTGGGGCTGGAACCGGCTTGCGTTGTCGTCTGTCCCGTCGAAGCGCTCCTCGTCGGCGATCTCAACGATCCTTCTTCGCGCGTTGCCCAGATCGTTAACCGCGAGGCCGTCCAAGTTCGCCGTCCCGAAAAGCAGACTCAGCCGAAGCTGTTTTACAAAGGCGCACATCAGGCGACGCTCGATCCGCTGGCCGCACGCCGGCCGCCAGGCGGCCTCTACGCATCGAGCACGCAGCCCACAGGACACGCGGAGATCGGGTCGGGTCATCCGGGCAAAGCCACGTCGTCGGCTGCGGCGCTGCTTTCGTACGACGTATCGCACAAAGCGCCGTGGGGGTGGCCGGTGACGCTCTATACGACGACCAAGAGCATCGCCGCCGGCGCATACCTGGTCGCAGTGCTGCTCTGCGTCTTCGGTGCGCTCGACTGGACGAGTTCTCTCGCGTTATGGGGGGCGCCGATACTCGCACTAGCTTTTCTCGGCGCAACGGGCGCTATTCTCGTCCTCGATCTCGAGCATCCGGAGCGGTTCTACTTGATTTTGACGCGGCCGCAGATGCGCAGTTGGCTCGCGCGCGGCGCCTTCGTGATTACAGGTTACGCGCTCGCGCTGATTCTCTCGCTTGGCGCCGCCGCGGTTCATGCCGGCGCAATCGTTCGTGGGATTGCATTTCCCGGTGCATTGCTCGCCGTGGTCACCAGCGTTTACACGGCGTATCTCTTCGCGCAAGCCAAGGGTCGCGACTTCTGGCAAAGCCCGTTGCTCGGTCCGCATCTTCTCGTTCAAGCGTTGATGGCCGGCGCGGCGGCGCTGCTGCCGCTCGCCGTGTGGCTGCAGCCGTCGAGCGTCGCGTGGCTCGCGTGGTTGCTCGCCGCCGCGAGCGCATTGCATTTGCTCTTTGTCGCTGCAGAAGGTACGCTCGATCACCCGACCGCGCATGCGCGCTTGGCGTTGCACGAAATGTATTCCGGCGTGCTCGGCCGTTTCGCATGGACCGGCATTGCGCTGGCGTTTGTCACGCTCGCCGCACCATGGATCGGATTGTGGGCGGTGTTGCCTGCACTCGGCGCTCTCGTTGCCTACGATCACGCCTACGTGCAAGCCGGCCAGGCGGTTCCGCTAGCATGAGCGATTCAAACTTCATAAGGCTCAACGAACGAGTGAGTGCAGCTAAACGCGACGTCGAGGCGCGCGGCGAAACGTTCTATCCCGGCGCGAGCCGCATACATCTCGCGGCATTTCCGCCCAAAGAGCGATGGGACGACTGGGTGGAACTCGAATCGCGCACCTGGCCGCAACGCAGCGAGCGCCGATACATGCTCGTGCCGACGACGTGCTTCAATTGCGAGTCGGCCTGCGGGCTGCTCGCCTACGTGGATCGCGACACGATGGGCGTGCGCAAGTTCGAAGGAAATCCCGAGCATCCGGGATCGCGCGGCCGGAACTGTGCGAAGGGGCCCGCAACGATCAACCAGGTCACGGATCCCGATCGCATTCTTTCGCCGCTCAAACGCGCGGGCGCGCGCGGTGAAGGAAAATGGATCGCGGCAACGTGGGATGAGGCGCTCGACGATATCGCCGCGCGCATTCGTCGCGCGATCGTCGAAGAGCGAGAGAACGAGATCATGTATCACGTTGGCCGCCCGGGCGAGGACGGCGTTACCGAACGCGTTCTCGCCGCATGGGGCGTGGACGGGCACAACTCCCACACCAATATCTGCTCCTCCGGCGGCCGTTTCGGATACGCAGCCTGGATGGGATACGATCGTCCGAGCCCCGACCATGCGAACTCGCGCGTCATGCTCCTCGTCAGCTCGCATCTGGAAGCCGGCCACTACTTCAATCCGCATGCCCAGCGCGTGATCGAGGGAAAGAACGGCGGTTCGAAGCTCATCGTCATTGACGTTCGGCTCTCGAACACCGCAACGCACGCCGACTACTGGCTGCCGCCGATTCCCGGAAGCGAAGCGGCAGTGTTGCTCGCGATTGCGCAGCACATCATCTCAACGCAGCGTTACGATCGCGAGTTTATACGCCGCTGGTGGAATTGGGAAGAGTACCTGATCGAAGAGCGTCCCGAAGAACAGCCGGCCTTCGAGACCTTCGAGCGCCTACTATCCCGGATGTACGAGCGTTATACGTTCGAATTTGCGGAGCGCGAATCGGGCATTCCGGCGGCGACGCTGCGCGCCGTTGCCGAAGTCGTGGCCTCGGCTGGAACGCGCCTTTCCACTCACACGTGGCGATCCGCCGCGGCCGGGAATCTGGGCGGCTGGCAGGTATCGCGCTGCCTCTTTCTCCTCAACGCGCTCTTAGGCGCCGTCGCCACCGAAGGCGGCGTGTATCCAAACGCGTGGAACAAGTTCGTACCGCGGCCCATCTACGAGCCTCCGCATCCAAAGCATTGGAACGAACTGACGTGGCCGCAAGAGTATCCGCTCGCGCTCAACGAGATGTCGTTCCTCCTGCCGTACCTGATCGAGGACGGGAAGCGCAGACTCGAAGTCTATTTCTCGCGCGTCTACAATCCGGTGTGGACCAACCCCAACGGATTTGCGTGGATCGACATGCTCACCGACGAGGCGAAGGTCGGTTTACACGTCGCGCTCACTCCAACGTGGAGCGAAACAGCGTTCTTTGCCGATTACATTCTTCCGATGGGGCATGCATCCGAGCGGCACGACACGCACTCGTACGAAACGCACGACGCGCAGTGGATTGGATTCCGACAACCGGTGCTTCGCGCGGCGCGCGAACGGCTCGGCGAGACGATCCACGACACGCGCGAGGTCAATCCCGGCGAAGTCTGGGAAGAGAACGAGTTCTGGATGGAACTGTCGTGGCGCATAGACCCGGACGGAGCGCTCGGCATTCGCAAGTACTTTGAGTCGAAGAAACGCCCGGGCACCAAACTCGGCGCAGACGAGTATTACGCACATATCTTCGAGCACTCGGTCCCCGGTCTGCCCGAACGCGCCGCCGCCGAAGGATTGCAGCCGCTTGAGTACATGCGCCGCTACGGCGCCTTCGAGATCGGACGCAAGATCGGCGCCGTGCACGACGAGCCGCTTTCAAACGACGAGCTCGCGGGAAGCGAGGTGGATGCGCTGCAACGCGTTTTCTCCGATGCGCCGGCGCCGCGCGGGCCCAACGTCGTGCCGCAGCCGTCGCCGCGCGACCCCGAAGGACGCCGCTCCGTCGGGGTCGTTGTAGACGGGACGGCGCTGCGCGGATTTCCGACGCCGAGCCGCAAGCTCGAGTTTTACTCCTCGACGCTCGCACGCTGGGGATGGCGCGAATACGCGGTGCCTGCCTATATTGAAAGTCACGTGCATCCGTCTCGATTGGGCGAAGACCGGATGGTGCTGATCTCGACGTTCCGCTTGCCGACGCAGATTCACACGCGCAGTGCGAACGCAAAATGGCTCGACGAAATCGCGCATACGAATCCGCTCTGGATCCATCCCGATGATGCCATGCGCCTCGGCAACATCGCTACCGGCGACTTGTTGCGCGTCACAACCGAATCCGGCTATTTCGTGCTGCGCGCCTGGGTGACCGAGGGAATTCGTCCCGGTTGCGTGGCGTGCAGCCACCACATGGGGCGTTGGCGGCTGGGCGAGACGGGTCAGCGGCAGTTCTCGGCGGTCGTTCGTCTCGATCGCCAGGGAGAGGTCTGGAATATGGAACGAACGGCGGGCGTTACGCCGTTCGCATCGGCGGATTCGGATACGAAGCGCATCTGGTGGACCGATGTCGGCGTGCATCAAAACCTCACGTTCCCCGTTCATCCCGATCCGATCTCGGGGATGCACTGCTGGCACCAAGCCGTCACGGTCACGCGAGCGCGTGAAGGCGATGCGTACGGCGATATTTCCGTTGATGCGGAGAAGGCGCGTGCGGTTTATCGGCAGTGGCAACAATTAACGCGGCCCGCGCGCGAACACTCACCCGACGGTACGCGACGCCCGTACTGGATGTTGCGTCCGCTCAAGCCGCTCCCCGCGGTCTTCCAACTCTCCGATCCGACGCCCCATGGGTGAAGTCTTCCGCGCTCTGGCGGTGCTAGCCGAGCCTCCGACGGTAGAGAGCAGCAGCATCGCGCACGCGCTCGCCATTGACCGGGCTCCGGACGCGCGAGCGTATACCGAATTATTTATGCTGACGCTCTATCCGTACGCATCGGTGTATTTGGGGGCGGACGGTATGCTCGGGGGCGAGCCGCGCGATAAAATCGCGGGATTCTGGCGCGCCATCGGCGCCGTTCCACCGCAAGAACCGGACCATCTCGCCGCGTTGCTTGGTGCGTACGCGTCACTGGAGGATCGAGAAGCCGAGGCCTCCGATCCGGTCCGGCGCGAGTCTTGGTCGCACGCGCGTCGCACATTCTTGCACGAACATCTGCTCAGCTGGCTTCCGCCATATCTCATCAAGATCAGTGAGATCGCTCCCGCGTACGGCGCGTGGACGACGCTGTTGCGCGATGCACTCGCTAACGCAGCCGGTTGCTCCCACGTGCCGGAGAACGTACCGTCGCACTTTCGCGACCTTCCTGCACTCGCCGATCCGCGCAAAGACGGTGTGGCGGCGTTCATCGCGTCGCTGCTCGCACCCGCATGCAGCGGTATCATTCTGACGCGACCAGATTTGCGGCGCGCGTCGCACGAGTTGGGGCTCGGTTTGCGTCAGGGAGAGCGTCGTTTTGCGCTCGAGGCCATGTTGGCCCAAGATCCACCGCGCGTACTCGCGTGGCTGCACGGGGAGACGCAGCGATGGCTCACACTGCATCGCGCGTCACTTCCGATTCACACGGCGCGCGAACACTGGATTGAGCGTACCAGGCAGACCGCAGCTCTGTTGAACGAGGTGGGCTAATGATGATTCAGGCTTTCCAACGATTTGCAATTGCTGCCTCAGCGGCAGTCTTGCTGACCGGATGTGCGTTATCGCAGTCGGCCAGCGGCACGCCCGGCGCGATCTCAACAGGCCAGGTGCTCGTGGGACGCGACGGCAGTTCGAAGTACAAACTTCTATATAGTTTCCGCGGAAGGCTGTCCGACGGCTCGCATCCTGTTGCGTCGCTGCTTGACGTGAACGGCGTGCTGTACGGCACAACCTCCGATAAAGGCCCCGGTGGCGGGGGAACGGTCTACACCATCACGACGAGCGGCGCGGAGCAGACGCTCTACAGCTTTAAAAAGCAACCCGACGGGGCATATCCGCGTGACAGTGTGATTGACGTGAACGGAACGTTCTACGGCACCACCTCCAAAGGCGGCGATCGTCGCGGTACGGTTTTTGGCGTGTCGACCGGCGGCGTCGAACAAATTCTTTACAAGTTTCCGAGAGACAATTCACGGGGCAGCTATCCATCCGCTTCTCTATTCGAGAAAAACGGTACTTTTTACGGCACAACGGACAATGGGGGCGGCGTAGGATGCAACGGCTACGGTTGCGGAACCGTCTTCAGCATTACGGCGGGCAGTACCACGACCGAAACGGTGTTGCACAGTTTTGGCTATGGGCAGGACGGCTCCGGGCCCTCAGGCCCCGTGATTAATATTGGGGGTACCTTCTACGGCACGACGTCTGGTGGCGGCGCCTATTCCTCAGGGACCGTCTACACCCTCACGAAGAGCGGTGCCGAAACGGTGCTGTATAGCTTCGGCTCCGGAACCGACGGGCACAACCCCCAAGCAGGCCTCCTTGACGTGCGCGGCACGCTGTATGGCATTACCGCCGGCGGCGGTACTTACAGCAACGGCACCGTGTTCAGCATCACAACGGGCGGCTCGGAAAAAGTTATATATAACTTCGCGGGCGGTACGGACGGTAGCGATCCGGTCGGAGGACTCATCGCCGTCAATGGTACGCTCTACGGGACCACGTCCAAAGGCGGCAACCTGACGTGCAACTGCGGAACCGTTTACAGTATCAGCACGAGCGGTGCGGAGAAGGTTTTGTACAGCTTCCAAGGCGGTACCGACGGGAACGGGCCGGCTGCTAAGTTGCTCAAAGTTAAGCGCGTTCTGTACGGAACGACCGAATATGGGGGCGACGAAAACTGCGGCAATTCAAACGGCTGCGGAACCGTTTTCACATTATCGTTATAACAAGCGGCGTTGAGGCACTGTGCGGTCAACGGGTGACGGAGATCGGCGGCAGGCGATCGTGCTGCAGCATAGTGTTGAGCGACTGCAGGCGCGCCCCGAAGAGCTGATCGTCGGCCGCAAGTGCTTGCGCGAGCTCGGCCTGAATCGATACCGCCAAATCTCGCTGCCCTTTGGTCGGCGGATAATCGCTGAAGCCCAAGCTGGCGGCTAAACTAGCGATTCGCTCGTAAAGCCGGGGAGGCGTGCGCAGGGTGTCCTCCGAGTTCTGCGCCTCAGTGATGTAGAGGGCGGTTAGCGCCGCGGCGGTGGTCTGCTGCATCTGATCGATCGCCTGTCGCGTGTCGCTCGCGCGTGCCGTCTTTGCCGACTTCTGGAGGGCCGCCTGAAGCGCGCGCAACGCCGAGATTTCTTTCCCGACGCGCGAGAACTCGGCGCGCAGCTGCATGGTAAGGTCGAATGTCGCGCGCATCTCGGCGAGGGTCGCAGGCGTGCGCGGATCGGCCAGTACCCGAAGCGGAGCGTCCAGTTGCGTGCCGCCGTCGATCAGCCGAACCACGTACGGGCCCGGCAGCGCCTGAGGGCCCGTAAAGCCGCTCGACTGCGCGTGGTAGTCGGCGACGAGCGGAACGGTATCGTAGTTCAGGTCCCACCAGACTCGATTGACGCCCACGATCGGATGATCGATCGTGATCGTGCGAACGATCGTCGATCCATCGAGGATTTCAATTTTGGCCGGGGTCTTTTTAGGCGGCAGCACGCCCAAGTAGAACGTCACGACGGCGTCGCCGGGCGGATTTGAACCGGCGCCTTCGTTGGTTGCCCACGTCCCGCGCGACGAATTCCAGCGGTAAGCGTCGCGCGGCGTGAAAAGGTGTGCGTGTTCCGAGGTGATCTGCGCGTTCCAGTTTTGCAAAACGCCGATATCGTCGAGAATCCAGACGCCGCGGCCGTGCGTAGCGACGACGAGATCGTTAAAGCGCGGCTGCACGACGAAGTCGTAGATCGGGGCGTGGGCAAGATTGTTCTGCAGCGAGTTCCATTGAAGGCCCGCATCGAGGGAGTACCAGAGCGCCGTTTCAGTTCCAGCAAAAAGGAGCCCGGCGCGTTTGGGATCTTCGCGCACCATGCGCACGTAGCTATCGCGCGGAAGGTTCGATACGATCGATGACCAGTGCGCTCCGAAATCGTGCGTGACGTAGAGGTACGGCGTACGATCGCCCAGTTTATGATTTTCGGCCGCGAGGTACGCGGTGCCGTCGGCAGAGCGCGACGGATCGATATTCTCGATGCGCGCCCACTGCGGCAAGCCGGAAAGGCCTGCGGTTACGTTCGACCAATGCGTTCCGCCGTCGCGCGTCAACCACGCAAGGCCGTCGTCCGTGCCGACCCAGATCTCGCCCTTAACGGTCTGGGAAGGCGCGATGGATGAGATCGTGTCGTAGACCTCGGTCCCGGCATTGTCGACGGTGATCGGCCGTCCCGAGGCAACCTGTTTGCTCTTGTCGTTGCGGGTGAGATCGGGACTGAGTGCCGTCCACGTGCTGCCGCCGTCTTCCGTGCGCAGCAACATCTGCGCGCCGAAGTAGAGCGCGTTCGGTTCGAGTGGAGAGACGGCAACGGGCGCAACCCAAGCTCCGCGATATTTATACGCATCCGCTCCGGTCCCGGTGTACGTATCCGGCCAGGGGCTGATCAGGCGCGTCTGCATCGAGGTGCGATCGTACCTAATGACGGCTTCCTGATATCCGGTTCCGTAAATCACGTTCGCGTTCGCCGGTGAGAAAACGATCCACCCGCTCTCACCGCTGTTCGGGGAGAACCACTGGTCCGGCGTGATCGCTCCGCTGAAGCTCAGGCTCGGCGCGCAAACCGCGCCGGGATCCTGAAACTCACCGCAAATCGTATACGGTATCTCGTCGTCGGCCGCGATGTGGTACGGCTGGGAGACGATCAACTGAGGATCGCGCCACGTCTTGCCGCCGTCGAGGGAAAGCCGGACGCCCGCATCGGCGGCGATGATCGCGCGGTTACCGTAGATAGGATCGATCCACATCTGATGATGATCGTAGCCCTCGGTATGCATTCGTTTGATCGTCTTGCCGCCGTCGAAAGACTCGGAAGGAACGATCGACATGAAGAAAATGTGCTTTGAACTCCGTGGATCGACGGTAAACTGCGTGAAGTAGTACGGGCGCTGATCGAGTTGGTGCCGGTCGCTCACGAGGCGCCAGTGCACGCCGCCGTCGTCGCTGCTCCAGAAAACACCGCGCTTCGACTCAATCATCGCATAAACGTGACGGGGATCGCTTGGTGCGAAGCGCACGGCGATGCGCCCCATCAGGCCGCCTGGAAGTCCGTTGCCCGAAAGTCGAGTCCAATGCGCGCCCGCATCGTGCGACGCGAATACGCCATCTGCAGGGCCGCCACTCGTCAGCATCCACGGTCGTCGTTGCACAGTCCACGTCCCCGCGATGACGTAGGACGGATTTCCCGGCGCGATCGCGACCGTCGACGCGCCGGTCGTTGGGCCGCCGTACAACGCGCGCGTCCAGTGCCTACCGCCGTCGCGCGTTACGTAAATGCCGCGATCGGGTCCCGGCGCGAACGGATCTCCGACCGCTGCGACGTAAGCGATATCCGGATTGCGCGGATCGACCGCGATCTGCGCAATTTGTGCGGTCCCGTCGAGGCCGAGATGTCGCCACGTCTTTCCACCGTCGTCGGAGCGCCATACGCCGTCGCCAAATGCGATGTCATTACGAATGTTCGGTTCGCCAGTTCCGACGTAGACGATTTTCGGGTTTGATGCAGCGACCGCAATGGCGCCGATCGAGGTCACCGGCTGCTTATCAAAGATAGGCTCCCACGAAACGCCTCCGTCGGTCGTCAACCACAGGCCGCCGAGTCCGCCGGCATAGTATGTCCGGGAGTTACCGGGGATGCCGGCGACCGCGTCGATCCGGCCGGTCGTTGGCCCAATGCTGCGAAACTCAAGTTTGGCAAATGGCGACGGAACCGCCGCGCAAACCGGCGCGGGGATAAACGCCATCAACACGGCACACACGACCGGATATCGAAACACGAGGTGAGGCATTCGTCGGAGAAAGAGCGCCGCCTGGAAAAGGCGACACCGACGACGGTGGAATCGCGCGAAGCAATAGTCGCTGCCTCGCGCAACCGCTGAAGTTAGGCAAGTGGATGCAATCCTCGGTTGTTCAGCTAGAACTCAGCGAGACATGAACTCGCGTCCAACCGAACTCGCAGATGGTAACTTGACGATTACCACGCGCTCCAATGCCTGGAGCCGCCAACTGAGCTCTCTTTCGGAACACCTGCTCGACGCCGTTACCGCCCGTCTGCCGAACATCGGGATTCGCGCGATTCGCTTCCGCGTGGACGGAAAGGACGGAAGCTGAGGCGCGATCGCAGTTGCAAGGCTAGGAGGACGAAGGCGGGCGGCGGAACGGTAACGCTATAG
>JAMXLK010000140.1 GCA_024281075.1 Vulcanimicrobiia bacterium
AAGTGCGGTGTATTCGAGTGCACCGCGCTCAAATACGTCGGCTCGGCCAGTACGTGATGCATATACTGTCCGGCATATTGTCGCAGCTGCTCGAGCGTGAGTTCGCCGTTCGTCCAGGCGACGTAAAACGGATGTCCGAGCAGATGACGCTGCTCGACGATAGCGCTAATCTGCGCTTCGAATGTGCTTGTCGTCGTTTCCATGGCGGGCGGTATTACCGACCGGTTTCCCGACTCCTGGCACCACGCGAAAGGTCGTCGCGCGCCGGCTTTCGCATGAGTGCCGGAAATGGCCGCGAGTGGCGCTTTGCATCAGCCCGCGAGGCTTGGGGTTTTGGACGGGCTTCGCGGCATCGCCGTGCTGCTCGTACTCTGGTATCACCTCTGGGAAATCACGTGGCTCTCCCCCGGACCGGCGCTCGAGTTCGTACCGGCAACCGGCTTTATCGGCGTCCACCTCTTCTTCTTTTTGAGCGGATTCGTCATTTCATATCCGTTCATCGGCGCATTGCTTGCGGAACGCGCCGAGCCGTCGTGGCGCGACTTCGCCTGGCGGCGCTTCATCAAGATCGTGCCGTCGTACGTGCTCTCCATCGCCGTCGCATACGGCGCCGGTTACGCGCAGGCGCAACCGAACGCATCCGCCGTCCCCGATTTGGTAACGCATCTGCTCTTCATCCATACTTGGTTTCCGCTTCGCTACGGCACCATTGACGGCGTGCTTTGGACGCTCGCCGTGGAAGTGGAATTCTACCTGATCTTTCCCCTCATCTGGTCCTTCTTCAAGCGGCAGCCGTGGGTGACGGCAGCCGTATTAATTGCGATCGCGTGGATGTGGCGCGCCGCTTTGGACCAGTGCTGCTACTCGACGGTCTTCGTGCAGTGGGAAGAGAATCTCCCGGGGTATCTCGACATCTTTGCATTCGGCATGATTTCGGCGTACGTCTTTACGCGATTTGGTGACGCATGGCGCGCGACGCGCCCGCGTTACGTTGCGCCGCTCGTCGCCGCCGCCGGTGTGGCCGTTCTGGTCGCGCTCTTACAGTCGCTCTATGGATACCGCTTTCACGATCAATGGGCCGGGGCGTGGCAGATCAATAACCGGCCTCTTCTCGGTGCGGCATTCGCCATCGTCGCGCTGGGCTCGCTGGTGAGCCCACGGTGGTGGCAGATCGCGCTGGATAACGTAATCCTTCGGTTTTTTGCAACGATCTCGT
Organism: Vulcanimicrobiia bacterium; assembly: GCA_024281075.1. GTDB lineage: Bacteria > Vulcanimicrobiota > Vulcanimicrobiia > Vulcanimicrobiales > Vulcanimicrobiaceae > Cybelea. The sequence continues at coordinate 1,217 of JAMXLK010000140.1, forward strand.
ACAATCTCTATCTCTACCATCAGCTCGTGGCTCGCGAGCTTCTCGCACACGGGATTCCGCAATACAGCGGCGACGATCCGCATTACGACCCCGACTGGCAAGTGCGATTTACGCAAGTCGCTTGCGCGGTGAGTATCGCGCAAGCGACGTTGGCGACCTACTGCTTCGAGCGTCCGCTGCTGAAGCTGCGCCTGAAAAATCGTCCGCGCTAGGCGCGGCTCTTTAGCCGAGCTGCGACTTGAAAATCGTTTCCGTCAAGCCGGCAATCCCCGGAACGCGCACTTCCTTGCCTTGGAACGCGGTAATGAACGTCCACAGCCAAACGATCAAGGCCAGAATCGGAAGCACGAGCGACACGAGGATTACGAGCGGCCAAAAGATCCAAGCATGCGCGAGCATACCGAGTATCCACCAGATTACGAACCATGAGCCCCACAGCGTAATGGATTGCGCTGCGGCCCATTTAACGAAACGATTCGTTCCGCCGCCGACGAGCATCACGACGCCGCCAAGCAGACAGAAAAGATAAGCGAGCCCCGCTGCAACGTTCGCGTCGAGTCCGAACGGCGTGTCTTTCGGGGGTTGAGTTACGGCCATCTTGGTCCTTTCCGCCGGAGAGCGGCTCGGAGTTTAGGCTTGCTTTGCTCCGTCTCCCCGCCGAACCTCCGTCGAGCGCTCGCCTGCGAGAGGCGGCCCCGACAGGTGCGACAAACGAGCGCCAGATGCGCCGTGGATGGTACGCGCTGCTCGTCTTGCCGTTCGTCGGAACGCTGACTCCGCCGATCTACAACCACGTCCACCCGATGCTCTTCGGCATGCCGTTCTTTTATTGGTATCAACTCGCGTGGGTCTTGGTAACCGCGGCGTTGCTCGGGTTGTTCGTCTTCGTTACACGCGAGCACCACGATGTCTAGCGCCGCGGCGGTGCTGTCGATCGCCGTGCTCGGCGTCACCGCGATGGGTTTTGCCGCGGCACGCTGGGGCGGCGCGAACCTCTCGCAGCTCGAAGAATGGGCCCTCGGCGGGCGCAGCTTCGGCACGGTCGTCTCGTGGTTCTTACTCGGCGGTGATCTTTACACCGCGTACACGTTCATCGCGGTACCGGCGCTCGTCTACGGGGTCGGCGCACTCGGTTTCTTTGCCGTACCCTACGCCACGATCGCGTACCCCATTGCACTCGTCGTGCTCAGCCGATTTTGGGTCGTGGCGCGGCGGCGCGGTTACGTTACGACCGCCGATTTCGTACGCGACCGTTACGGCGACCGGACGCTCGAGGTTGCAGTCGCCTTGACCGGCGTCGTCGCAGCGATGCCGTACATCGCGCTCCAACTGGTCGGCATGCGCACCGTTTTCGCACAGTTCAGCACGCTCGGCGCCGCCGGCGCGCTGCCGGCACTAACCATCGCCTTCGTTCTGCTCGGAGCGTACACGTACGCCAGCGGACTGCGAGCGCCGGCATTGATCGCCTTCGTTAAAGATACGCTAATCTACGTCACGGTCATCGCGGCCATCGTGGTGATTCCCGCAAAGCTCGGCGGCTGGCAACACGTTTTTTCTTCCGCCGAGTCGGCGCTGGCGCGACGGCCGCATCCGAGTTCGATCTTGCTTGCGCCGGGACAGTACTTCACGTATGCAACGATGGCGTTCGGTTCGGCGCTCTCGCTCTTCATCTATCCGCATTCGATCACCAGCGTGCTGGCCGCGCGCAGCCGCGAAGTGATCCGGCGCAATGCCGCATTGCTGCCGATCTATTCGCTGCTGCTCGGCCTGCTGGCACTGCTCGGGTATTGCGCAATCGCGGCGCAGATCAGCGCGAAGGACGCCAGCAACGTCGTTCCCCTGCTCTTCGCGCGCTTCTTTCCCAACTGGTTCACCGGAGTCGCCGATGCCGCCATCGTTATCGGCGCCTTGGTGCCGGCGGCGATCATGTGCATCGGAGCGGCAAATCTCTTTGCGAGCAACGTCTTCCGCGAGTTTTCACCGGAGCGCTCCTCGGTGGAGACGCTCGTCGCCAAGCTGCTCACGCTCGCAATTGCAGCGTTCGCGCTGCTGGTTGTCTTCTTCGTGCCCGTGCCGTTTGCGATCGACTTTCAGCTGCTTGGAGGAGCCCTCATGCTGCAAATCTTTCCGGCCTTCGTGCTGGGACTCTGGACGCGCTGGTTCCATCCCAAGGCGCTCTTCGCCGGCTGGGCGTGTGGCCTGTCGGCGAGCTGCGCAATGGCGGTAGCCGCGGGCTTTAATGCCAACTTTACGATTCACGCGTTCGGCGGGTCGCTGACCGGCTTCATCGCGCTCTACTCGTTACTGATCAACCTGTTCGTCAGCGCGCTCCTGACGGTGGTGCTGCGCGCGGCGCGCCTCTCGGAAGGCCTGGACCGCACGAGCGCGGTGGATTACGCATGAGCGAGGCGATCAATCCGGCGGGCTGGCCTCGCCCGAGCGGCTACGCGAACGGGATCGTCGCCGAAGGCCGCTACCTTGCGATCTCCGGGCAGATCGGCTGGAACGAACGCAACGAGCTCGTCGGCGACGATTTTTTGGAACAAGCGCGGCAAGCGCTGCACAACGTGCTGACGGTGCTGCGCGCTGCCGGCGGCGAACCGGAGCATTTAGTTCGGCTTACCTGGTACATCACCGATAAGAACGAATACCGTCAGAACCTGCGGGGGCTCGGAGAAACCTATCGGGAGATCGTCGGCACGCACTATCCTGCAATGGCGCTCGTACAAGTTGCCGCGCTGCTCGAAGAAGGCGCGAAGGTCGAGATCGAAGCGACGGCGGTCTTGCCCGGGCCGAACGCTTGACGCACCACCCCCTGCGTGGTATCGTTTGCCCCATGTTTCTACGCGCTGACGCGATGATGCCGATCATGGGACGCATGTGCATGCATGCGTTGGGGCGATCGTGAAGCGCGCGTAATCTAAAAACAGAACGCTTCTCACGCCCCTCGCCGCTTGCGAGGGGCGTTTTTTATCCTCGCTTTCCCATCGAACAAGGAGGCCTGGAATCATGACAACGACCGTGGGAATCGGACTGCTCGGCTGCGGTACCGTCGGCGCGAGCGTCGCCGACCGATTGCAGCGCGATCGCGAGCGGATCGTCGAGCGCGCCGGTGTTTCGTACTGCTTGCGCGCGATCGCGATACGCGACTGCATGAAGCGACGGCCCGAATCGCTCGAGCGCGAGCTCTTTACGACCGCGGCGCGCGCCGTGGCCGACGATCCGCGCGTTGACGTCGTCGTCGAGCTCATCGGCGGCCTCGACGACGCCGCTGACTTAGTCGAGCGCGCGCTGCGGCGCGGCCGGCACGTCGTCACCGCCAATAAGGATCTCATCGGGACGCAAGGTCCACAGCTGCGGCGGATCGCGGAGAGCGCGGGCGCCTCTTTGCGTTACGACGCCGCGGTAGGCGGAGCGGTTCCGGTGCTGCGCATTCTCGAAGAAGCACTCGCGGGCGACGAGATTTTGCGCGTCACCGGGGTGCTGAACGGCACGTGTACGGCGATCCTTTCTGCGATGGAAGCGGGGAGCAGCTTCGAAAAGGCGCTTGCGGACGCGCAGCGCCTTGGCTACGCTGAAGCCGACCCGAGCAACGATATCGCCGGCATCGACGCCGCGCACAAGCTCGCAATCATCGCGCAGACGGCCTTCGGCGCTCCGCTGCTCTCGCCGCAGATTCCGACGAAAGGCATCCGCGGCATTACCCAAGCCGATGTAGCGAATGCGCGGAGTCGAGGCTTGCGAACCCGTTTGGTCGCTAGCCTTGAGCGCACGGCTCAGGGCGTTCGCGCCTCTGTTGCGCCTGTTGTGCTGCCCGAAGACCATGAGTTCGCTCGAACGCAAGGCGTCGAGAACGCCGTGCAGATCGACGCGCGCGCTGCCGGGCGGCTAACTTTGCGCGGCGACGGCGCGGGCGGATCGGCCACCGCATCTTCCGTGCTCGGCGACATCGTGGCGGTTCTGCGCACCATCGCGCCGGCCGCTTCAATACTGGCGACGGCATGATGGACGAACGCACGATCTCCATCGGCAAGCTCGAGCTCGACTCCGGCGTGCGGCTTCGCGGCGTGGAGCAGCGGGTCACGGTCTACGGCAAGCCCGCCGCCGACGGTTCAAACGTTGTTCTGGTGGAGCACGCACTCACGGGATCGAGTCGCGCGCACGAGTGGTGGCCCGGCATTGTTGGAACCGGTGCGCTTTTCGACCCCGCGCGCTGGTGCATCGTGGGCATCAATGCGCTCGGAAGCTGCTACGGATCAACCTGCCCGGCGACGCGCATCACGGTGCGCGACGTCGTTCGCGCCGAGCAGCGCGCGTTAACGCAGCTCGGCATCGACCGGATCCGGGTTGCCATCGGCGGCTCCCTCGGCGGGATGCGGGCGCTGCAGTGGGCGATCGACGCCCCGGAGCGCCTGCAAACGGCAATCGTCGTCGGCGCGCACGATCATCATAGCGCGTTGGGCGTCGCGCTCAACTCATTGCAGCGCGAGGCGCTGGCGCTCCATCCGGAACGCGGGCTGCGGCTCGCGCGTAAGATCGCGATGCTGACGTATAAGAGCGAGGATCTGTTGAACAGCCGCCACGGCCGGCGTCCCGATCGCCTCGGCCGTCCGTTGTTTGACGTCGAGGGGTACTTGGAGCATCAAGC
>JAMXLK010000141.1 GCA_024281075.1 Vulcanimicrobiia bacterium
GTCTTTGGGCTGACGAACCGCTAGAGTTTTGCGGCTGCAATGAGCGGCCGTACGAACGCCTCCACCCGTCGCGCCGCCTCGTCGCCTAGCGCGCCGGCGCACGCGTCGATGAGCGCACTGCCGACAACGACGCCGTCGGCGAACGCGGCGATTTCACGAATCTCGGCAACACCGCGCAATCCGAATCCGACCGCGAGCGGCTTCTCCGTGAGCTCGCGCAGCATCGCGAGCTGCGCCCGCAGCGGTTCGAAGCGCGGTGTCTTGCCGGCGCCTGTCACACCGAGGCGCGAGACGACATAGACGAAGCCCGTCGCCGCATCGGCGATGCGTTCGGCGCGGGACCGGGTCGTAGACGGCGCGACCAGCAGCGGCATCTCCAAACCCTGCGCGTGGAGCGCGCCGCGAAGCGAAGCCGATTCCTCGAGTGCACAGTCGGGCACGATCGCTCCCGCTATATTGGCGTGTGCCGCCGCGCGCGCGAAGCGCTCGATGCCGAACTGATAGATCGGGTTGAAGTAGGTAAAAAGCAGCAGCGGCGCGTGAACCCCCTCGCGCCGCCGCGCTAATTCAAGAACGTCCGAAAGGCGCGTTCCGTTCGCAAGCGCGCGCGCACCCGCCGATGCGATCGTGGGACCGTCCGCGAGCGGGTCCGAGTACGGCACCCCCAGCTCGATGACGTCGGCACCCGCGGCATTCAACGCGTCGAGAATTGCACCCGTCGTCTCGAGGTCGGGATCGCCGGCCATCACGTACGGAACGAATGCAATGCGGCGCTCGCGTTTCGCGCACGCAAACGCCTCCGCAATGCGGCTCAGCGCACTAAATCCTTATCGCCGCGGCCGCTCAGGTTGACTAAAATCAGATCGCCGGCGTCGCGCTCGCGCGCGAGCTTGCGCGCAAATGCGATCGCATGCGCGCTCTCGAGCGCCGGAATGATCCCCTCGCTGCGAGCGAACGCGCCGAACGCTTCGATCGCTTCCGAGTCGGTGACGTTCGCGTACGTCGCGCGTCCGCTTTCTTTCAAAAAAGCATGCTCGGGGCCGACGCCGGGATAGTCAAGGCCCGCCGCGGTCGAGTGCGTCTCGCTGACCTGCCCCTCGCCGTTCTGCAACAGATAGGAGCGGGAGCCGTGCAGAACGCCGACGCTACCTGCGGCAAGCGACGCCGCCGTTTTTCCGGTGGCGACACCTTCGCCGCCGGCTTCAACGCCCCAGAGTTTCACTTCCGGATCGTCCACGAAGCCGGCAAAGATGCCGATTGCGTTGCTGCCGCCGCCGACACACGCGACGACGTCGCTTGGGAGGCGCCCGAACCGCTCCAGCACCTGACGGCGCGCTTCGACGCCGACGATTTTCTGCAGTTCGCGAACCATATATGGATACGGATGCGCGCCGACGACGCTTCCGATAACATAAAAAGTATCCTCGACCCGCTCCGCCCAAACGCGAAACGCTTCGTTCGTGGCATCTTTGAGCGTTTGAGTTCCGCCGCTCACCGAATGCACGGCCGCGCCGAGCAGCCGCATGACGTGCACGTTGAGCGCCTGTCGTTCTACGTCGCGCGCACCCATGTAGACGTCCACGGGCAGTCCAAACTTCGCTCCGACGGTTGCAGTCGCTACGCCGTGCTGACCCGCGCCGGTCTCGGCAAGCAGTCGCTGCTTCCCCATCCGTAACGCGAGCAGTGCCTGGCCGACGGTATTGTTGATTTTGTGCGCGCCGGTGTGGTTCGTATCTTCGCGTTTGAGAACCAACGGCGCGGAAGAAACGTCGGCGAGATAGCGTTCCGATCGGTAGAGCGGCGAGGGACGGCCGACGAAATCGCGCAGCACCTCGTGATATTCGTTCCAAAACGTAGAGTCGGCGAAGGCTGCGTCCACGGCGCGGTCGAGCTCGTCGAGGGCCGCGATCAAGACTTCGGGGACGTAGCGGCCGCCAAACTCGCCGAAATAGCCGCGCGCATCGGGCTTCTTCATAGCGCGCCCGAGCGCGCTGCGCGCACGAAGGCTTGCATCTTCTCGAAATCCTTACGACCGTCGCGCTCGATTCCGGTGCGCACGTCCACGCCGAAGGGACGAACCCGTTCGATGCACGCTGCAACGTTCTCCGGGTTGAGGCCGCCCGCAATCACGACCCGGCGCGCGCGCGCGATCGGAATGGCGTGTTCCCACGCAAACGTCATGCCGGTACCGCCGGCCATGCCGTCGTGGCGCGCGTCGAGCAGCAGCGTCGCGTCGGGAAAACGCGCAGCGCGATCGGCAAGGTTGATGGCATCCGGATCGACGTGAATCGCCTTGATCGCACGATCTCCGTATCGCGCGACGAACTCCGGCGGCTCGTCGCCCGAGAACTGCAGCAGCGCTTGCGGAAACATCTCACGCACCTCGTCGACGAGCGCCTGCGACGGATTGACGAAAACCGCGACCGGCTCGATCGCAGGGGGCCGCCGAGCGATGTCGGCCGCTGCCTCGAGTGAAATCTCGCGCGGCGACGGCGCGAAGATCATTCCGAACGCATTGGCTCCCGCTTCGATCGCGAGATCGACGTCGGCGCGCCCGGTGCAGCCGCAGAATTTGATCCAGAGATCAGCCATTGGCGGCAAAGTCCCGCGCGCGCTGGAAGACCGGCCAAACGGCGCCGCTTTCGAGCAAGCCGCGCGCGCGCGTAAACGCCGCCGGCAGTTCGTTTTCCGCGCCGATCGCCCAAAAAACCGCGGCCGCGTTGAGCGCGACGACGCCGGCGGCCGGCGTGGACGCACCCCGAAGAATCTCCTCGAATGCGCGGCGCGATGCCTCGACCGAGCCGCCGGTCGGCGTCGGCAAGGGTTCGGCAAGGCCGAAATCTCGCGGCGCAAGGGATTGCAGGCGCCCTCCGCTTTCGTCGAACCGGTACACGGACGTCGGCGCGTCGCCGACGACTTCATCGACCCCGGTCGTTCCGTGCACGACGGCGCCTCTGATTGCTCCCAGCGCGCGAAGCGCTTCGCCGACCGGCTCGACGAGATCTTCCCGCGCGACGCCGATAACGAGATGCGTCGCGCGTGCCGGGTTCGTCAACGGTCCGAGCAGGTTGAAGATCGTCCGCACGCCGAGCTCGCGTCGAATGGCCGCCGCATTCTTCATCGCCGGATGGTAGCGCGGCGCGAACATGAACGTGAAGTTGCAACTGCGCAGCATCGCCGCGGCGCGCTGCGGTTCGAGGTCGAGCGCGAAACCGGAAGCTTCCAACACGTCGGCGCTGCCGCATGCGCTCGATGCCGCGCGATTGCCGTGTTTGGCGACCGGAATGCCGGCGGCTGCAACAACCAGCGCCGCCATCGTCGAGATATTGATCGTGTTTGCGTGATCTCCGCCGGTGCCGACGACGTCGACGACTTGAGGCAATTCATGTTCGACGTGCAGGCTTCGCTCGCGCATCGCGCGCGCTGCGCCGACGATTTCATCGACGCTCTCTCCCTTTGCGGCGAGCGCGACGAGCAAGCCCGCTGCCTGCGACGGCGTGTACGAGCCATCCATAATGTCGCCGACGAACGCCGCGCTTTCGTCCCGAGAGAGGCTCTCGCCGGCGAGCAGCCGGCGCAGCAACGACGCCGGCTCAGCCACCGGTGCGCAAGAAATTCTCGACGATTTGCCGGCCGTGCTCGCTCAGCACCGATTCGGGGTGGAACTGCACGGCGTGCACCGGACGCGCGCGATGCGCGATGCCCTGTACGACGCCGTCTTCGCTTCGCGCGACGACTCGCAGTTCGTCCGGAATCGTCGCAGGATCCAGGCAGAGCGAATGATAGCGTGTCGCTTCGACCGGCGTCGGCAGCTCGGCGAAAACGCCGCTGCCGTCGTGGATGATGTGCGACGTCTTGCCGTGCATTTGCTTGGGCGCATGTGTGACCGAGGCGCCCAGCACTTCGCCGATCGCCTGCAAGCCGAGGCACACGCCGAAGACCGGCATCTCCCGATCGATTGCTGCGCGCAACGTCCCCAGCATCTGCGGCGCGTGTTCGGGACGCCCGGGACCGGGACCGACGACGAGTGCATCGTAACGTTCGAGCAGCGCCGGTTGCAATCGCGGATCGTCGTTGAGCATAACGTCCGGTGCCGCGCCGGCCAAGGCAAGCAAGTGAACGACGTTATAGCTGAAGCTGTCGAAGTTGTCGACGAAGAGGACGCGCTTCATTCTATTCCGAGCACCGAACGCGCGATCCGCGTCTTGTGAAAGACTTCTTCGTACTCAGCCACCGGCTCCGAATCCGCGACGATACCCGCCGAGGCCTGCCACCAGGCGTGTCCATTTTGTACGTGAACGCTGCGCAGCGTGATGCACGAGTCGAAATCACCGCCGTACGACCAACGCCCGATGCTGCCGGCGTAAAAGCCGCGGGTCACGGGCTCCAGGCTGTCGATGAGCTGCATCGCGCGAAACTTCGGCGTACCGGTGACCGTGCCCGCAGGAAATCCGGCGCGAAACAGATCGAGGCCGTCACACTCGGGGCGCAAACGTCCGGTCACGTTCGAAACGATGTGCATGACGTGACTGTAACGCTCGATCTGCAAGAGCTCGTCGACTTGCACGCTTCCGTATTCGCAAACCGAACCGAGGTCGTTGCGTCCCAAGTCGACGAGCATCACGTGCTCGGCGCGTTCTTTCTCGTTGGCGAGCAACTCGACCGCGATGCGTCCGTCCTCTTCGTCGTTGAGCCCGCGCGAGCGCGTGCCGGCAAGCGGGCGAATGCGTGCCTTGCGGCCTTCGAGTCGCACCAAAAACTCAGGCGAAGCACCGAGCAGCTCTCCGAACGGTGAGTCGACAAAGAACATGTACGGCGACGGATTTTCACGGCGTAGCGCACGGTAGAGGTCGAACGCGCTCCCTTGCAGTTCGGCTCCGAATCGAATCCCAAGCTGCAGCTGGTAGACGTCGCCTTCGAAGATGTACCGTTTTACTTCGGCGACGAGCTCTAAGAATCGCTCGCGCCTAATCGACGCCGTCATCGCACTGCACGCGCGCAGCGGCGCGGGCAGCGACGGCCGAGCGGCGAGCAGCCGTTCGACATACGTATCGATGCGGCGTTCGCAGCCGTTGGCGTCGCTGCCGGCGCACCAGATCGTGAGCGAATCCGTGAAGTGATCGAAGATCAGCCAAGTGTCGGGAATTGCAACGTAGGCGCCCGGCATCGCCGGCTCGGATTGGACGCGGGCCGAAAGGCGCGCATCGAATCGCGCAGCATCGTACGAAAACGCAAAGAGCGCACCGCCGAGGTTGGCGTTTTCACCATCGATTCGATGCGATGCCACGAATTCGCGAACGCGATCGTAGAGGTCCGCGCCGGATTCGAAATTCTGCGCCGTCCGGTAATCCAGGCCGATAAAGGAATAGCGCGAGATGCGGCCGCCGCTCTCCACGCTTTCGAGCAAACATGAAGCGTGGGGCCGTCCGAGCGCGGCGTACGCGCCGATTGGCGTCAGGGTGTCGCCCGGAACGATGCGTACCCGCGCATTCATTGCAGCAACCGCCGCAGTTTGTTTTCGTCGACCACCGTAATGCCGAGTTGCTCGGCTTTCGAGAGTTTACTGCCGGGCTCGCTGCCGGCAACGACGTAATCGGTTTTCTTGCTCACCGATCCGGTTACTTTGCCTCCGGCGGCAAGGATCAACTGCGTCGCCTCTTCGCGGGTGAGATTTTCAAGCGTCCCGGTGAGCACGAACGTTTTTCCGGCGAGCGGCCCGTCGGCGGCGCGCGCGCGCTTCGGCGCGGTCGTGTCGACGCCGGCCCGAGCCAGACGCGCGATCATATCGCGATTGGCCTTCTGCTTGAAGAAAAGCGCTACGCTCGCGGCAACCTCGGGACCGATCCCTTCGCTGCGCTGCAGTTCTTCTTCGCCGGCCGCCGCAATCGCTTCGATCGTTCCGAAATCACCCGCGAGGATTTGTGCCGTTTGCGTTCCGACGAAGCGGATTCCCAAGCCGTAGAGAACGCGCGCCAATCCACGCACCTTCGAACGCTCGACGTTGCGCAGCAAATTCTCGATGCTCTTCGGGCCCATTCGCGGCACCCGTTCGAGCGCCGCTCGATCGAGCTTATAGATGTCGGCAATGTCGGTGACCAACCGCAGTTCGGTCAGCTGCTGGGCCATAACGTCTCCGAGACCTTCGATGTCCATGGCCCCACGCGAGGCAAAGTGCCGGACGCGTTCGTAGACTTGCGCGCCGCACGCCGCATTCGTGCAGCGCGACATCGCCTCGCCCTCCGGGTGATCGACGTCGGCACCGCAGACCGGGCACCGGTCGGGCATTTTGAACCGCCGTTCCTTCCCGCTACGTTCGCTCACCACCGGTCCGACGACGCGCGGGATGACGTCGCCCGCGCGCGTCACCACGACCGTGTCGCCGATTCGAATGTCGTTGTTCTTGATGTAGTCGCTGTTGTGCAGCGTCGCGCTCTTGACGGTTACGCCGCCGATTGGAACGGGTTTTAGGACGGCGTTCGGGTTGAGCGTGCCGGTGCGGCCGACGCTCACCGCAATGTCGAGCAGCTTCGTTCGCGCCTCCCGCGGCTTGAACTTAAAGGCGATGGCCCAGCGAGGATCGCGCGCGACGACGCCGAGCCTTTCCTGCAGAGCGAAGTCGTCCACTTTGACGACGACGCCGTCAATCTCGTAATCGAGCTCGTCGCGGCGCTCTTCCCACTCGCGGCAGTATTCGAGCACGTCGGCAATCCGCTTCGCGCGCGTAACGTTCGGATTGACTGGAAATCCGAGCGATTCCAGGCGCTCGAGCGACTCCCACTGTGTTTTGACGCTCGCATCGCCGGAAACCAGTTGATAGGCAAAAAACGAGAGCCGCCGCTGCGCGGTCAGCGCGGGATCGAGCTGCCGCACCCCGCCCGACGCAGCATTGCGCGGATTGGCGAAGGCCGGCAAACCTTCGCGTTCGCGCGCCGCATTTAAACGTTCGAAATCGCTCTTACGCAGATACACCTCGCCGCGCGCTTCAATGAACGCCGGCGCGCGCCCAGCGGCGCGTAGTCGCAAAGGGATCGTCTTGACCGTGCGCAGATTTGCCGTGACGTC
>JAMXLK010000142.1 GCA_024281075.1 Vulcanimicrobiia bacterium
CGCCATACGTCGTCGCGCAAGCGCATAAGATGGTGCCGGCCGAAGAGAACGGCGGGTTTGCAGCACACAAGCTCATCGACGCGGTGCAAGCGTCGGTCGAGCTGCCGTTCAATTTCGGCATCGCGCGTGAGGCACGGCTCTTCGATCAGCTCGTCCGCTCGGAACCATCGGCTGCGTTGCGGCACGTGTTTTTTGCCGAGCGCGAGCTGAGTAAGATTACGCCCTTCGACACGGCCGCTGCGCGGCCGGCTCAGGATGACACATCGGCGGCAGTTAACAAAGTCGGAGTTGTTGGTGCCGGCACCATGGGCTCCGGGATTGCGATTGCGTTTGCGCAGGCCGGCATTCCGGTCGTCGTAGTGGATAATAACGACGAAGCCGTCGACAAGGCGCGCCAGACGGTCATGGGCATGTTCATGTACCAGGTGCAGAAGGGCCGGCTCACACAGGAAGAAGCCTGGAAGCGCGGCCAGTCGATTCGGTTTACCGACGACTGGAACGAACTCGCGGACGCCGACTTGATCGTTGAAGCCGTTTTCGAGAATCTCGACGTGAAACGCGAGGTCTTTCGCAAGCTCGATGCAATTGCGAAGCCGGAGGCGATTCTAGCCAGCAACACCTCCACGCTCGACATTGACGCGCTTGCCCGGGAGACGAAGCGTCCGGCGCAGGTGTTCGGGCTGCATTTCTTCGTGCCGGCCAATATCATGCCGTTGCTCGAAATCGTCCGCGGAAGCGAAACGTCGCCGGAGGCGATTGCGACGGCGTTCGAGCTGGCAAAGAAGCTGCGCAAAAAAGGCGTGCTTTCCGGCAATGCATTCGGATTCATCGGCAACCGCATGATTTTCGACTACGTGCAGCAGGCCAACGCGCTCGCCGAGGAGGGCGTTACGCCCGAGCGGATCGATGCGGTGATGAAGCGATTCGGCTTTCCGATGGGACCATTTGCAATGAGCGACCTTTCCGGTCTCGACGTAGGCCTGGCCGTGCAAAAAGCGGCGGGCCCCCAGGCGATGGGCCGCACCAACGTGCTGGAACGGCTCGTCGATATGAAGCGGCTCGGACAAAAAACGATGGCGGGCTATTTCAAGTACGATAAAGCGGTCGGCAAAGGACGCGAGCCGATTCGCGATCCAGCGGTTGAAGAAATTTTTGCGGAAGAAGCGCGCAAGGCGGGCATTGCACCGCACGAGTACACCGACGAAGAGATCCGCGATCGGCTTCTCGGTGCGCTCGTCGCGCGCGGTGAGAAACTGCTGGCAGAGGGCATCGCACTGCGCCCCGGAGACATCGACATCGTCTACGTGTATGGTTACGGCTTTCCGCCGCATCACGGCGGCCCCATGTGGTATGCCGCGCACCAACCGGTGCTCACTCATGCGTGAAGCGGCGATCGTTTCAGCGGCGCGCACGCCGATCGGGCGCGCGTATCGCGGCGCGTTCAACCAAACACCGGGCGCGACGATGGCGGGTCACGTCGTGAAGCATGCCATGGAGCGCGCCGGCATCGATCCGGCCGAAGTGGAAGACGTGATCATCGGATGCGGGTTGCCTGAGGGCGCGACCGGCAACAACATCGGACGCACCGCAGCGCTGCGCGCGGGATGTCCCGTGACGGTGCCGGGGCAAACCGTTAGCCGTTTCTGCGCGTCCGGCCTGGATGCGATTTCCGCGGCGGCAAAGCGCGTCGTCGTCGACGGCGCCGATATCGTCGTTGCGGGCGGCGTTGAATCCATCAGCATGGTGCAGAACGACGTGAACGTGCGCTTCTTCACCGAAGAGTGGCTGCTGCGTCACGCCCCCGACCTCTACACGCCGATGCTCTTCACCGCCGATTTCGTCGCCAAGAAGTATGAGGTTTCGCGGGAGCGGCAAGACGAATACGCGCTGCAGAGCCAGCAGCGTACCGCCGCGGCTCAAGAGGCGGGCCGTTTCGACGCCGAGATCGTTGCAATGCCGTCGTGGAAATACGAGCAAGATAAAGATACGGGTGCAGTCGCCGAACGCCACGTCGAACTCGAGAAGGACGAAGGCAATCGCTCCGATACGACGCTTGCAGCATTAGCGGGGCTCAAGAGCGCCGTGCCGGGAGTAGCCGATACCAGCATTACTGCGGGCAACTCTTCGCAGCTCTCCGACGGTGCCGCCGCCGTCGCCGTGATGGACGCCGACCTTGCGCGGCGTCGCAATATCACGCCGCTTGGCTTCTATCGCGGTTATGCCGTTGCTGCGACCGACGCGGGCGAGATGGGCATCGCGCCGGTGTTTGCGGTGCCGAAACTGCTCGCGCAACACGATCTCACGATCGACGACATCGGCCTATGGGAGCTCAACGAAGCCTTCGCGGTGCAAACCGTGTACTGTCGCGACAAACTCGGCATCCCGAACGATCGCTTCAACGTCGACGGCGGCGCGATCTCAATCGGACATCCATACGGCATGAGCGGCGCGCGCATGACGATGCACGCCTTGATCGAAGGCAAGCGCCGCGGCGTCAAGCACGTCGTCGTGACGATGTGCGTCGCAGGCGGCATTGGCGCCGCAGCGTTATTTGAGGTAGCTTAGCTCTTCTTGGGCGCGTAGGCGATGCACCAGCCGTTAGGGCTGATGGAGCCGTCCACGACCTTGCAGCTGCCGTTCTTGGTCGGTGAGCTTCCGGGAATGAACTGCGTGCAGGTCGAGCATTTCTGCCCGTTCTTGGGCGTGTTCTGATACTTGAACTGGGCCTGCGAGCCTTTCGCGTCGGCCGTCGCCGTTTCGGCAAGCAGCAGGCCCGCGAGCGCGGGCAGCACGATGGCGTTGGTGACGAACGTTCGGCGGGTCATCGCGTTGCTGGGATCACTCATGTAGCGGTTACCTCCGAAGAAGACGAATAATGCCGAGGATTTGGCGGTCCGACGAGGAGTTTCTTGCCTTGCGGCGGCATGCCGGCCCAACTTGCAAGCACTCTCCGGGCTCTCACGCTAGCTTAATGCTAAGCTAATCATGATTCGGTGTTTTAAGACGGCGCTTTCCGCTTCAATGTTCCTGAGGGAGCAGATTGCATAACAATGACCAGCAGATGGATCACTAGTCTTATTTCAATGGTTGCCCTAATCGGGGTAACCGTCTCGAGCGCGCTGCCGGCATCCGCCGAGCAGCCGACCGGCAAAGGACCCGGCGTTACGCGGGTCAGCATCGTTGAGGGGCAGGTCGTCGTTCAACGCGGAGACAGCAACAAACAGGTCTCTGCGGTGGTGAACGCGCCGCTACTTCCCGGCGATTACATTTCGACCGGCCAGCGGTCGCGCGGAGAGCTGCAATTCGACGGCTCGACAGCACTTCGGCTCGGCGGAAACGTTCAGGCGCGGATCACGAACGACGATCCGAATAACCGCCAACTTCAGGTCGCCGACGGAACGGTCGAGATCGGCCTGGTTCGCGGCGCGGGTCCCGTCCAGATCGACACGCCGTCGGTGACGGTGCGCGCTCGCGACGCGGGCGATTACCGGATCTCGATCGGCAAGGACGGCTCGAGCTGGGTGACGGCACGGCGCGGAAGCGTCGAGATCGTGACCCCGCAGCGCACCTATACGGTCGAGTCCGGCCGGACGCTCGTCGCGCGCGGCTCCGCATCGAATCCGTCGATCACGTACACAACCGAAGTCGGTTACGACACATTCGATGATTTCAACGCCAAACGCGACCAAACGATGGTCGCGGCACTCAATGCAAGCCCGAACCTCAATCCGGACATTGCCGGCTACGATAACCTGGGAGCGTACGGCCAGTGGCAAAGCGTTCCGGGCTACGGTCAGTCCTGGATTCCCAACGAGCCTTCGAACTGGTCGCCGTACGGAAACGGCAGCTGGAGCTGGGAGGACGGCTACGGTTGGACGTGGGTTGCGAACGAGCCGTGGGGCTGGGCGCCGTATCATTACGGCAACTGGTACTACGCTGACAACTACGGCTGGGCGTGGCAGCCTCCGGCATATAATTCCTATCCGTCGTGGTCTCCGGCGCTCGTCGGATTCTTCGGCTTCGGCGTCGGTTTCGGCGGCCCGGGCTGGGGCGTTTCGCTCGGCTTCGGCAGCGGCTACCCTTACGGTGGCTACGGAGGCGGCTTCGCCGGCTACGGATACGGCGGTTGGGGTTATCCCTACATCGGCTGGTATCCGATACCGCCCCTAGTTGCGTTCTATCCGTGGTGGCCAGGCTGGGTCTGGGGCAGCGGCGGCTGGGGCTGGGGCGGCTGGGGCGGCGGCGGCTGGGGTAACGTCGCCAACGTCACCAACATCACCGTCATCAACCGATACTTCCGGCACGGCGGCATCCACGGCGTTCGCACCGGTAACTTCCAGCACGGCACGATTCACGGCAACACCATGGTCGTTACGCCGCACATGGTCGGCAATCGGATCGGGATGGTTCACGGCGCGGTGCCGATATCGCCGAGCCGCGATAACCTCGGTTTCGGCGGCCGCTCGATTAGTGCTCCGGTTCGCATGTCGGCCGCGTTCGATTCACCGCGCTTCGCCGCGGCCAACCGTTCGTTTGCCGGACGCATGTCGTTCGACGAGCAGCAGCGCTCGGTATCGCGAGCGATCCAGAGCTACGGCCGAAACAACGCTCCGGTGTCGCGCTCGAACGAACGCTTCACCAACGATCGCATGAACAACGATCGCGCGACGATGGACCGCGGTCGCGAGTCCGCACCGTCGACCTCGTGGCAGCGCTTCAGTCAGGATCGCAACAACGATGCCCGCAGCGCCGGCACGCCGCGCTACGCAAACGACGCGCCGCGTACGGAAAGGCCAAACGCTGATTCCTGGGGCCGCTTCTCGCAATCGCGCGACAACGCACCCGTCACCTACGGCGATCGGGAGAATGCTTCGCGGAACACAATGTACGGCAACTCGTACCGCAACGAGTCGCAACAGCGCAATCCGTACGAATCGTCATCGCGCAGCTCGTATCCGTCCTACTCGCGTAGTTCGTATCCGTCGTACTCGCGCGGCGATTCGGCTCCGTCGTACTCACGTGGTTCGTACTCGTCGTATCCGTCGTACTCACGCGGTGAATCCGCACCGTCGTACTCCCGCGGTTCGTACTCCTCGTATCCGTCGTACTCGCGCGGATCGGAATCGTCGTATCCGCGTGGCGGCGGGTACGCCGCTCCGCGCTCAATGGGCGGCGGTTATTCGGCTCCGCATCAGTCGGGCGGCGGATATTCCGCGCCGCATCAATCCGGAGGCGGTGGCGGCAACGGTGGCGGCGATCATGGCGATCGCGGCAATCACGATCACGGTCGGCCGCCCAGCAACTAACTCGTAAGGCCCTCTCGCCCGAGAATGGGGCGGCGCCAAGGCGCCGCCCCTTTGCTTGCAGAAAGGCGCGTTCGAATCAGCCTGCAAGTAGAGTAAGGAGACCGATTTGAGTAAACCGTTCCGCTTTTCGATTGGCGGCGCAGCACTCTGCCTAGCGGCAGCCGTTCCTGCAGTGACAAGCGCACAGAGCACGAACGTCGCCGTTTCGATGGCCGCGCACGTAACGACGCCGCATCCGATCCAAGTCAATGCATGTAACCCCGAACGAAACGTGACCTACAACTGGGCCGGCTACACGCCCGGCTTCTATCCCGGGTATGCCTACGGCGGTTATTGGGGCTGGCCATCGGTATACGGGCCAATGTACTATCAACCGACGGCCAACGAGAACCCGACGCTCGGGATCGACTACGTGAACGTCACCAATGCCGTGGCGAAGCAAATCGAGTTTGGTTTGATCGTTCGCGGCGCGCTGGTCGCCGAGGTCAAAGACGTCGGAACCTTTTCGCCCGGTGCGGAAATCAAGCACAAATTCGGGCTAAATCCGAACGTCTTTCCGATTCAAACGAGTTATGCGAGATGCGTTCCGCTGAAGATCACGTTCGAAGACGGATCGCACTGGAAAAACCCGCACCTGCCGGCATATCGCGCCAGCATGTACGGTCACCCGCACCAATAACCAAAGAGGGACGATGACCACCCAAGATCTTTCCGCCGTACAAGGGCAAGAGAACGTCTGGCAGATGGCGCAGCGGCAGCTCGACGAAGTCGGGATGCTAATCGGCC
This sequence comes from Vulcanimicrobiia bacterium, assembly GCA_024281075.1. Classification (GTDB taxonomy): domain Bacteria; phylum Vulcanimicrobiota; class Vulcanimicrobiia; order Vulcanimicrobiales; family Vulcanimicrobiaceae; genus Cybelea. The sequence continues at coordinate 6,093 of JAMXLK010000142.1, forward strand.
TCAATGAATCGCTTCACGGTTTTCTGCGGCAACCGAAACGCGTGCTCGAGGTCTCGGTGCCGGCGCGCATGGACGACGGAAGTTTCCGCATGTTTACCGGATACCGCGTGCAGCATAACCTGTCGCGCGGTCCCGGTAAGGGTGGCATCCGGTTCCATCCCGACGTGACGCTCGACGAAGTCAAAGCCCTCGCCATGTGGATGACGTGGAAGTGTGCGCTCGTCAACATCCCGTTCGGCGGCGCCAAAGGCGGCGTGATCTGCAACCCCAAGGAGATGTCGCTCCAAGAACTCGAGAATCTCACGCGCCGCTTCACGACGGAAATCTCGATCATCATCGGCCCCGAAAAAGACATCCCCGCGCCCGACGTTTACACCACGCCGCAGATTATGGCGTGGATCATGGACACGTTCTCGATGCAGCACGGCTACTCGATCCCAGGGGTCGTCACCGGCAAGCCCGTCTCGATCGGCGGATCGGCGGGGCGCGATAAGGCGACTGCGCGCGGCTGTATGTACGTGGTCGACGAAGCGATGGAAGCACACGGCAGAACGATTGAAGGCGCAACGGTCGCGATCCAAGGGTTCGGCAACGCCGGCATGTACGCGGCGCAGCTGATGGCCGAGCAGGGCTATAAAATCGTGGCCGTTTCAGACTCGCACGGCGGCGTTGCGAACGAGCACGGCATCGACGTGAAACGCCTGATCGCGCACAAGTTCGAAACGGGCTCGGTCGTCGGCTTTACCGGCGGCGAACGCACCGACAACAAAGAGGTTCTGGAGTTCGAATGTGACGTGCTGGTGCCCGCCGCGCTCGAAAAGGTCATCACTGCCGAGAACGCTCCGCGAATTCGCGCGAAGATCGTTGCCGAAGCGGCAAACGGCCCGACGATGCCCGACGCCGACGATATCCTGTTCGATCGCGGGATCATGGTTCTGCCCGACATTCTCGCGAATGCCGGCGGCGTTACCGTCTCCTATTTCGAGTGGGTTCAAGATCTTCAAGCGAACTTCTGGGAAGAAGACGAGATTAACGATCAGCTCAAACGCAAGATGACGCGCGCCTTCCGCGAGACGTACGAACAAGCCAAGCGTCACGGCGTCTCGATGCGAAAAGGAGCGTACTGCGTCGCGGTAGCGCGCGTTGCCGAGGCGACGAAGCTCCGCGGCCTCTATCCCTAGCTCGACGGTCTCGTACGCAGCTCGGTTTTTTTGGCTCCGGCCACCGCACGCTCGTCGACGACGAGACGGGGTCGATAACCTACACGCCAGGCTTCGTCGATCTCGTTACGGCCCGGAGCTGGTTCGATTCGCTGCGCGGCGGAGTCGAGTGGCACAGCGAACGGCGGCGCATGTACGACCGGGACGTCGACGTGCCGCGCTTGACCTCGGGCTACCATCTGACGGATGCCGACCTTCCTCCGGCGCTCGCCGAGGCGGCGCGCCGCACGATTGAAGCGACGGGCGCACCCTTCAATCGTGTCGGGCTGAACTTTTATCGCGACGGCCGGGACAGCGTCGCGCCGCACAACGACCACCTCTACGAGATCGTCACCGGATATCCGATCGCGCTGATTTCACTCGGCGCGACCCGGCTCATGACGATTCGCAGCAAAGCAAAACCTCGACGTGTGTTCGATCTCGACTTGGAAGAGGGCAGCCTACTCGTGATGAGCTATGAAACTCAGCTTCACTACGACCACGGCATTCCTAAAGCGCGTGCAGCGCTCGGACCGCGAATCAGCATTGCACTGCGAGTGCGCCCGGATTAGTGGACGGCGACTCCGGTCAGCGCGTAGCTGAGGCCCCCGATCGTCGGCGGGGTGCGCTTTCCTTCGGCGAGCGTGTAGCTCGTTATATTATCGCCTTGCTTGTTTGCGGCGTAAATTCGGTCGGAAGAGAGGGCGATGCAGTAAAGGCCGTTGAGGCCCTTGGTAATCGTTGGCTCGACGCGCTTGCCGCGCGCGGTATACGACGTGATTGCGGACGGCTTGTTGCTCGAGACCCAGATCTTCCCGGCTGCGTCGACTTTTACGTCGACCGGCTGGTGTAATCCGACCGTGATGGTGGGTTTCGTCCGCGCGCCGCTGGGCGTGTACGTCGTCACCGAATCGCCGGCGCCGTTGACGACGTAGATCTTGCCGCTCGAATCGACCGCAATGCCGCCGACTCCGTCGAGCCCCCTGATGGTGGGAGTGGTGCGCGTCCCATCGGGCTTGTACGTCGTCACGATGTCGTGCGCCAAGTTTGTGACGTAAATCTTTCCCGCGCGGTCGACGGCGACGCCGAACGGCTGGTCCAGACCGCTGCTGATGGTCGGCGAGGTCTGGTTGCCGCGCGCGTCATACGTCGTAATCGTGTCGTTGCCATTGGCGACGTAGATCTTGCCCTTGGCATCGACCGCCACGCCGCGCGGCGTCGTCAATCCGGCCGTGATGCTCCAGACTTGCTTTCCATCCAGCGTGAACTTGGTCAGTGAGTTATTCGAGTATTGCGTCGCATAGATATATTCTTGCGTCGCGTTGTTGCTCTGCGCAGACGTTTGCGAGCCCGACGGCGGCATCGGCGGCGACTGCGATTGGGAACAGCCCGCAAGCAGCGAAAAAACGCCAACGGTAACGAAGAGCTTATACACGCGAACTACGGAACGGGCGAGGGCGACGGCGTGGGGCCGTACACGGCCTCCGCGGTCGCGCAGATAGTCGCGCCGGAAAGATCGAAGTCCACCAGCGAACCGCCTTCGTTGGTGACGGCAGTCCCGCGCACGGTCACCGGAGCATCCGGCGGAAGCGCGATGCGATTGTAAAGCAGGTTGGTTTGCTCGGTCATCGTGCCCACGGAGCGGTCCGCGTTCAAGTTATCGTCAAACCACTTGCACGTGTCCACGTTGCCGCGTAGGCCCGTGAACGAGTAGAGAATCACGGTGAGGACGAGAGCGCCGGTGGCGTGAAGCGGCTTCATGACGCCTTCATACTACGCGAAAGAAGGCGCCGCACCTCGTCGTCGCCCGTTTGCTCGAAATTTCGATAATAGAGACCCACGGCGTGGAACGGCTCCGGGGTATAGACGCAGACGACCCGCTCCACCACGCGCTGCAGGCCGGCACACGTGCGCGGTGCCGCTACCGGGACCGCGGCGACGATCGCGGCGGGATTCTGCGCGCGCAGCGCCATCGCCGCTGCCCGCATCGTCGCGCCGGTGGCGAGCCCGTCGTCCACGACGATGACGATCTTTCCCGCGACGTCGAGCGTTGGCCGCGATTCGCGGTAGACCGTCTCGCGACGCCGCAACTCCGCCGTCTCGCGACGGATTACTTCCTCGAGCGTCGCCTCATCGATCTGCAACGATGCAATGAGGTCTTCATCGACGACGCACGTGCCGTCGCCGGCGACTGCTCCCATTGCGAGCTCTTCGTGGCCGGGGACGCCGAGCTTTCGCACGAGATATAAGTCGAGTGGCGCGTGCAGCCGGCTAGCAACTTCATAGCCGATCGGCACGCCGCCGCGCGGAAGGGCGAGAACGACGATGTCCGGATTATCGACGTACTCGCCGAGCGCATCGGCGAGACGACGCCCGGCGTCGAACCGGTCCGCGAAGAGCGGCATGAGGCTTTATTCCCAGTTAGTCCGTCAGGTCTTTGATCGCTGCGCGCCGGCCGGCGCAGGCGTTCGCGTGCGGCAGGGGCAGCGTGTGAAACGTAGTCGGAGTTTGCGCGAAATCGAACACGTCGTCCATTGAAGTCGCGCTGCGATCGGTCGTACCGAGCGAGCCTAGGCCGAACGTGCTCTCGACGAACTTGAGGATGCTGCCGAAGTCATACGGCGTATGCGATACGTCGTGCCCTCGTGCGTACGGCGATATCACGATCATCGGAACCCTAAATCCGAGGCTCGTGTAGTTGATTTGCGGCGGCGCGACGCTATCGTACCATCCGCCCCAGTCGTCCCAAATCAAGACGACTGCGGTTGTTTTCCAATATGCGCTCGTCCCGACGGCGTTAATGAGTTTCGAAACCCAGCGCGGGCCGCCGTTGCAGCCGCTCGCGGGGTGGTCGGAATCGGCAAACGACGGAATGACCCACGAGACGTTCGGAAGCTGCCCGGCTTTGAGATCGGCGAAGAAATTCGTGTTGGGCATGCTCACGTTTGCCGACCAGTCGCGCTCGTACCGGACCTTTCGGATCGCGTCGAAACCGTTCCAAACCGCACCGGAGAAGTCGTGATGCGGACCGATATACGGATCCAGGTAATATTGCCATGAGAGGCCGCGGGCATCGAGCAGATCAGCGATGGTGGGATAGTCGAAGCACGGAAACGGGCCGTTAGCATTGACGTGTCCGTTGCGAAAAATCACCGGCGTCACCGCGCCGTGCTTCGGGCGCGCATCGCAGCCCCACGGCATGACGTTTGGTTCGTCCGTCAGCGACTCGCGGTCGTTCAGACGCACGCTGCCGGAGAGCAGCATTTGATGCGCGATGAAGCTCGATGCCGTTTCGGTGAAGAACATCCGGTCGGCGAGCGCGTAGCGTTTCGCGAGCGTCCAATATGCGGCGATGTCGGAATGCCGAACGTAGGCATACGGATAGAGCTTGGCCGGCGGTCCGCCGTTGTTCTCACCGAACGCGATCTCGTCGAAACCGTCGTTACGGCATACGTTCGCCGCGTCGGGATCGCATTCGATTTCGAAACACTGGTGCGTGTGGCAGATGTCCCGTCCGCCGAAGCGCGGCGAGCCTTGCGCCAGCGGAATCGCTCGTAACGGCACGTCGTGCGCGACGCGGCACCAGCGCGGACCGGCCTTGCACGGCCCGCTCATCGCCGTCTCGGCGCCCGGAAATCCGGCAAAAAGATCGTTGAAGCTGCGATTCTCTTGAACGACGATGACGACGTGCGCGATCTTGCCGCTCGCCGGCGACGTTACGGCCGGCGAGACCGCGCCGCTATTGCAACTCGCTGCGCACAGCGCGGCCGTCAATGCGACCGCGCTGCGCCGCATCATTATTCCGGAGCGCCTCCGTCGTGCTTCAATAGCTCGTCGACTGCTTTGGGGTTCGTGATCTTGCTCTTGCAGGGCAGCGCTCTGGGAAGCGGCGCCGCGGTGAACCTGTTCGGGGTCTGGCTGTAGTCGAAGATGTCCTGCATCGAGTTGGCGGATGCATCGTCCGTGCCGAGGGAGCCTAAGCTAAACGTCTGCTCGATGTATTGAAGAATACTGCCGAAGTCGTATTGCGTATGCGCGACGTTGTCCGGCTTGGCATACGGCGAGATGACGATCATCGGTACCCTGAAACCCAACGTGGAGGGATTAGTGATCGTCGGGGGCGCGTTATCGTACCATCCGCCCCAATCGTCCCAAATCAAGATGATCGCCGTGTTCTTCCAATATGGGCTCGTGCCGATCGCATTGACGACTTTCGTGACCCACCACGGGCCGCCGTTGCATCCGCTAGCCGGATGGTCTGAGTCGTAGAGGGTGGGGATCACATACGAGACCGACGGAAGCTTGCCGGAACTAATGTCGGAGAAGATGTTCGTGTTCGGCGAGCTGATGTTGGTCTTCCAATCGGGGCCGTGAAAGATTTTCCTGATCGCGCGGAAGCCGTTCCAAACGCCGCCGGAAAAGTCGCCGTACGGGTTCGGATTGGCGTCCACGTAATCGAACCACGACACGTGCTTTGCGTCGAGCAGATCGGCGATCGTCGCCC
>JAMXLK010000143.1 GCA_024281075.1 Vulcanimicrobiia bacterium
TTTCCACGCGCTCGATCAACCTTGTGCTCGGAACTGCGCGCGACGATGCGCTCGACCTTGAAAAAACTCTGTGTGTATTAAATTCCGCCAAGACGAAGCGCGGGAACGTTACCTCGAGCGTGGTGAGCCGGACTCCGTTGCGAGAAACGGAGTCCAGCAGCACGCGCGCGTTATAAGCCACCGCGCGAAGACGTACCTTAGTTAACCGCGATAGCGCAGAAATGCCGGAACGTCGATGTCGTCCATCGAGACCGGCGCGACCGCCTCGAGTCTCCCCGTATCGAAGCCGGCTGCGCCTTGCGCGCTGCGGTAGCCGCGCCGCGAGCCGAAGCCGGCAGCAAGAACCGTCACGCGGACTTTGCCCGACATCGTCGGGTCGATTGAAGCACCGAAGATAATCTGCGCTTCGGAATCGACCGCGCGGCTAATCATCTCCGCTGCCTCGTTGACTTCGTACATCGCCATATCCGGGCCGCCCGTGATATTGAAGATGACGCCATGCGCGCCTTCGACCGTCGTCTCGAGCAACGGCGACGCGATCGCCTTTTGCGCGGCGTCGGCCGCACGGTGCTCGCCGCTTCCCTCACCGATTCCCATCATCGCAGAACCGGCGTCGCTCATGATCGTCTTCACGTCGGCGAAGTCCAAGTTGATCAAACCCGGCTGCGTGATTAAATCGCTGATGCCTGCGATACCCTGCCGCAAGACGTCGTCGGCATACGAAAATGCCTCGTTGAGCGGCGTCTTCTTCTCGATGACTTGCAGGATCCGCTCGTTGGGAATCGTGATGAGCGTATCGACCTTCGATTCGAGCTCGGCAATGCCGTTCTCGGCGATCTGCATGCGCTTCTTGCCTTCGAAGGCAAACGGTTTCGTCACGACCGCGATCGTCAGCGCGCCCGACTCGCGTGCGAGCTCCGCGATCACCGGCGAAGCGCCGGTTCCGGTGCCGCCGCCCATCCCGGCGGTGATGAAGACGAGGTCGGAACCATCGAGCACGAGCCCGAGATCTTCGCGCGAACCTTCCGCCGCCTCGCGCCCGAGCGTCGGGTTCGCGCCCGCGCCGAGTCCTCGCGTGTGTCCGCCGCCGATGTGCACGCGATTCTCGGTCAGCGCGCCGCGCAGCGCCTGCACGTCGGAGTTGACCGCGTAGAAGTCGACGCCGCTCAAACCGGCGGCGATCATCCGATTGACGGCATTGCAACCGCCGCCGCCGACACCGACCACTTTGATCGTTGCGGCGTGCTCGCTATCGGGTATGGAACGTCGTCCCTCTGCCATTTACTCCCGGTCCTCCGTCAATAGTAAGTGTGTCAAATTAAGCCCACAGATCGGAAAGCCATCTCTGCACGCGATGCAGCACCGCGCTGCTGCGGCGCCCGTTTCGCAACGCATCTTCGCGTTCGCCATTCGAACCGAAGAGCACGAGCCCAACCGCCGTTGCGTATTGCGGCGCCGCCATCGCGTCGGTCAAACCACCGATCGTATTCGGAGTTCCCGTACGCACCGGTAAGCCAAAGACCTCCTCGGCGATTGCTTCGATGCCGGGCAGCTGGGCGCCGCCACCGGTCAGCACGACCTCGCCAAGCACCACGTCGCGGGGCACGTTCTCGACGATCTTCTGCTTGGCCATGCGCAGCGTCTCGAGAACGCGCGGCACCACGATCTGCCGCAGCTCGGCGGTCGTGTGTTCGCGAGTCGCTCGCCCGTCGAGCGTCCGGACGTCGAAACGCTCGTCGCGAAGCGTCGCGCCCAGGCGCCTTTTGACGTCCTCGGCTTCGGAGAGCGTCGTCTTGAGGCCGAGCGAGATATCGCTCGTCAGGACGTTTCCGCCGACCGGAATCGTCGCCGTGTAAATGGCGCTTCCCAGCGAGTACACCGCGATGTCGGTCGTCCCGCCACCGATGTCGAGCAGAACGACCCCGACCTGCTTCTCTTCCTGCATCAACGTGGCGGCCGAACTAGCCAACGGCTCGAAGACGATTCCAAGCGGCTCGAGTCCGGCACGCTGCACGCATTTCAGCACGTTGGTGATGAAACTGCTGCTGCCGGTAACGATGTGCGTATCGACTTCAAGGCGGCCTCCCGCCATGCCGATCGGATCGCTGACGCCCTCTTGACCATCGACGGTGAAATAGCGCGGTAAAGCGTGGATGATCTGCCGGTCGCTTGGGAGATTGATGATCTTGCTCGCGTCGATCACGCGTCGCACGTCGCCCGCCGAAACCTCGCGATCCTCCCCGGAAACGGCAACCACCGCGCGGTTGTTCGTGCTGCGGATGTGGTCGCCGGTAATGCCGACGAAGACTTCGTCGAAATGCGTGCCGGCCATACGTTCGGCGCGCTCCGTCGCAGCCTCGATCGATTTGATCGTCTCGTCCAAATCGACGACGACGCCTTTACGCATGCCCAGCGATGGAGCTTCACCGAAACCAATGATTTCGAGTCCGGCCGAGCCGTTAACGGCGACGACCGTGCACGTTTTGGTCGTTCCGATGTCGAGCCCGCATACGGTCCCGTGCTTCATCCCCGCTCCATCAGCTCGCGCCAAAGCGACGCGACGCTCGCTACGATATATTGTGGTCGAATCTCACGATTCCTACTATCACTAGCAGGATGCTCGCGCGATTCGCAAGCCTTGGCGAGCGCTTGGGCAACTCCTTGAGGAGAACCGGCTAAAAAGGTGTGGAGAGGCTGTGCATGGTATCCGCGGCCAAATCGCAAGCGTCCGCCGCGCCGTAGCAGCGCGGCCGTTACTTACGATATCGCGCCTCTTTCGTCGCAATACTTTATTTGGGAGTCTGCCTTGGTGAAGAGAATTTGCTCGCTGTTCGCGCTTTGGGCGGTCGCTTTCGTGCCGCTCGCCGCACAAGCCGCCACCGTCGCCGCGAATTCCATTCCGGACGGCACGTATACCGTCAAAGTGATCAAGGTCGTCGATCCCAAACACGTCGACGTCGTGCTCGATAACGGACAGGAGTCCGTTTTACCCGCAGGACGCGCGAACGTGGATTTCTCGAAACTACAAGCGAACGATCAGATGAAGCTCTCGCTGATCGGCGGCAGCGTGATGGTCTTTATGGACCTCACCAGCCACTAAGCAGCATTTCTTTTTTCCCTTAACGATAGACGAGAACGGGTGCCGACGGCGCCCGCAGGTCGATTGCCGCGACCCGGCGCCGCTGCGTCACGATCTGCGACAGGATAGCGTTAGCGAGCGTCAGTTTCTGGGGCAGGTCGCTCTGGCCGCCCAACATCAAGCGCAAGCCGCTGCGCAACGTAACGACGAGACCGCCGTAACGATCGAGCGAAAGCTCCGCCGGCGTCAGTTGACGCGCCGTCATCGTTTCGTACGCCGCACGGAGCGCGACCGCGGCCGATGAGTGTACGAAGCTTCCAGGCGTCAGCACCACCGCCGGTCCGACGTCAAAAACCGGCAGCGCGCTCTCGTCCGTTACGGGTTCGAGCACGCGCAGAGAACGGTCGACGACGGCCGCGTCGTAATCGCTGCGCAGCACCGCGAACGGCGTGCGCTCCGTCACGACGATGCGAATGGTTGCAGGCGGAATGCGGCGCACGCGCGCGCGGTCGATAAACGGGATCTCCGCGACGCGTTGCGCGATCGCGCCGGTGTTCTGCAGCCAAATCGTGATATGCGGCGCAACGGACGCCCGCGTCAGGATTTCTTGCCGGCTAACGCGGTCATTCCCGCTTACCAATACGCGCTGCGGATCGAATCCGGGGTAAACTGCCGCAAACCCAAGCGCACCCGCAATGAGTGCGACGATCAAGCCGATCGGTAACCAAAATGGCCGAATCCGTGCGGCCGCGGTCGGTTTACGCCGCTTGCGGCTCACTTCGACGACGACGCCAGAACGAAGCGTTCGATCGCCTCGGCGACGCCGTCGTGCGCCCAATCTTCGACGACCGCGTCGGCGATCTCGCGCAACTCCGGCGGCGACGAGCCCATCGCTACCGCAAAACCTGCCGCCTCGAGCAGCGGGGCGTCGTTCCACGAATCGCCGATCGCCATGGTGCGATCCATCTCGATGCCAAGCCGCTGTGCGACGAATCGAAACGCCGCGCCCTTATCGACGGAGGGATCGAGCACTTCGACAAACTCGGGCAGACTGCGCGTCACGTTCGCGCGCGCCCGCAGCGTCTCGGAGAGCGCCCGCGCGTACTCCTCGGCAACCGGTGCATCGGCGATGATCACTGCTTTGGTCGCCGGGCTGTAAGCAAAGGCTTCCCGCAGCGATGGCACGATCACCGGCTGCGCCATCGAAAGCGACGCGTAGAGATCCGAAAAGCGGTTGCGTGTCTCGCAATAATACTCATCGTTACGATAGAGCTGGAGGTGCATACGGTCGCGCTCCGTGAGCGCGATGAGCTCTCGCACGATCTCATTGGAAAGGGCCGCATGCGAGAGAATTTCGTCCGTCCCGGGGTCGATCACGGCGGCGCCTTGGTAGCAGATCATCGGCCCGTCGAGCTCAAGCTCGCGCGCAAACGGCACCGTTGCGCGATACATGCGTCCGGTCACCAGACAGCCTTCCGTCCCAGCGCGCCGCATCCGTACGACCGCATCGCGAACGCCGGGCGTGATGACGAGATCGCGCCCAATGAGCGTACCGTCGACGTCGAACGCAACGAGTTTGGGCGGAGCTTTCAACTGCCGAATCTCATGCGCGCCGTCTGTGCGTGATGCGGCAGACCATCGAACTCCGCGAGCGCCGCAATCGAGGCTGCGTCGTTGGCGGTACGTTCGACCGAGTTTTCGACGATGCTGAACGTGCGTGTGAAATCGCTCAACGACAGGGCGGAAGCGAAGCGCGCCGAGCCCGCGGTCGGGACGACGCTGCTGACTCCGGCGAGATATTCAGACGCGACCGGCGTCATATCACCCACGAAAATTGCTCCGGCTGCGTAAATGCGCTCGACGTACCGTGACGGGTCACGCACCTGCAGCGAACAGTATGCCGGCGCGAGCCTATTGACCAGGTCGAACAACTCATCTCGATCGCTGACTTCGATCAGCCGGCAGTGCTCGGCGATTGCCTCGCCAACAAACTCGTTTCGCTCAACCGTGCGCACGTCGAGCGTGTCGATGAGTTGCCCCACCGCCTCCAGCAGCGGCCGGGACTCCGAGAGTACGCCGAGTCTGCGAACTCCGGGAAGTTCCGCCGCCGCCAACAGCTCGCCGACGACGTACTCGCTATTTGCTCCGTCGTCCGCGATGACGAAGAGTTCCGTGGCGCCGGCGAACGTATCGATGCCGCATCGCCCGTAGACTTGGCGCTTGGCTTCGGTCGTTCGCATGCCGCCGCGTCCGACGATCTTCTCGACTCGAACGATCGAATCGCTGCCAAACGCCGCCGCGCCGACTGCCTGCACGCCTCCCACCGCGTAGAGTTCGTCGACGCCGCACAACGTGCAGGCGAAGAGAACCGCGGGGAGCACCCCGCCCGGGGCCGGCGGCGTCAGCACGATGATTCGCGACACGCCGGCAATCTTCGCCGGCACGGCCGCCGTCAAAACGGCTGCCGCCGCTTGTGTTCGGGAGGCATAAACCGCAACCGAACGTAGCGGCGTCCGGGCGAACGAGTAGCGCGTTCCGTCCTCTTCGACGTACGCTACGTCCGGCTGGCGTTGGCGCCGGTGAAACCGCTCGATCCGCTCCTTGGCAAGCTCGAGCCCGGAGGCGACTTCCGGTGAGACGAGTGCGCGCGCACCGTCCGCCATTGGAATCGGAACGCGAAGCTTCGAGCGATCGAAAGTTTCGTCATCGAAGCGGCGCGCATACTCGACGATTGCTGCGTCACCGCGCCCGCGTACGCCGTCGAGGATTTGCGTAACCTCGGTGACCACACCGGCGGGCGCCGTCCAAGCACCATCGAGCAGCCCGCTTAAAGCTGCCCGATCGGACGCCGCAACGACCTTCATGAGTACGCGTCCAATGCGCCCTCGCGCACTCCTTGCGGCGCAAAAATTCGCTCCAGCTCATCGCGCACTTGAGCATCGCTTGCAATCGCCCGTGCTACACGCTGCGAACGACCGCGTACGTGCATGACGACCGGGACCTCGCCCGGCCACTCGTCGATGAGCCGCGCGAGACGGTCGATTTGATCGCGGTGCGTCACTTCCACGTGCCACCCTTGCACCGCGCCGCCGAGCACCGGCGCGACGGGTGGCACGAAGGGCGAGACCTCATTGGCTGCCACCGAAAGCTCGATACGCGGCTCGTCGCCGGGCGTTGGCCCCGGTCGCTCCCGTAGCCGCAGCCGCCCCTTGACGATAAGGATTGCATCGCTTTCGAAGAGATGATGGACCTGCGGATAGACTTTTGAAAAAAGCACGACGTCGCAGGCGCCGCTCGTATCCTCAAGCTCCGCGACCAGAATCTGCTGTCCGGCCTTCGTGAGCGAACGGCGGACGCTCGTTACCGTTCCCGCAATGGTTACCGCTGAGTCGTCGGACAAACCGCGCAGCTCCTTGACCGGCGTTGCACCGAGGCGTGCCAGCAGAGGCGCGACCTCGGCAAGGGGATGTCCCGAAACGAAGATTCCGAGCGTCTCGCGCTCCCACGACAGCATCTCGCGCGTGGTCGGCGCCGCAATGCTGGGAAGTTTGGGAACGAACGTCGACGTTTGCGCGCTCGACTCGCCGAAGAGCGAGACTTGCCCCAGCTCGGCGTCGCGCGTCATTCGCGCGGCAAGCTCGAGCGCCGTGTCGAGCGCCGCAAGCTTCTGCGCCCGGTTTCCGGCGAGGCCGTCGAGCGCGCCGCATTTGATCAAAGCTTCAAAGACGCGCCGGTTGACCAGTTTGGCGTCGATGCGTCGCGCAAAGTCAAAGAGATCGGCGAATCGCCCGTCACGCTCGCGCGTTTCGATCACCGCCCTCACGGCGGCCTCGCCGACGCCCTTGATCGCCGCCAAACCGAATCGAATGGCGTCGTCGATAACGGCGAAGTCGGTCAGCGATTCGTTCACGTCGGGCGGCAGAACCTCGATGCCGAGCTTTCGCGCTTCTTCAATGTACTCAACGAGCTTCTCCGTTTTATCTTTGACCGACGTCATCAGCGCGGCGAGATAGGGCAGCGGATGTTTTGCTTTGAGATACGCGGTTTGATAGGCAATCCACGCGTATGCAACCGCGTGGGCTTTATTAAAGCCGTATCCGCCGAATGGCTCGATGTAGTGGAAGAGACGTTCGGCCGACGGACGGTCGAGATTACTCGTCGCAACCGCTCCGGCCACGAATTTCTCTTGATAGTGCGGAATCTTCTCCTTCTGCTTCTTGCTCATCACCGCACGCAGCTCGTCCGCTTCGCCCATCGTAAAGCCGGCGATTTCGCGCGCCATCTGCATGACTTGCTCTTGATAGATCGGAATGCCGTAGGTCTCCGCCAAGATCGGATCGAGCTTCGGATGAAGATGACGCGGTTTGGAGCGTCCGTGCTTGTTGGCGATATACTGCGGTATCAGTTCCATCGGACCCGGGCGAAAGAGCGCCACGAGCGCAACGACGTCCTCGAAGCGCGAGGGCTGCAGCTCCGCGCATACCCGCTTCATGCCCTCCGACTCGAGCTGGAAGACGCCCATCGTCTCGCCGCGAGCGAGCATTTCGTACGTTCGGGCGTCGTCGAATGCAATGCCTGCGAGATCGAACCCTTCGTCGACCGTACGACGGATTTCGCGCACCGCATTGTCGATGACCGTGAGATTGCGTAAGCCCAAGAAATCCATCTTGAGCAAGCCAATCCGCTCGATCCACCCCATGTCGTACTGGGTATTGACGCCGCCGTCGCCAAAACGCACGAGCGGAGTATACTCCATCAGCGGCCCCGCCGAGATCACCACGCCAGCTGCATGAGTTCCGGCATTGCGCGCGAGCCCTTCGATCTCTTTTGCCGTATCGAGCAGTTTGCGCATTTGCGGTTGCGTCGCATAGATGCTGCGCAACTCCGGAATGCGTTCGATCGCCTCACCGATCTTCAAGCCGCCGGGGCCCGACGGAACGAGCTTTGCCACGCGATCGACGTCCGGCAGCGCGACGCCGAGCGCGCGCCCGGCATCCCGAATCGCCGCGCGTGCCGCCATCGTGCCGAATGTGACGATCTGCGCTACGCGATCCTCACCGTACTTGGCGGTCACGTACTCGATCACTTCGTCGCGTCGTTCGACGCAAAAATCGGTGTCGATATCGGGCATCGAGATGCGGTCGGGGTTCAAGAAGCGCTCGAAGAGCAAGTTGAAGCGCAGCGGATCCAAGTCGGTAATCTTGAGCGAATACGCAACCAGCGACCCCACGGCCGAACCGCGCCCAGGCCCCACCGGGATGCCGCGATCGCGCGCGTATTTTACAAAGTCCCAGACAATCAAAAAGTAAGACGAAAAACCCATTTTGGTGATGACGCCCAACTCGTAGTCCAAACGTTCGCGCAGCGCCGCATCGCCGGCGACTCGTTCGTCTCCGTAGCGCTCGCGTAGCCCTAACTCGCAGAGCTCGCGCAGATACTCGGCGTCGCCGCGCTCGGGTCTCTCTGGCGCTGCCGGCACGGGATACTGGGGAAGATGAAAGATCTTCTCGGGAATTCGGATGTCGACGCGCTCCGCGATCCGGCGCGTGTTTTCGCAGGCTTCGGGAAGATCGCTCCAGAGCTCGCGCATCTCGGATGGCGATTTGAGGTAAAACTGGTCGGAGTAAAAACGCATGCGATTTTCGTCGGAGACCGTCTTGCCGGTCCCGATGCAGAGCAGCACGTCGTGGGCGGGCGCGTCTTTTTGCTCGAGATAGTGCGAATCGTTGGTTGCGACGACCGGAACTCCGAGCTCGGCTGCAATGCGAAATAAACCATCGTTGATCTTCTCCTGCTCGGGCATCCCGTGGCGCATCACTTCTACGTAAAAGCGGTCGCCGAATATTTCGACGTACGTCTTGGCGTTTCGCGATGCCGTTGCATAGTCGTCCTGAAGCAGCGGCGCCGCAAGCAGCCCGGACATGCAGCCCGAAAGTGCAATGAGTCCGTCGTGGTGCTTCGCTAAAAGGTCGAGATCGATCCGGGGCTTGTAATAGTAGCCTTCGAGAAAGCCCTTGGACACCAACGCGATGAGGTTGCGGTAACCGACCAGATCGGCTGCCAGAAGCGTGACGTGCGCCTCGTCACGAACGGTGCGGTCGAAGCGGCCGCGCGGCGCGAGGTACGCTTCACAGCCGAGAATCGGCGTGAGACCATGTTCCCGAGCTGCATAGTAGAATTCGAGCGCGCCGTACATCACGCCGTGGTCGGTGAGTGCGATCGCCCTCGCGCCGAGTTCGGCGGCTCGCCGGCAGAGCCGGTCGATCCTGCAGGCGCCGTCGAGAAGCGAGTACTCCGAGTGGACGTGGAGGTGAACGAACTGGTCCGAATCCGAATCCGGCTTGGGCGCGCAGGACACGCGGACGATTACACTAAGCGACGCGGGCGACCCTGTCGAGTGCGCGAAGGAGTTAGAATGCCGCTTCGGCGCCCAGGCCATGTGGGCGCGCTAGTCTTGCTTTTGGCGCTCGTTGCGTGCAGCCGAAACGGAGCGTTGCGCGCCGGTCCGCCGCACGTTTTGCGGATCGCGTACGCGGGCGATCCGGCGTCGCTCGTTCCACTGCTCGCAATCGATCAAGAGATCCTCGCACTCGACACGCTCTTCTGCCAAACGCTCATCGGCCTCTCCGCCGATAATCGCGAGATTCCGATCCTCGTCACGCGCATTCCATCGCGGCGCAACGGCGACATCTCCCGCGATGGGAAGCAAATAACGTACCACCTTCGTACCGGCGCGCGCTTCGCCGACGGCGTGCCGCTAACGTCGGCCGACGTCGCGTTCACGTATCGCGCTATCTTCGATCCGCGCAACCGCGCCGTTTCGGTGGAACCGTATCGCCGTATCGTCTCCTTGACGACACCCGATGCGCACACCGTCGTCATTCGTCTGCGTGCGCCCTGGAACGCCGCGGTCCACGTGCTCTTCGCGCAGGCTGACTACGTCTACGGCATTCTGCCGAAGCACGCGTTTGCCGGCACGAAGGTCGTTGGGACGGAGTGGGAAGCGGCGCCATTCGGGAGCGGTCCCTTTCGGGTCGAACGCTGGCTACGGGGCGATCGCATCGTCCTCGTGCCCAATCCGTACTACCGGCCGCAGCCAAAACTGCAGCAAATCGTACTCCGCATCGTTCCGAATCTCAACGCCAACTTCGTCGCGCTGCAATCGGGCGCGGTCGATGTGGGAACGTTAACGCCCGAAAACCTGGGGCGCGCACGAAGCATCGCCGGCGTACGGGTTCTACGATTCCCGGAGAACGCGACGCGACTTCTCTACCTTCAGACGCAACGTTCGCCGACCCGGGAGCTTGCGGTGCGCCAAGCGATTGCACACGCGCTCGACTACGCCGCACTCGCCGCCGCCTGGAGAGGCGCCTATCTTCCGGCCGGCTCTTTTCTACCGCCGCCGATCGTCCGTTGGCACGGCGTCGTCATCCCTCCGTACCGCTACGACCCTCGGGCGGCAAATCGCATCCTCGACGCCGCAGGCTGGCGCATGCGTGACGGCGTTCGTTCCAAACGCGGCATCGCGCTCGGTGGCCTCATCGGCGTCAACTCCGAAGACCCGCTCAACGTTCGAATTGCAACGCTGGTTCAGGCGCAGCTCGCCGCCGTCGGTATGGGTTTCTCGATCAAAGCAAATCCGGTTCGCATTTGGTTCAGTCCCGATGGCCTCTTGCGAAACGGCAGCGCGACCATCGTCGGCGAGACTTGGGTCGGCGGCAGCGATCCCGAGCAATCCTTGAATCTTCGATGCGTCCAAGCCGTCAAGGGAGACGAAAATCATTCGTTTTATTGCTCGAAGGCGTTCGAAGCGCTCTTCAACGATCAGTCCCGGACCCCGAACGAAACGCAGCGTGACCGCGACTTCGACGCGATCGAGCTCCTCGTGCACCGCGACGTGCCGGTAATTCCGCTCTACTACGAAGATCGTCTCATTGGCGTCAGCGATCGCGTCACCGGCTTCCGCTTGAACATGCTTTGGATTCCGGTCGCGCCGGAAACTTGGGATGCGCGCTAAGGGCCCGATATCGCTCCGGCGTCGCGAAGCATGCTCAAAACGCGATCGACCGGAAGGGCGTAAACGGTGACGCCGCCGCGGCCCGTCATCGTCGTCGCTTCGAACAGGGCATCGTAGATCGCAGCCTGGGCCGCTTCCGCGGTGGCGCTGTAGAGCGCGTTGAGGGTATCGTCATTCTCTAAGATCGGCGCAGAGGGACCCGCGACCGTGAAATCTGCGGTGCGCTCGAAAATTCGCGACGTTGAAAACGCGACGATGAGATCCCCGCTTCCCACCGACGACGTCAAACCCGTGCGCGCCATGCCCATCGAGGCGCGCAGCGCGAGCGCGCGCAATTGACGGCTGTCGAGCGGCGCGTCGGTCGCGACGACGATGATGATACTGCCGCTTCCGAGCCTCCCTTTTAGCGAAACCGGTTTCGGAAAGACCGCGCGATATTCGTTCCGCAGCCGCTCGCCGACCGGGACCCCCACGATGGTGAGTTGCCGCCGGCTGCTGCTGGTGTTGTCGTTCACGAGCACGCCGACGTGATAGCCGCCCGCATCGGTAGGAAGAACGCGCGACGCCGACCCGATACCGGCGCGAAAACCGAACGCGTTCATTCCCGTGCCGGCGCCGACGCTGCCGCGCGCGAACTGGCCCGGCTTTGCCGAATCGAGCAGCGAAACGACATCGCCGGCGCCCACCGCGCGCGCTTGGATGTCGTTGAGCAGACCGTCGTCGCATTCACCGACGACCGGCAACGGGACGTCGTCGCCGCGCCCGACGTGTGGATGGTGTTCGATCACCCAGCTCACCACGCCGTCGGACGCACGCCCCACATCCAGCGTGTCGGTCAGGACGACGGGTTCTTCCAGATAGCCGGATTCCTCCATCCAATGCGTTCCAGTGAGCTCGCCGTTGCCGTTAAAGGCAAAGAAAGCGGCCGAAACCTTGTGATCCCAAGGATCGGCGTTGGGAAGAACCGCGGTCGCACCGGTGCGGATATCGGTGCCTTCGACTTTCGTCACATGCGCCACGCGAACGCCCGCAACGTCGGTAATTCCGTCCAGGGGCCCCGCCGCGAAGAGCCCGAAGTGAAAGGGTAATACGGCGAACACCAGCATCCAATGCATTCGCGATGCATTGGACTCCACCGAAGGGCTGCCTGCAGGCTCGCCCATCGAGTGCGGGTAAGCATCGCCGAAGCTCACACCAAGAGGAGGCACTCCAATTCTTTCGGTTCCGGAAAAACTCAAGGTCGTCAAGCTCTGGGAGAATCTCTCCGCGCCCACGCTCATCGAACATGCAATCGCCCGGGGGGAAGGCGTCCTCGGGCAGGATGGCCAGCTTATCGTCGACACGCGTCCGCACACGGGGCGCTCGCCGAAGGATAAGTTTTTCGTTCGCGAGCCGTCCAGCGAAGCGCATATCGACTGGAACGACGCGAATCAGGCGATCGATCCGGCGGTATTCGACGCGCTCTACGAGCGCGTGGCCGCCCATTTTTCGGAACGCGAGGCGTACAGCTTAGATTGCTACGTCGGGGCGGACCCGCGGTATCGCGTTCCGATTCGCGTCTACACCGAGCTCGCATGGCAGAGCCTCTTCGCGCGTCATCTCTTCATCACGCCTGAAGTTCCCGAGCCGAATTTCGTTCCGGAGTTTACCGTCGTCGACGCCGCCCTCTTTTCCGCCGACCCGCAACGCGACGGCACGCGCACCGGGACGTTCATTTTGGTGAACTTCGCGCGCAAGATGATTCTTATCGGCGGCACGCGCTATGCCGGCGAGATCAAGAAGTCGATTTTCACGGTGATGAACTACCTGTTACCGCTGAGGGATACGCTGCCGATGCACTGCTCCGCGAACGTTGGCAATCGGGCCGACGTCGCAATTCTCTTCGGCCTCTCCGGAACCGGCAAGACGACGCTCTCCTCGGATTCGCGCCGTCCGCTCATCGGCGACGACGAGCACGGCTGGTCGGCCGACGGGGTCTTTAACTTCGAAGGCGGATGCTATGCCAAAGTGATTCGTCTCTCCGCAACGGCAGAGCCTGAAATCTGGGCGGCGACGCACCACTTCTCTACGGTTCTCGAGAACGTGGATTACGACGAACCGACGCGCGCCCTCGACGTCGACTCGGATGCAAAGACCGAGAACACGCGCGCGGCGTATCCGCTGCGCTTCATTCCCAACGTCGTGTCGTCGAGTCAGGCAGGCCATCCAAGCACGATCATTATGTTGACGGCCGACGCATTTGGAGTGCTGCCGCCCATCTCGAAGCTCACACGCGATCAGGCGATGTACCACTTTCTTTCGGGCTATACGGCGAAAGTCGCCGGCACCGAGCGTGGCGTCAGTGAGCCGCAAGCAACGTTTTCAACGTGCTTCGGCGCGCCGTTCATGGTTCACCATCCGACGGTCTACGCGCAATTGCTCGGCCGCAAGATCGACGAGCATAACGTCGAGTGCTGGCTCGTCAACACGGGCTGGACCGGCGGTCCGTACGGCGTGGGACATCGCATGTCGATCGCGCACACGCGCGCCATGGTCAACGCCGCGATCGAGGGGCGTATTCCGTCGAAATTCGAAACCGAGGGCTTCTTTGGCCTGCGCGTTCCGGCCGCAGTTCCCGACGTCCCCAGCGAGGTCTTGAATCCGCGCAACGCGTGGGCGGACAAGGCGGCGTACGACGAGCAGGCCCGCAAGCTATCGCAACTCTTCTTCGACAACTTCAAGCGATTTGAAGCACACGTCTCACCATCTATTAACGCCGTTGCAATAAGGCCGCTTGCTAGGTCCTAATCCGACGTTCACGCGATGGGGGCGGTCCGCGGGCTAAGATCGAGGTCATGAAGATCAACCTCCTGGCCGCGGGCATTTTCGCCGCTGCCCTTGCGATGCCGATCGGCGTCTACGCTCAACAGAGCGGTGCGCAGCCGACGCGTTCGCAAAGCCAAAACATGCCCAGCGAAGGGCATCTCCAACAGCACTGGGCACGCCGCATGCGCAGTCTCAATCTCTCGAACGATCAGCAACAACGCATTCAATCAATCATTCACCAGTATTCGCAGTCGCATCCCGAGGGAAGCCCGCGTGGGCACGGCGCGATGCGTGAACTGCGCCGCCAGCTCATGGGAACGCTGACGAGCGATCAGCAGAATCAGTTCCGCCAAGCTCACCGCGGCAAAAACCACCGGCAGGGTCAAATGCAGGGTGAGTATCAGCAAGGCGCGCCGGATCAATATCAGCAGGGAATGCCGGATCAGCGTTATCAGCAAGAGTATCCGCAGCAGTATCAACAGGGGCCGCCGCAATATCAGCAGGGTGGACCACCGCCGGAATATCAGCAAGGTGGACCGCCGCCGCAATATCAGCAGGGTGGACCGCCGCCGGAATATCAGCAAGGCGGACCGCCGCCGCAGTATCCGCAAGGTGGACCGCCGCCGCAATACCAGCAGGGGCCGCCGGGTGGCTACGAGCAGGGACCGCCGCCTGATGCGCAACCGCAGTACGATCAAGGTCCGCCTTCCGCGTAAGGCTCACACCGACGAATCGCTAGCTGGGTGAACCGCGGCGCGCATCCGAAGGAACCGGAATGCGCGCCGTGTTCTTTTTTTTCGCCGCATTTTTCATTGCGGAAGTACACGCGGCCGCCGGCTTGCGCGTGCCGGGCGGATTTCAAATCGACACGATTGCAAGCGTGCCGGGAGCGCGCGAGTTAGCGGTTCTCCCAAACGGCGATCTCATCACGGGAACCCGCAGCTCGGACGTTTACATCGTTCCCGACGTAGAGGGAACACCCGGAGAGCCTACGGTCTTCGCGCATATCGACGACGATCTCGCTGCCGGCGTCGCCTATGCAGCGGAGCGGCGCGAGGTCTTCATCGGAAGCGAGCATCACGTTTGGGTGATTCCGTACCGAACCGGCGATCGCAGAGCCTCCGCGATCCACAAGATCGCGGACGTTCGGACCGGTCCGCCCGCTCCCGGAACCGACGGCGACATTCATACGACGACGTCGGTCGCATATTCAAACGGCTTCGTTTACATTTCCGCAGGATCGTCGTGCAACGCCCGGATGGAGGATGGCAAGCCGTGCGTCGAAGGCGACTCAACGCGGGCGGCGATCTCGGTCGTCAAACCCGACGGCTCGGGCTTTAGGCAGCGCGCGAGGCGCATTCGCAACGGTATTGCGCTCGCCGTCAATCCGCAGACCGGCGCCGTTTGGGTCGGCGATGCCGGACAGGACGATCTGCCGTTCGGCCATCCGTACGAATTTCTCGACGATCTCTCGTCGCACGCAGGCGTCGCCGATTACGGATGGCCCGAATGCGAAGAGAATCGGCACGTATACGTGCGCGGCGCTAACTGTTCGATAACGGTCGAGCCGCTCGTCGAGCTGCCGGCCTATTCCACGATCGTCGGCGCGGCGTTCTATCCGGCTGCGCACAATGGTCGCTACGCCTTTCCGCCTTCGTATCGCGGCGGACTCTTCGTCGCGGCGCACGGTTCGTGGCACAGGGGCAACGGCGGCTGTAACGCGGAACCACCGCGCGTGGTTTTCGTAGCGATGCACGGCGATCGACCGGCGCGAAGTGTGGAGTGGCAGAATCCCGCTGCGCAGTGGACCGACTTCGTGACCGGCTTTCAGAGCGCATGTTTGAGCCGCACCGGACGCCCGACCGGTCTCGCCGTCGGCCCGCAAGGGTCGCTTTTCATCGGCGACGACGATGCCGGCGTCACCTATCGCGTACGTCCGAAGCGTGGCTGACACGCTCGCGATCCTCGTCGGAGGCGGACCGGCACCCGGCATCAATGGGGTCATCGCATCAGCGGCAATGGAGGCCTTCAAGTGCGGCTTGCGGGCCGTCGGGATTTACGACGGTTACCGCGATCTGGCCGCCGGCCGTAAACCCGAAACGGTCGAGCTGACGTTCGACCACGTCTCGCGCATCCACACCAGCGGCGGGTCGATTTTGCGGACGTCGCGCACGAATCCGGCCAAAGACGACGCAACGTTGGAGCGCGCCGTCGATTCGCTCGCCACGCTCGACGTTCGCTATCTGGTTTGCATCGGCGGTGACGACACAACGTACGGTGCGACGCGCATCGCCGAACGCACGCGCGGACGCATCGGCGTCGCGACCGTTCCCAAGACGATTGACAACGATCTGCCGCTGCCGGAAAACGCGCCGACGTTTGGTTTTGAAACCGCCCGTTCCGTCGGCGCGGGGATTCTCGAGAGCTTGATGGAGGATGCCCGCACGACGGCCCGCTGGTACGTGGTCGTCTGCATGGGCCGCAAATCTGGATCGCTTGCGCTCGGTATGTGCAAAGCGGCGGGCTCGACGCTCGCCGTGTTGCCGGAGGAGTTTCCGGATAAAGCGACGCTTGCCGCGGTGCGCGATACGATTGTCGGCGCAATCGTCAAACGCCGTGCCGTCGGGCGCAAGCACGGTGTCGTGGTCGTCGCCGAAGGCGTCGCGGAACACATTTGGGACGACGTCCTCACCGCCGGAGAGCAGCTCGGGCGCGATTCCTTCGGGAACGTTGCACTCGCCGACGTGCCGCTCGGCATCGTCCTGCGCGACGCCGTGCGCGCGCGCTTGGGCGAGATCGGCGTCGACTCGGTCGTGCACGCGAAGGACATCGGCTACGAGCTGCGCTGCGCGAAACCGGTTCCGTTCGACGTCGATTACACCCGGACGCTCGGGTACGGCGCCGTCCGTTACTTAGTCGACGGCGGTAGCGGCGCGCTGATCGCGCTCGAAGGCGGCAACGTCAAGCCGGTGATGCTCGAGGATCTGCTCGATCCACGCACCGGCCGCATCCGCACGCGGCAGGTCGATTTGACGACCGAAGCTTACCGCGTCGCGCGGGACTACATGGTCTATCTTGAGCCGGCTGATTTCACCGATAGCGCGCGGCTTGCGACGCTCGCGGCACAGACCAACCTCGACGCTGGAAAGTTTCGCGGAGAGTTTGAAAGCGTCGCGCTGCCGTAAGATCGTCGAGGCGCTTTAGCTCACGGTGCTTTGCGACCCGACGCCACCATAAAGGCATTCTCGAGCAAGTACGTGCCATCCGATTGCAGGAAGGGCGAGACGGCCGTTTCAAGAACGGCGCGCAGCTTCTCCGCGCCGACAATCTCGATCGCCTCTTGCGACGGGCCGGCCGACGTGAACGCACGCAGCGCCGTTTGCAGGTCCCGATAGCGCCAGGGCGCCTCGACGCGCTTAATTCCTTCGTACTCTAGCCCCGCGTCGCGCAGCAGCTTTTCAATCGTCGCGCCGTGCGAGAGCGCGAATGGGCTACGCGATGCGGCAGGCCCCGCGGGCAACAGCGACATGATCGCACCAATGGGTTTCTGGCCCTCGCATTTCTCGGGCGAGTCGAAGACGGCGACCACGATGCGACCTCCAGGCTTCACAACCCGTACCGCTTCGCGCAGCGCGTCGGCGGCGTTCGGCACGAACTGCAACGAGTTGCTGAACATTGCGCCATCAAAAGACTCGTCGGCAAAAGGCAGCCGCTCGGAGAGATCTCCGACTGCGAAACGTCCGCTCGGGCAGCGCTGCCGCGCCACTTCGATAAATGCCGATGACGCGTCGAGTCCCGTGACGTCGAAGCCGCGATTCGCCGCAAGTACGCAAACGACGCCGCTTCCGCAGCCGGCGTCGAAGAGCGACTGACCCGGCTGTAAGGCGAGCGCGTCGAGAATCGCTTCGTAGAGCGGGCGTTGAAGCGGCTCTTGGATATCGACCCAATCCCGAACGCCGCGTCCCCAAAACGGCTCGTTCATCATTCCGTCTGGAAAATGAAGGGTCTTGGCGGTTTCGGCGAGGGCGAAGCCCCGAGGGAATCGAGGAATTTTTGCGCTTTTGTCTCGCCCTCGACGTCGTTGGCGACGCGATACTGTTTCAAGGCGGTCGATGCCGAATCACGCGCCTCTCCGGGATTACCAAGCTTCGATTCGATTTGAGCGCGTAGGAGATGGCCGTCGCCGTCATCGGTATTGTCCGCGATGTACGCCTCGACTTCGGTCAACGCCGAAGGATACGAACCGAGATTGAACTGCGCGAGGCCGAGCCAGTAGTGCGCGCCGGTGTCCGTTGAGTCCAACGAGAGCGACTTGTTAAAGTCGGCGACCGCTTTGCTCCACTGCTCCTCCCCGATTTCGGCGCGTCCGCGCTGGAAATACGCATTTTCGGTGGAAGGATCGAGCACCAGCGCCCGGTTGCAGTCCGCGATCGCGCTTTCGTACGTTGCCATGTCGACGCGGATACGGCACCGGATCGTAAGGCCGAACGCCGAGTTGGGCGCGATCTCGATGGACTTATTCGCGTCCGCAAGCGCCTGCGGCATATCGCCGGAGCGAACCTCTAAAACGGCGCGTTCGCGGTACGGGTACGCGGAACTGGGATTCAGCCGGATTGCCGCATTACAATCATCCATGGCGGGATGATTTTGCCCCAGTTCGCGATAGCTTTCACATCGCGACGCCAGTGCATAGGCGTAATCCGGATTGACTGCGAGTGCAGCCGTGTAATCGGCAATCGCCGCGGTCTGTTCGTTGAGCGCTTCGTAGTCGTCGCCCCGATCGACCAGCGCCGTGGCGTCCGAAGGATGAGTCTTGAGATACACGTCGAGAACCGCGATCGATTCGCGATATTTTCCGTCGTGATAGAGCTGCTCGGCGTGCGCCACCTCATCGGTGTCGGCCGATGCTGGAAGGCCCACTGAAAAGGAAAGCATGCCGGCGACAAGCACGGCAAATAGCACGCGGTGCATCAAACAGCCCGTTCGGACTGTTCCCCAGCGCTCCTTGCTTACTGCCCGGCCTCCGTAACGGGCTGTCCGGCTGCGTCGTTCGGCCGTTGCCCGCTTGCGCTGCCCTCCGCGGTGCGCGCGAGATCGTCGAGCACCGGTACGAAATGTTTTGCCATCTCATTGCCCATCATCGCGCCGAAGAGAGCGCCGAGCGGGCCGGTTATCGCCACGCGTTGGGAAATCACGCTGCCGACGCCGTCCGGCCGGATCTCACACGTGAACGTGAACGTGCTCAATGGCGGCCCGGCCATCGACATGCTGAAACTGCGGCCGTCGCTCACGTCGTGAAACATCACGTCGTGCGTGCTTCCGCGGTTCGTCGTCATCGTGCCGCGCGCGCCGTCCGCGACGGGTCCATCAATATGTGCATCGCGAATGCCGGAGTTCCACCGGCTCCAGTTATTGGGGTCCGACCACAACCGCCATACCGTGCCGGGCAAAGCGGCGGTCGAACGTGAAACGCCGTAGGTCTTCATTACAACCTCTCTGCGTCCGGGGAACGCGCCCTTCGGCGCAGGACGCAAGGAAGCCCGCCGCGTTGTTTGCGGCGGGCTTCTCGGTACTTAAATCTGGCACCGTCCTACTTTCGAGGGGCCCTGCGGCCCGACTATCATCGGCGCTGGCGGGCTTAACTGCCGTGTTCGGGATGGGAACGGGTGGGACCCCGCCGCCATAGGCGCCAGAAACCTTGCACTCTTGGTCCCCGAGCGCGATGGCGAGCCGGAGCTCTAGCCGATCGCGCCGGGAAGCTTTAAATCTGTACAGAGAAGAACTTCCAGTGCCGCGGGAACGGGCGTCAGTTTAAAAATATCCGAGCGATTAGTACCGGTCAGCTCCACACCTTGCGGCGCTTCCACCTCCGGCCTATCAACGTGGTAGTCTACCACGACTCTTCACCCTTACGGGATTGAGATCTCATCTTGGAGTCAGTTTCACGCTTATATGCTTTCAGCGTTTATCTGATCCGAACATAGCTACCCGGCTATGCTCCTGGCGGAACAACCGGTTCACCAGCGGTTCGTTCGACCCGGTCCTCTCGTACTAGGGTCCACTCTCCTCAAATCTCCTACGCCCACAGCGGATAGGGACCGAACTGTCTCACGACGTTCTGAACCCAGATCGCGTACCGCTTTAATGGGCGAACAGCCCAACCCTTGGGACCAACTACAGCCCCAGGATGCGACGATCCGACATCGAGGTGCCAAACCTCCCCGTCGATGTGGCGTTCTGCAATCACTTGCAGCGCAGACTATACCTTCATCTCTTTCGAGATGGTGGCGTGTTATGAACGCGATAGATTTGCGCTAATGCGCAGCACGTCCATCTCTCGTGTCAAACGAGAAGTCGTTACAGGGAGAGTTCGCATAGCGTATTCGACTGCGTCGAACGTAGCTCGCACAAAATATGTGCGGCGACCTCTCTTCCCTCGGTATTGCCCTGTGTAAAGGGTTTCACCGATATGAGCCACTGTTCATCGCTCGATCGCTCGAGCGAGGAGCCCTACTTGACTCTTGGGGGAGATAAGCCTGTTATCCCCGGAGTAGCTTTTATCCGATAAGCGACGGCCCTTCCATTCGGAACCGCCGGATCACTTAGCCCTGCTTTCGCACCTGCTCGACCTGTCCGTCTCGCAGTTAAGCTCCCTTATGCCTATGCACTCTGT
>JAMXLK010000144.1 GCA_024281075.1 Vulcanimicrobiia bacterium
CCGCCGGCGCCTCCGTTGCCGCCGTTGCAATACCCGTAGCTTCCGGGACCACCCTTCCCGGCGCCGCCTAGGCCGCCGCCCCCGCCATAGCACCAGTAATATGAACCGTTTTTCTTAAAGAATTGGAACGTTTCACCGCTTCCGCCGCCCCCGCCGGCGACGATGATGCGATTTTGCAGTCCTGCACCGGTCCGCACATCCGAGCTTCCGCCGCCACCGAAACCGTTTGCAAATGCGTTGCCGCCGCCGTTAAAGCCGCCGCCGCTCGCCGTATTCTTGCCTCCGACACTTCCTTGACCGCCGACGTTCACGATAAGCACTTGTCCGGATCTCACCGGGATTGTGGCGGCTACTTCAGCACCGAAACCGCCCGGAGGGCCATATCCAGCGCCGGCGCCCTGAGCGCCGTCGACTGTCACTTCGAGCTGCGTCACACCGGTGGGCACCGTAAACAATTGCTGCTTGCCCGTGTACGACAAGGTTCGGGAAGGCGGGCCGGACGTCGTGGGCTGGGGCCAGTCGCCCAGCGTGACTAAGTTATTATTGCAGGCGGCGAGCGCCATAACGGTCAGATACGGCCAAATACGCATAAAACGCGTCCAATCAGCAGCACGAGCGATATCCAAAAATCAAGCGCTTCTGCCCATCATTTTGTGACGGCTCGGGAACCATTCTTAACGCCGGCACGTTCCCTCCTTGGTCGTCCCGGTGGACGGCCGGATAGACCGGGAAGGACGCCGGCGAACCGCGACTCATTGGCCGATTCGTCCGGCCCCTTCTCGGCTCGTATGTTTGGTTGTCATATCGAGCGGCGCGTTATACTGTCGGCGCGATATTCGAAGTTGTAAAGTTGTAAAAACGATGCGCAGGTTCGTAAGCCGCCCGATTGCGCCCGCCGGCGACGGATTCATCACGCAAGCCACCGGCGCCGAGCCGCCGGTTCCAAACGCATTTACGTGGGAAGGCCGAACGCTGGTAATCACCGCGGTTCGGCGCAGTTGGCGTTCGAGTAAGGCCGATCGCGGCGACAACTACCTCAAACGCCATTGGTTCGAGCTCGAGACGAGCGACGGCGCGACGCTCGAAGTCTATTACGATCGCGAATCGCGGCGCGGTTCCTCGCCGTGGTGGCTCTACGTCATCCGCGAGTAGGGTCGCCGCTTCCACCGCATTACCAACCGGCCGCCAGGCATGGTACAATCGGCGGACGGAGGCCCTATACCGATGATCGTGCGTACCGTCTTTGCCTTGACCGCCGCGATCTGTTTCGTGACCGAGATCGCGAGCGCGCAAGTGACGCCAGCCCCCATGATGAATCCTGCGGCGCCCGCGGCGCCCGCAACCGCTCTTCCACACGCGAAGAAGTGTCAGCAGAATCCCAACGGCGGCTGCAAAAAGAAAAAGAAAAAGAAGAATAAGAACAAGAACGCCAGCACCGGCGCGCCGCCGCAGCAGGGGTCGCCGCAACAGGCACCGCCGCAGCAGCAGGCGCCGCACCCGATGACGACGCCATAGCTGCGCTTTAACTAACGCGTTACGTCGCCGCGCCACTCCGGACAAGCGATCGGCCCGTCATAAACGATGGAGCTCGAGTCGCTCGTATTCGACACCAGCATGACGGTGAGGCGCGATTCGAAGGGACTGCGTTTGCTAAAGGCGCGTACCGCGGCGGAGCCTTTTGGCCCCTCGACCCAAAACGTCACGTTCTCATTGTGACGCGGCCTCCGGATTAAGCCGCCGGTGAGCCACTGCTCGTGGCCCATCGTTAGCCCGCGTTGCCGAATCGGTGTTCCGAGCAGCGCGATCGCGACTGGACTGCGCTGCACGACCGAAAGCCCGCATAGATGCGCCGGCCCGTCGTTCGTACGTGAATAGAAGAACGCAACCACCGCGCCGATTCCGATGAGCACCGCGAGCACTGCCGCGATTCCATATCTCACGTCGCTCGTATAGCCCGCAAACGGGCAACTAACCTTGTGCTGGTATGAACAGCGTAGGAGCGTACGACAGGCTCCCACACACTTGCCGCAACCTCGAACGTTGGGCGTTTCGAGAATTCTTCAATGGGTAAAGGCGCGCAACAACATCTATGCTTCTCGAGGAGTCCCGAATTTGAGCAAACCAATCATTATTCTCATCGCAGCCGGCCTACTTGCCGGCTGTGCCGGATCCCATCAGGTGGTTCCGGCCACGAACAGCGCCGCGACGACGCAAGTCTCGCAGCCAAGCGCGCAGACGCCGGTTTCACCCGACGGCTGTCGTTACATTGGAATAATCCGCTTAACCCCGTGCAAAATCGACTTCACGACCTCAAGCCCCGGGCCGAAGAAAGTTACGGTCACCATCGAGCATCACGTTAACGGCACGGTCGTGCAGCACAACGATTGCGGCGGCCTTACCGGGATCGCGAAAATTACGCGCGTGACGAACACGTTATACAGAGTCAGAGCCGGTGCGATGACCGGCACGTGCGAAGCGCGGTTCGTCTTTTTCCACAACGGTAGTAGAGAAGGCGAAGCGTTCTTAAAGGTCAACAACTCGGTATAGTCGCACGCCGAATCTTACCACTCGCGCGCGGTGATCGGATTCTCCGCGCGCGAGCGCCGTGGAACGAAGAAGTAGATCACGAGCAAAAGGTAGAGGGCGAAGCTAATAATCGGTACGGCGAGCGCGAGCAGCGTCACGGCGGCGTAGACAATCAGTCCTCGACGATAGCCGCGGACTGCCGAAGCAATCGCCGCGTCGTCGACTTCCGGCGTGAAGGCATGTGCGCGAACCAGATTGGCCAGCATGAGGTTGAAAAAGGCCGCGCACGCCGTCAATACGACGCCGTACAAGAACGCAGCTGCCGGCATCGCGGCGTACGAGCCGAGCGTCTTCGTAGCAAACGGTATCAACACAGTTGCCGCCAAAAGCAGAAGGTTCCAGAATACCGTGCGGCGGTCGATGTCGTGTACGTATCTAAAAAGTGCGTGATGGTTCTGCCACATGAGGCCGATCACGAAGAAGCTCAAGGTGAACGCAATCAGGTCGGGCCACATTCGAAGCAATGCAACGGTGAGGTCGTGATTGGTGGCGATGCGAACCTCCGGCAGCACGAAACCGAGCGCCAGTAACGTAATCGCAAAGGCGAACACGGCGTCGGAGAAGGCTTCGAACCGGATCTTATTCATGCGATCGCTTTGCCTTTTGTTTCGGGAGCCCAAGGTATTGCGATTAACAACCCGACGAGCGAGAGCCCGGACGCGCCTAAGATAACGGTTTTGACGCCGAAGTGCGCGAGCCCGATCGGCAGCAGAAAGGTTCCCGCGAACGCGCCGATCCGGCTAACTGCGGCGGAGAATCCGGTTGCCGACGCCCGAATAGAAGTCGGAAAGAGCTCCGCGGGATAGACCAGCTCGAGCACCGTTGCCGCACCCATCCCAATCGCATACGCGAGAAACGCCGCGACGATGATCGGCCCGTTGCCGAATGGTAAAAGCGCGAAGGCGACGACCGCCACCGCAAATCCTGCGATGCAGATTGGACGCCGCCCCCACGCTTCGATGAGCGGCATCGCGACGAATGCGCCGATGGCGAATGCCGCGGTAATCGCTACGCTGCCGGCGGGCGATCCCTCACCGTTGAGGCGCAGCATTGTCAGCACCGTCGGCGCATACGTATAGATGGCGAAGAGCGGCACGACTTGCAACAGCCACATCACCGAGACGAATGCAAGCGGGCCGCGAAACGATGAGTGAAACATCGTCGCCCACGAAACGCGCCGAAGCTCGCCGGTATCGCGCGCCGCGAGCCACATCGGGGATTCCGGCGCAGCCGCCCGCAGCAGCAAGCCGCCCGCGGCAAAGACGGCGGGGCTTGCCAGAATCCACTTCCAGCTATCCGGTCCGGTGTGCAGGAGGGCATAGCCCGCGATGTAGGCAACCGCGGCGCCGAGAAACCAGATCGCCTCGACGGCGCTCAAGGCCGCGCCGCGAATCTTTGCCGGCATGAACTCGGCGATGATCGCCGTCGCAATCGGATAATCTGCACCGATTGCCAAGCCTAGCACGAACCGCAAGGCAATCAGCTCCCACACGTTCGTAGCAAAAATCTGTGCGATCGCCACGACGACGAACGTGCAAAGATCGGCGATCATCAAGATGCGGCGGCCGTGGCGGTCGGTGAAATGGCCGAAGAGCGGCGCGCCGACGAGAATGCCGAACAGCGTTGCCGCGCCGATCGCGCCGGTCATGACGCCGTCGAGTTGAAAGCGCGGCGTCAGGGTGATGAGAGCAAGGCCTATGCTGCTCAAAATGTAGCCGTCGCAAAAGACGCCTGCGTTAGCGTAAACGAAGATCGTAAAATGAGACGAACGCAAGAGGCGCTCGTTCGCTCAACGTACCAAAAACACCCGCGAGGTTTCGAGTGCGGCAACGCTGCGGTAGAGAACCGGAATGAATCCGCGATTCCCATTTCTTACAGCCGCCGTCGCAATCGCACTGTGGGGCTGTAGTTCCGCTACCAACGTCGGCATAGAGCCTCCGGTCAACACCGATATCAATCTGACCAGCGATGCTCAGACCGGAGTCGGTGCGCTTCCGGTACAAGATCCGGCCTACGGCACGGAATACGGCATGGGCGGCAAGTTCGAGCCGTTTACCGTACCGGGATTTTGAGCTCAGCGGTTTCGCAGTGCATCTCTAGGCCGGCCAGATCGCGTCCTCGCGGCCGCCGAAGCGAAGCCGTCCCGTCGCCTGCATCGCAACGAATAGCGTGATAATGGCGCCGATGGTGATCGTCAAGCCGCTCCAGCCTTCGTTAAACAAGGCATACGAAAACAGAATCAGATAGACCAGCTGCGCGACGCCGCTTTCGAGGGCGGCGAATCGCCAACCCACGACGAGCCGCAAATACGTAATCGTCAAAAAGAGCGTTACCATGGCACAGATGGCAAATGCCGCGGCGAGCGGAACGCGATCGACGAGATACGCAAAGAGCAGATGGAACGCAAAGAATGACGCCGCGAGGAAGAAGTAGTTGACTGGATGCAAGTCGACGCGCCGCAGCGTCGTGATGACGAGCATGACGAAGAAGTAGAAGAACAGCGCGACCGGAGCCCAGAAGGTGATGCGCTGGGCGAGCGGTCCGGGCTGCAGCGGATAGGGAAACGTCATTCCGATGCCGCGCCCGGTCACCAGCGTCCGATAGCGCCACTCCAGCCGCCACCCGTGCGAAAGCCGTTCCTCCGACGTCGGCAGCAGCGTATTGGGTGGAAAGTCGATCGCGTTGAAGTTCGTCGCCATGGTCAGCGTAAGATCGTTAACCGCATTGACGCCGTTGCCCAAGCAGTAGTTCCACGTTCCCATCCCGCGAGACGAATACCCAATGGCGATCGTCGTCGCCCGGCCCGGCGGGAGCTCGAACGCGGCGTCACCGGAGTTAATCGCGGCGGCATCCACGGAGCGTCCACCGATTGTCAAGTTAAAATCGGCATACGTTCCATCCGACGACGGAAAGTTGAACTTCACGCTCAGATGCGAGCTCGGCGTGTTGTTTCGTATAAGGTAACGCGCGCTAAAGCGAACGTCATACAAATTGTACCAAAGCAATCCGTCGCGGCGCTGCTCCAAGTTGAGAATGACGTTGACGCGGCTGCCCGACAGCGCGACCGGCATCGTCTTATTGCGCCCGTAACGTGCGGTGACTTCCGGCGACCATTGCGTCTGATTGCTGCCCCACTGAGCGTTGAGCTTCTCGCGCTGTTGCGTATCCGAATCGCTCGTTCGTGCGACCAGAGTCGCTCCGAGTATCATCCAGGCGATGCTCGCGCAGGCGAAGATGAAGACAAGCGCGACTAGTCGTTTCAACACGGCAGGTCCTCACGGTGTAGCGATACTTTGCGATGCAAAGTTATTTACTTTGTATCACAAAGTAAACCGCCGTGCAAGCCCTCAAGGCGCGAAGATAAGCAGTTGCGGGCGGTCTAATGCGTTTTCAACGACCGTCCCGGGGTAAGGATGAAGAATGAACCGTCCAACGGCGCCGTCGTCCGTCCAAGAATTGCGCACTTCTTCCTTCAAGCTCGGCGAAGCTTCACGTGACGTGATTCGGCGACTGAGAGAACACGCGCAGCAAGCGCGTCAAATTAACGCGGGCCTATTGATTCGACAGGATTTGGCAACCGCGCGAAGGGTTGCCCGCCGGCGTACGGCCCAGT
>JAMXLK010000145.1 GCA_024281075.1 Vulcanimicrobiia bacterium
CGACCGATACGAAACGGGGTGGGGCAGCGTCGTCAAAAACGCTTATTGGAGCATTTCGCACTTGTGGGCTAAGACCCAGCGGCGAAATGCCGCTAGACCCCATGCTGCCGGCGCAACCAGCAACGAAGCTGATGGCGATCGTTGTGCAGATCGCCGAAATAAGCAGACGCATGCGATAGGCCTCCTTGTGAAGAAGTGAATGGTCAAGGGGCTACAGGAGGGCAGCGGGGTGACTCGCCGTTCAGCGCTTAGCCGTCGTCGCAAACGCTAAGTGCGTGTGGAACGATTCGGCGCCGAAGGCTTAACGTGTCCTCCGTCACAAAGAGCGCACCGCGTTTGTTCTCTGTGACACGCGTTAAATGCTAATGCCGCGAATATCGCATCCATGACGTCTGACCCACCAAGGGTCGAGCCGCCAGCCATTCAATTAGTCCGATCCTTTTCAAAGGCGGCGACTATGTCCAGCGACGTCTTGTCGATCTTCATGCGTCTAATTCCACGTGGATAGTGGTCGCCGTTAGTCTTCGATAGCGAGTCCTCGCAAATCACGGCCAAATATTCAAAATTATCCCAGAGGCCAGGACTACTGACGTCGCGCCTGATCATGGTGACCGGTTCGAGCTGTTTCCAGTATCCGAACACGACGCCATCCCACAGATCCGTTACAAGGGCCTCGTCGACGATCCCCAGCTTTACGAATGCGCCCATGGTTTCAAAGAAGTTTGCCACGTCGCGCACGGCGTCCCATTCAGGCGGAAAGATTTCGCCTCCCAACTTGTTTCTCTCCGCTGGATCCGCAAGGAGCTTAGGCATCTGTTCGACGACAAATCGTCGGGCTTCCCTGAACCTGTCGGATTCGATCGTCTCACGCATCTCGGTGACTGCCACGATCTGGTTGCTCGATCGCGTGTGACGCAGTTGAACGAGCGCGGCGATTGCAGTCGACGCGATAACGAGAAAAGTACCGAAGGATGCAACGGTACTCCACGCCTCTAGTGACATAGCCTGCCTCCATCGTCTTTCACTAACCGCTGCGGCTGTTCTGCGGCTACGTGGATACGACGCAACGCCGCAGCTAGCCCTCGTATGGTGGTGTTTCCTAGGTCGGCAACTCGGGGCATTCCGTTTTTCTTCGCGAAGCACGGGGGATAGAGTGGCATGGGTTTCGGGTCTCCTTTGTCGGACTGCGCGTTCCTTTTGCGACGGCTCATTGGACGCGAGCAAGTGAGTCGGGTCCGCGACGAGCATCGCGACTAGGAAGCGCCGTTGCGGCTATTGGCACTCAATCTTCGAGCAGGCGGGAATTCCGGAACGATTGCGCCGATCGTCCGCCGCGTCTCGTATCTCGACGCCGAAATCGCGATTTTCTCAGAGTACCGTAATACTTCCGCAGGCGCGATGCTTCGTGATGAACTGCAACGAATCGGCCTCGCTTATCACGCCTACACGGAAACAACCGGCAACGGAGTTCTCATTGCAGCGGCGCAGTCGTTTGTCGCGCTACAAAATCCGTTCGGCCTTGCAGACGACGAAT
Source organism: Vulcanimicrobiia bacterium (assembly GCA_024281075.1). Lineage (GTDB taxonomy): Bacteria > Vulcanimicrobiota > Vulcanimicrobiia > Vulcanimicrobiales > Vulcanimicrobiaceae > Cybelea. The sequence continues at coordinate 1,535 of JAMXLK010000145.1, forward strand.
ACCCGAACGCGGTTTTACTCGCGAAGTTTGCCAGCCTTCAACTGTACGGCGTCTATCTGCCCGGACAGGACCGTAAGCGGGTGCATCTGCGCTGTCTGATCGCCGCCGCGCGCCGGCATAACGAAGCCGGCGACAATGCGATCTGCATCGGAGATTTTAACTCGGGGCGAAACGAGACCGACATCGAGATCAACGTGCGATCCGGACGATTGCGCGACGAATTCAGTACCGCCGACCTGTACGCCGAACTCGAGCAAGAATGGACGGAAGCGTGGGCGCACCTGCACCCCGAGCAGTATGAGTTCAGTTGGTATCCGTTTCGGCGCGATCCCGATTACCGCAGCTATGCCGGCTGGCGCATCGACAAGGCTTTGATCTCGCAGAAGCTGCTACCGCTGCTCGAGGCGGCGGAGTACGACCATATTTTTCGACAAGACCGGCTCTCGGATCACTCCGCGCTGCTCGTCGATCTAGCGCTTGATAGTTCCTAGACGTACTGCCGAACTATCCGTCTCGATGACCGCCGTCCGGCTTGAACATGATGCCAAGAACCACAAGCTCGATTGCAGCATCGACCAAATAGATCGGCGAAATACGGCGCCGGCACGTATGAACGATATCGATGCCGGCAAAGGCGAGAGCCGAACTGCAGAAGAGGGCCAGCGACGCGGGCTCGATCTCTTCCGAAACGCTGCTTAATCCCAGCGAGATGCCGATTGCCGTTGCCAACAACCCCACCATCTGTACCAGCCAGCGATCGCACTTCTTACCGGTCACGGCTTCGAAACAGCGCATCGATACGAGCGGCATCAGCCCGGTCGCGCAATAGTATGCAGCTTGGAACCTCAGAATACGACGCCTGTCCGGCATGTTTGCATCTACCCAAGCGCGGCTTTGTTTAACGGACGTGGGTGGAAGATCCGTGCTACGACCCGAAGTGTGCGCCATCACTTACGTACTAGAAGGCTGCAAGGTGAAACTCATACTGGGGCCGGCTTTGGCTGCGTGCGCTCTGCTGGCATTGCCCGCGGGCGCAAGCGTTGCTACGAATGCACCCTCGCCGACGGCCGTTTTCGTTCCCGGTCCGTGCCCGGCACCGCCGAAGCCGATTGCGGAGTTGAAAGTAGCACGCTGCGGGCAGCTCATCGTGCCCGAAAACCGGCATCGTGCAAACGCGTCGAAAATCCGGCTCTCCGTCGCAATCGTCGCGGCAGCGACAGGGCACAAGAAGCGCGATCCCATCGTTTGGCTCGCCGGCGGTCCCGGCGACGACGCGGTCACCGAGATTCCAATGGCCACGGCCGGCAAGTTGAACGCCGATCGCGACGTCATCTTCATGTCGCAGCGCGGCACGTACACCGCGCAGCCGCGCCTCGCGTGCCCGTCGGTCGACCGATGGCCGGAGGAAACGTTGAACATGCCAGCCGACTCCGCGGCGGCAGGTAAGGCGTACTCCGTCGCGACGCTCGAGTGTCGCCGACAGCTCGCCGTCAAAACGTCCGATCTCCGCGCCTACAACACGTTGGAGAGCGCGGCAGATTACGACGATCTGCGCGTCGCGCTGCACATTGCGAGGTGGAACGTTTACGGCATATCGTACGGAACCGATGTCGCGCTCACATACCTGAGAGACCATCCGAGCGGAATCCGATCGGTTGCGATCGACGGCATCTTTCCGCCGTCGCTCGCGGGCGCCGGCGCGGCCTGGACGAGTGCCGGCGAGGGCATCAATGCCGTGTTCGATGCGTGTCGGCGGCAAGCGCCGTGCCGAAAGCGCTATGGCGACATCGGTGCAACGTTCCGGCGACTCGTCAACCAATACGAAGCAGCGCCAAAAACGGTAACCGTTGCCGTCCCCGGGCATTCGGGCAAGGTTAGCGTCAAGATCAGCGGCGGCATGCTGCTGCAATGGACGGTCTCGCCGGGAACGCATCTCGCGGCGAAAGTTCCCGCAGCGATTGACGCGCTCGCCCACGGCAATGCGGCACCGATCGCCTCGACCTGGGCCGCGCCGAAACTCGACGCGAGCAGTATCGGCGTTCTCGGCAACGGCTTGTTCTATGGCGTCTCGTGCGGCGAGTGGGTGCCGTACGAAACGGAGCTGAGCGTGATTGCAGCCGGCCGGCGCGCGTTTCCGACGTTCCCCACCTCGATCTTACGAAATGGAACCTTGCCGTTCATGCGCGAGAACTGTCGGGACTGGAACGTTTCGCCGGTTTCATCACTCGTACGAGCAACAACCGAAAGCCGCCTGCCGGTACTTATTCTCAACGCTCAGTACGACGGCCAAACCGCGGCGTCGTTTGGGTACTACGTCGCAAAGAGGCTGCCGAACTCGGTCGTCGTCACGATCCCGAACATCGCGCACGTCGCGTTCGGCAGCCCCTCTACCGCGGCAAACGCGTGCGCGTATGCCATCACGCGGTCGTTCTTTAACGTGCTGACCAAGGCCGACACGAGTTGCGTCCGCAAAGTACCGCCCACGAAATTCGAGCTCTAGCTCTTGTCGCATATACTCCTTTAAGAAGTCGTGCGCGTACTCGTCACCGGTGCAACCGGTTATATCGGCACAAGACTCGTACCGCGCCTTCACGAGCAGGGGTATTCGGTGCGCTGCTTTGCTCGAGCGGCACATCGGCTCGACGGGCGGTTTCCCGCAGAGGTTGAGATCGTCGAGGGCAGCATCGACGAATCGGCTACCCTCGAGAAGGCGCTCGCGGATTGTGACGTCGCCTATTATCTTGTCCATTCGATGAGCTCGACGACTGAGTTTGCCGACGCCGACCGCCGCGCCGCGAAAGCGTTCGGTGCGGCAGCAAAAAAAGCGCGGCTCAAACTCATCGTTTATTTGGGAGGCCTCGGCGACTCTCGCGACGGCTTGTCGACGCATTTGCAGAGCAGGCACGAGGTAGGCGACCTGCTGCGGAAGAGCGGCGTCCCGGTGATCGAATTCCGTGCGGCGCAAATCGTCGGCAGCGGCTCGATCAGCTTCGAGATGATGCGCTATCTCACCGAGCGTCTTCCGGTGATGATCGCGCCGCGGTGGGTCCTTACGCGCTGTCAACCGATTGGCGTGCGAGACGTCTTGTCGTATCTGATCGGCGCGCTTTCGCGCCCTTTAGAGAATCGCACCTATCAGATCGGAGGCGCTACGATCGAGACGTATCATGGGATGATGCTTCGTTATGCCGCAATGCGAGGGTTACGCAGGCGCATCTTCATCGTGCCATTCTTTACGCCAAAGCTTTCATCATATTGGGTGCACCTCATAACGCCCGTGCCCGCGCGTCTGGCACGCCCGCTCATTGCGGGGCTTTACAACGAGGTCGTCGTTCGGGACGGGGCCGCCGCGCGAGATTTTCCGTGGATTCATCCGCAGACATTCGAGCAGGCGCTTTCGCTGGCACTCGATCGCTCCCACAGCGCCGACCGAGAGTCGACGTGGTTCGATGCTTTTGCCGCTCAAAACCCCAGAGGCGAGTTCACCGGATTAAGAGAGGGAATGCTCGTCGATCGACGCCAGCGGATCGTTCGAGCGCCGGCGACGCGAACGGCGGAGATTTTTTCTTCACTTGGGGGCGAACGCGGCTGGCTTGCATCGGATTGGTTATGGCGTTTGCGGGGATGGATTGACCGTATCGCCGGCGGCTCTGGACTACGCAGAGGGCGCCGCTCGATGAAAACACTGCGCGTCGGAGACGCGCTGGACTTCTGGCGGGTTGAAGCATATGACGCGGGCCGAATGCTGCGATTGCGCGCAGAGATGCTGCTTCCCGGCCGCGCGTGGCTGCAGTTCGAAACGGAGTCGCTGTCTTCGGTAAGAAGCACGCTCGTACAGACGGCGTTCTTTGAGCCGCGCGGCCTATGGGGCTATCTTTATTGGTACGCAATTCTGCCGTTTCATGGGATTGTTTTCGGCCGCATGATCGAGGAAGTGGTGAAAGCCGCCGAGCGCGCTCCCTGAACCCGCCCGCTGGGCACTCTTGTCCGAACGGCGAAGGGGCGGACAATGCCAAGAAGTCCGATCCCAAACTCTGTATCATGAGCCGTACATTACGAGTCTTTCTCATGCTCGCCGCGGTTGTTGTGTCACCGCGCATGCCGCGGGCTACTGCTTCTACTGTAGTGCCCGCGGCGGTGCCGCGATTCGAGCCGGCGCCGTGCGTGCACCTTACGGGCGTAGAATGGCTCGCACACGCTCGCTGCGGCTATCTTGTCGTCCCCGAGGATCGCAGCAAAGCGAACGGCCACGCCATCCGCCTCATGGTTGCGCTCCATCGAGCACAATCGCCGGAAAGGCGGCCCGATCCGATCCTCTACCTCGAAGGCGGACCCGGCGATATTGCTCCGCTTGAGATCAACGCGATTATCACCGCCAACTTCATTCGCGACCGGGACATCTGGGTGGTGAGTCAGCGCGGCACCTGGTCTTCGAAGCCGGCGCTAATCTGTGCGGCGACTAATAACTTTGCTAGAGAGCTTCTTGGGCTTCGCTTCTATTCCGAGCAAACAGAGCGCGCCCATTTGGCGGCAACGGAAACCTGCCGGCGCGAGCTCACCGCTGCCGGCGCCGATCTCGGTCCATATAATTCGAGCGAGAGCGCCGCCGATCTCGCAGATCTTCGTAAAGTGCTGCGCATTTCTGAATGGAACGTTTATGCCAACTCGTACGGCACGTATCTTGCGCAGACGCTCATGCGCGACCATCCCGAAGGGATCCGCAGCGTCGTCCTCGATTCGGTTCTACCGACGACCTACACCATCCCAGCAAACTGGTGGAACGCGCGTTATGGCTTTAAAAACATCTTCAACGCCTGCGCAGCGGAAGCGGCTTGCAATGCGGCACATCCGCATCTCGAAGAAACCTTTACGCGATTGGTCAACAAGCTCGATGCCACGCCGCTGACGACAACGATCGCCGACCCTAACACCGGCAAGAATATCAAGGTCGTGCTCGACGGCAGCGCGTTGATCGACTGGCTGCGCAACCAGACGTATAGCGTGCCGACCCTCCAGGCCGTGCCCGATCGAATCACCGGGCTCGCCGACGGCCGCGGCGATGCAATCGAAGCGGTCGCGAAGGATCGCGCCGCTCGAGCGCCACCATACAGCCCTGGCGCACCTGCACTCGGCGACGGCCTCGCTTTCGGCGTCACGTGCCGTGAAGACTATCCGTTTGCAACACCGCAAGATCTCGCGGTGGCCGGGCGGAAAGCGTTTCCGGACTATCCGGCCTCGATAACGCGCGAGGGCGTCGGCGGCTGGGCATACGTCAATGAAGACTGTCGCGACGTTTTGAAAGTGCCGGCCGCTCCGAAATCAATGCACGCCCCGGTCGCAAGCAGCATTCCGACGCTGCTTATTTCCGGCACATTCGATACGTTGACTTCTCTCGCGGGCGCAAAAGCCGCAGCATCGCGACTCTCCCGCGCAACCATCATCAGCATCCCGGGCGTCGGGCACACGGTTTCACCGTGGTCTCGGTGCGCCCAAGCAGTCATCGTTTCGTTCTACACCGCTCCGCGCCGTGCGCCAGACACGTCGTGCGTTGGCACGCTGAAGCCGCCTACGTTTACATCGAGCCGGTAAAACTCAGGGGTGCCAAATGATTGCGTGCCAACTAACCGTGCTGGTCGAGTACGCAGAGCCAAGAATATCGCCCGCGGCATCGATTGCGTACGCCTCGGAACTCGTGAACGTCGAGGGCAAGTACTGATGAAGGTCGACGACGGTCGTTGCGCTGCCTTGCCAGAGCAGCGCATGCAGCGCGCCCGAGCTGGCGATGTGTCCGTAGCCCACTTGCACCGTTCCTTGGGCAGCGCGAGCACACGAATCGGTGAATCCCGAAGGTTGAAGATCCTTCATACTCTTGGCCTTGCCATGCCACAGCAGCGCGTGGGTCGCGCTCATCCCTAACGGAGTGCCGCAGCCGACTTGGATCTTCGTGCCTAAGCCGGTGGCGTAGGCGCTCGATAGCGTGGAGGGCGTGAGGTCCTTTACACTCGCGGCAGATCCGTGCCAAAGAATGGCGTGGTTTGAGTTCGTCACGCTTGAGAATGCGTACCCCACCTGGAGTTTACCCCTCACCGCGTACGCTTCAGAGTACGAAAAGCCGGCGGGATTCAAGTCGACCGGCGTCGTCAAATCGTTGACGT